>NC_017946.1:1389508-1736885 GCF_000263735.1 Pyrococcus sp. ST04 | reverse complement strand
ATTTAGCTGGATCCATACTAACTACAAGGAGGGAGTCTGTTGCTATAGCTGACACTCCTACAAGGAGGTCCTCAAACTTCATAAATATGCCCTCTTTTATTAGGGCAGCGTCTATTTCTGCTAATTGTTCAATTATTTCATCCGTGATATCTATAACGTGGAAGATTTCTCTGATTTCCTTTATTTCATTTTTAATCTCAGTTTCTTTGAATGCTTTCGCAAGTAGATAAGCGTGTAGAGAAGGAAGAGGGAGATATATATCAAATTCTGCAAGAACAAGTTCAAGTAACTCTTTATTCTGTTTTTGTTAGTTGAATAAAGGATGGTGGATCGAGGGCTATTTTTCTTGGCATTCTTTTCATAAGTTCTATTCTCCGCTTTTTATTTGTCTCTTGCTAAGGAATATTGTTTTTCCCTGTCCTTTAGTATCGATAGAACTAAATCTGCTTCTTCATCTTCAAGCGTGACTTTTTCTGCTTTCATATCTAGCTCTATTAAATGCCAAACTTCTATTAATTTTTTTAGAACCTCGCTGTATGATTTTGCATCCAATTTTGACTTTAGTTTTTTTTTAATTGCTTCCCATGTTTCTTCGTCTACGGCTATTACATTAGTGATAAGACAATAATAATGTATAGGGGGACGGTTGTTGAGTGGGGTGATACTGAAAAGGTGTCCTTATACTCGGATGTTGCTTGAGAGTGTTCCGGATCTTAATGTGAAGTGGGAGTTTAAGGGGGTTGAGCCTGAGAGGGAGGAGGGGAGGGTTTATGGGATTACTGGTTGTAGGTATGCGCCTAGGTGTGAGAGGGTGATGGATAAGTGTTGGAAGGTTAGGCCACCCTTAATTGAAGTCGAGAAAAACCACTGGGTAGCATGCTGGCTCTATGTAAAAAGGTGATCTATATGAGGATTGTTCCGGTAATTTTGGTGCTTCTTATAATAATTTTGGGATTCCCAGAATATGTCGTGGGGAATAACTTTAGCTCTGATAACTCTCCTGGAGTTTATTATGAGGTTAGCAATGGCACAATATATAAAGTAAATTTAACCTCTGGTAGGAGAGAAAGGATATACCTCTTTGGCGTGAGTTGGTTTGGTTTTGAACTCAAAGATCATATCGTCCATGGTCTAACTGTGAGGAATTGGAAAGACGTTTTAAAACAGATAAAGGCACTTGGTTTTAATGCTATCAGGTTACCTTTCTGTAGTGAGACAATACATGGAGCAAAGCCAGATCCAAGGTTCATCGACTACTCTATTAATCCTGATCTAAAAAATCTCACAAGCTTACAGATAATGGAGAAGATAGTTGAAGAAGCGAATAAACTAGGTATTTATGTGTTGCTGGATTATCATAGGATTGGATGTACTGAAATAGAACCACTTTGGTACACGGAAAATTATTCTGAAGAGCAATACATTAAGGATTGGATATTTCTTGCTAAGGTATTTGGCAAATATCCTAATGTCATTGGGGCTGACATAAAGAATGAGCCCCATGATGAAGCTTCTTGGGGAACTGGTGACAAGACTGACTTTAGATTATTTGCAGAAAAAGTTGGTAGGGCGATCCTTAAGGTTGCTCCCCATTGGTTGATATTTGTAGAGGGAACTCAGTACACTCATATCCCTGAAATTGACAAGGTTATCAAAGAGAAGGGATGGTGGACATTTTGGGGAGAGAACTTAATGGGTGTTAAGGACTATCCAGTAAGGCTTCCGAGGAATAAGATTGTGTACTCTCCTCATGTCTATGGGCCGAGTGTCTATAATATGCCTTATTTTGATGATCCAAGCTTTCCAAGTAATATGCCGCAGATATGGGAAACGCATTTTGGATATCTAACTGAGCTAAACTATACTTTGGTTATTGGTGAATGGGGTGGTAGGTATACTGGAAAGGATAAGATATGGCAGGATGCTTTTGCAGACTGGTTAATAAAGAAGGGGATCTACAATTTCTTCTATTGGTGTCTAAATCCTGATAGTGGGGATACCGGAGGGATTCTTCTTGATGATTGGAGGACTGTTAATTGGGAAAAGATGAGAGTAATCTATAGGATAATAAAGGCTGCAAATAAAAGTTTTGAGGAGCCCCTATATGTGATACTTAAGACAAACTCGTCTTCTCTTGTATTTGAAAAAGGGGAGAAAGTCAAGATATACTGGTACACAAGTGGGGAGATCGTCGATTCTAATATCGCCCATTCAAGGGAGGGAAGTGTTGTACTAACACTCAATGACAGCGTTGATTTGTATATAATAGCTAAAAAGGGGAATGAAACTATTAGAAAAGATCTTTATTTAACGGTTATTCATCCAAACGTTGAACCTGAAAAGGAATCCAAAAAATCTACGACGTCATTGATCTCTCATGTTAGAAAAACTGCAAAAGAGGCAAATAATGTAAAATCTGGGTTATTCCTCTTAGTTTTAATGGTTTTTGGGGTTATTGCAGTTGTAGTGCTCCTCTTAAAGAGATGGACGTGAGAGAAGAACATTTCTGGTGGGCCCGCGGGGATTCGAACCCCGGACCTCCGCCTCGTAAGGGCGGCGTCATAACCAACTAGACCACGGGCCCTTATTCCCAAGATGACCTTGGATAGAAAGTTATAAACCTTTCGGGAAATTCAAAATTGGTGATGACCTTCACGGTACCCTGAGGAGGCTCACCGATGATGAGCCCCCTCTCGTCTGATTCTCTATCTCTTTCTTGCGAATGTTATGTAACCTGTGTGGGCGAGAATCGTTGTAGTTGGCCTCATGCAATCTTTCTTCACTTCTTGCTCAAATACCACCACGTCTATTGTTCTAGGCTTCACGAAAACATCTTTAAATTCCCTGAGCTTTTCCCTTAACCTCATAACCTGATTTGCACAGGGGGTGTAGGCGACAAAGAACCCTCCCGGCTTTAAAGCCTTTGCTGCGTGTTCAACTACATTTTCTGGTTGAGGCAAATCAAGAATTACGTGATCAACGTTTTCCTCATCTATGCCCTCGTATATGTTCTTTAGCTTTATAGTGACTCTATCTTCAAATCCGGCCCATTTTATGTTTTCCCATGCGAGTTTTGCAAAATCTTCTCTGATTTCATAACTCACTATCTTTCCCTCTGGCCCCACTATATTGGCCAAGAATAGGGTTAGAGCGCCGCTTCCGACACCAGCTTCAACTATAAAATCTCCAGGGGATATTCCTGCATAGGCAACTATTAAGGCGGCATCTTTTTGGTGAACTATTTGAGGTCCTCTCTTCATCTTATCAAGGTAGTCTATTATCTTCGGTCTTAGGATCTTGAACTCGTAGCCTTTGTGGCTTCTTATTGAATCTCCAAACTCCTTTCCGATAATTTCTTCGAGCTTTATTATGCCTAAATCTGTGTGAAAGTCTTTTTTCTGGGCAGTTACTATGTATTTTTTCCCTCTAGGGTCTAAGAGAAGAACTTTTTCCCCCTCTCTAATCATCCTTTCTTCACCAGTATTCCCTTATTTGAGACGTAAATAACTAGTGGGCTTATCTCCTCCAATGCAGCAACGCTCTTTTCTGGGGCGAGGTCTATGTTAAGTAGATAAACGGACGTCCAGTCTTCTATGGGTAGAACGCTCCTACTGAGGATTATTGTTTCTAGTGCTTTTTCTCTTCCAAAATACAGGTACTCTGCAAGGCCTACTGTGAGGAATATCACCTTTTTTGAGGATTTCGCAAGTATTTCTCTTATTCCAGGATAATACAGCTTTATGAACTCGGAGAGATCATAAGTTAGGGGGATCTCTTCTATTACTTCACTGTAGCTTACTTTCCCCGGTCCTATTTTCACCGCTTTCACATTTCCCACAACGTTCTCCATAATCATCTTGTATTTTTCCGGAGAAACTCTCCTTATGTAGGTTCTGAACATTATGTCTCCAATTCCAAAAAAGTCATCTATGACTACTTCAAACTCTTCTATGAAATTTAAAATGAGGTTATCCCAAAGGAGTTCGTGAACTGGAAAGGTGCTTGGGTATTCGATTATTGCAACATCCCCATTCTTTATTTCATCAAGAATCATTTTACCTATGAGGTTTCTCTCCATAAACATCTCCCCCAAAGATTTTAAACCGTGGAAATTTTTAAAGTTTGGGTGATTTATGATGGGGAAATTTGTTATTTGGCCCTCTGAGCTTGATGCGAGATTAAGTAAAAAGTATGGTAGAGTTGTTTCGAAAACGTTGGCAGTTGATAATCCATCTCTTGATGAAATTGTTGATGCTGTCGAGAGTTTGGGGCTTAAGGTCATCTCTGTAGAAAGGGAAAAACTGAATCCAAGACTCTCTGGGATTGACGAAGATTTGAGAACTTATGGAATGATTATAGTTGAAAGTCCTCATGGTAAAGCTAAAACCCTTCGGATGATCGCCCAGAAAATCAGAGAACTTAGAAAAAGGAGGCGATGATCACTCTTCTTCTAACTCGACAACTATGGCAGTTGTTGTGTCTATAACTCCATCTATATTGTGAATATCGTGGAGTATTTTCCTAGTGAGTTCTCCAAGGTCAGAGGCTTCAATGTGAACTATTGCATCGTAGGGTCCTGTTACCGCGTCTGCTTTTGTGACGCCAGGTATCTTCTTTATCTCTTCAATAACTTTCTCAACTTTTCCTATCTCAATAGTCAATAAAACATAGGCCCTAACCATTTTCCACCACCTTTTTGAAATTTTCTCAATTAAAACTTAGAGGTTTTCGCTTATATTGTTTTCTCCTCAACCACCAAAAGATTAAATTTAGAAAAGACAGAAGTAGAGGTAGTATGATAAAAGTGAATTCGAAACTTTGCGCAATATGTAAGGGAAGGAAGCTCCTCTGTGGAAGGCCAGTCTGTCCGATTCTTGAGAGATTTAAAGTAGCTAGAGAAGCGTTACCTTTGGTTTCTCGGGAGGATATATTTGGTTCTTCTCCCCCGAGTATATTCGTTGGAGAATATGGTTATCCAAAGGTTAGAATTGGCCCCCTTGTTCCACCAATTGAGGGAGACACAAGTTACCTAGACAGTCCAACTTCTTGGGAGAATGTAAGTATATCGGACGTGATTAGGTACCGGTCCTTGTTAGTACTTGGACAGACGAGAGTTAATGTGGATGTTAGGAAAAGCTCGAAACTAATTGAGAACATTCAGGAGCTTGCAATGTCCTCTAAACCGGTCGATAGTGAGATACTCCTTAAAGACAAGCCTAAAATAAAAGTCCTCCCTACAGAGTTTGCACCACCAATTGGCCCAAGTGGTGTTTTGAAAAAATTTGAAGTTGTTGAAAATCCGAGAGTCCCAAGGAAAGTTGATGCCGTTGTTAGTGATGAATTAAAAGCAAAAGATGCAATAATTACACTTTATGAAGCTGGCTTTGATGAGTACTACATAATAAGGTTACTCTCCGCTGGACTGTTAGGAATAAGAAAGAAAATCGTACCGACTAGATGGAGCATAACTGCCGTCCAAGATACGATAGGTAGTTATCTAAGAAGAGAGGTACTTAATTATGATACCCTGGATAGGTACGAGGTGTATTATGAGGAATTCTTGGGGAACAGGTACGTTGTGTTACTAATACCGAGGAGATACTCCTTTGAGCTTTTAGAAGTTTGGCTAAAGGGTTCCCTTTTTGGTAGCGATGAGCCAATGGTTATACACGATTACGAGGATTTTAGAGGGATTAAGGGGTATGCCGAGGAAACGTCAGGGGCTTATTACGCTGCTAGGCTCAGTGTTCTTGAAAAATTAAGAAAAATGAAAAGACAAGCAAGTGCAATAGTCTTTAGGGAGGTAACCCCTTCATACTATGCTCCAGTTGGAGTTTGGCAGATTAGGGTTGGAGTTAGAAAGGCCTTAGAGAAATCTCCGAAAATCTTTGAAAGCCTTACGGAAGCTTTAAATGAAGTTAAGAAAATATTACAACATCCGTTGGATAGGTGGTTAGCTAGGAGCTGGTTACTTAAACAATTAGGGCAGAGAACGTTGGATAGCTTCCTGGGGGTTGGTGGATGGAAAGGAAAGTTGCAAAAATAATGGGAAAAAGAAAGCTTGTTCTCTTAGCTAGAAAGGAAGAACTTAGTCACAATCTAAAATACATATCAAAAGTTCCGGTTAGCTTAGTTATGGATAGAGACTTCTTGAAAGTTCATCCTGAAACTCCACTCTTTGAGCTCATAGAGATGTTTACAGTTGAAGAAACTTCTGCTGTAGTCGTTGATGAGGAAGATAGACTTGTTGGATTTGTTACAATGAAAGATTTATTGAACTACTTTGTCCCTCCAAGAAAATACTCTGTAGTAGGCTTTGGAATGTTAAAAAGATATGCTCTTAACAGAGCATCGAGGGTTAGGGACGTGATGGTGAAGAGACCAATAGTGATTAGTATAAATGACAACTTGGGACATGCCATTAAAATAATGGTTGAAACGGGAAAACATCATCTACCCGTGGTAGATAGGGAGAGAAAGGTGCACGGTATTTTAGAAGTTAAAGACATCATTAGACTCATTAGAATTGTAACCTTATGATTGTGTTTCTATTGAATGTTTGGCAGTAGCAATGACCAAATATTTATAAACTATATACTCAAAAATTATACCAGAGATAAAAACCTATTCTAAGAATTTGAAAAAATGAGGGAGGAAGTAATACTTGACATACAGAGGTTACTTACACTTAGGGATGAGGAAGTAGTGGAGGCAGTGAGGAAATTTCGTTATGGGGGACAAAGGATTAGATGTCCCTATTGTGGTTCTACAGAGGTAGTAAGGATAGGATTCATAACTAGGAAAGGTGGATTTAAGCTCCACAGGTTTAAGTGTAAGTCTTGTGGAAGAACATTTAATGAACTTGATGGTACTCCTTTGAGCGGTGTTCATTCACTAAAAAGGGTTATGCTAATAGCATACTTAGCGTTGTATCTGAAGTTAACTCCCTCCACTATTAAGGTTATCGTTGATCTTAATCATTCTACCCTGTTAAGATTGTACAAAAAAGTTGTCAATAATAAAGAATTCTTCACAAATTTATTGGAAATATTACTAAATGAATAGGAGTACCTTAAAATTTCTATAAATTTGTTGAAATACTTACGAAGTTTAAATATCGAACTAAATTTTTTCAAATTGAACCCTCTGTCGATATATTCTATCTAAATGTTTGTTTAATATACTTAGTCTATGTTTATAAATACACAGATTTTGATATCTTGGGAATTCTGTTATAATTTTCCTGAGATTTTGTAACATAAAGTTACAAGATTTTTGAACATTAAGGCGCATAAACCTTAAAATACGTCAATATATGATATATTTTGTGATAGGCATATGCTAGGGTGATGGGGATATGGAAATCCCCGATGTAATTGGAAAAGAAAAAATCAGTGTTTTAGTCGAACATACCTCTGAAGACGTTTTGGGACCAACGGTATTTACAATATTGAACCAAATTATGGACAGATATGGAAAGGAAGCTTTAGTAATAATAACTGACTTTTTAGATACACTCCCAATATACAAGTATCAGGCAGAACTTCTGGGAATAAAGACAGAACTAATAGACAGGGTTCCGGTAATAAAGGTTGGCGGAAAGATAAACGTCGGAAACGTTCTCCATAAGATACCTATCTCGGCATATCCAGTTTATAAGACGTTATACGAAGAAGCCTTGACGAGGCTCCTTGATAGCGTTAGGGATCATACTGGATTCTTCATAAATCTCCAAGTGGGCATCGAGAACATCATGAATATTTTCGATAGGAAGGAGCTTATTGAACAAGTCCATGACATGGGAGAATATATTGTCACAAAGGATAGAGACATTAGAGATATGGTCTTCGTTAACACCGATTCAATAAAAGGTATCTCCGTGGAAATCGTTTCAATGCTCAAAACGATATTCCCCATAGTTCTCAAGCTGACTAATGATGGTAAATCTTTCGTGATCAGCAAGAGCGTTTTTCCAAATCTAAAGGGGAATAGTGGAACAATTTGGGAGGTGAGGGACTAATATGGAATTCAAAAGGAAATTGACAATGTCGATATTCCTGCCTCTTCTTCTAGTAGTTATAACGGCCATAGTAGTTCAGAACATTGCAATATCTGACTTGTATGACAATCTCTCAAAGACGATGGAGATCGTGAAGTCAGGGGGTTCAGTTGAGGCTATACAATCGAGCATCAGCTTGGCACTCACACAGCTTAAGAGGACACTGTGGATAAGCATAGGAGCAATGGTCATAGTGGCGGTAGGTTCTGGACTGGTGGCCTATAACCTGATGAGATCAACACTCGATCCGATAACAAAGATGGCCCGTATAGCTGAGAGTATTGCCCAGGGAAGGCTTAGCAATGCTAGGAGGATGATCTCTGAGGTAAGATACAGGGAGAAAGATGAAATTGGAAAACTTTTGGAAGGCTTTAAGGCAATATCTCAGGACGTGCTCAGAACCCTTGAGGTCATAACTGAGAGAATGGAAAAAATTGCAGAAGGAGACGTTTCCGAAGATTTAACACTGCATGCTAAGGGAGACTTTGAAAGCATATTGAACTCAATGAGAAAGACCATTGGCAAGCTTAGGGATTTAATGAAAACTGTAAGGGATCTCGCGTTTACGCTGGAAAAGAGAGCCGAAGACTTAACTAGAATAGCATCTGAAATTACTGAGGCGGTAAATCAGGTTGCAGAGGCTATTCAGCAGGTTAGTACTGAAGCTCAGAGGCAGCAGGAGAATATCAGTATGATAATGGATGGAATGAACATAACCGCTGATGTGACCCAAAAGACCGTTGATGCAATGGAGGAGTTCAGTGGGGTTGTAAATGAGGTAATCTCAATAGCCAGGGAAGGACGGGAGAAAGGTGAGAGGGCCATAACTCAAGTAGGTGATATCCAAGAGGCCATGAAAGTGATAAGGGATGCTGTCCAGGAAGTTGCGGAAATGAGCAAAAATGTGAGCGAGATAATAAATACAATAGCCGACATAGCTGAGCAAACGAACTTACTAGCATTAAATGCCGCAATTGAAGCTGCTAGGGCCGGAGAAGTTGGTAGGGGTTTTGCTGTTGTTGCTCAGGAAGTTAGGAACCTCGCTGAAGAAAGCAAGGATGCTGCCGAGAGAATCAGGAGTATATTGAGAGAAATCCAAGACAAAGTGGAGAGAGCCGTTGAGGAGACTGAAAGGGGAGTTAAAATCGTTGACAACTCAGTAGACTTCCTCAAGGAAACCGTTAGCTACCTAATGAACATAGGTGAACTTCTTGATGATGTTGAAGAGAGGCTCAACGCCGTTAAGAGCGAAATCTCAAACACCCAAGAGCATGTTGAAAATGCAAAGAAGGCCTTGGAGAACTTAGCTGCTAGCGCTGAAGAGATGACTGCTAGCGCCCAAGAGGTTAGTGCGAGTGCCCAAGAGCAAGCTTCGTCCCTGGAAGAGGTTAGGAGGAATATAGTTGAGCTGAGAAATATAGTTAGGGATCTGAGGAAGTCAATTGAATTCATAAAAGTTGAAAGTGAAGGGTGACATTTATGGACGGGTTTGAATTCTTTTCTCCTATCCCACTAGATATTGAGGAGATCGATAAGGCAATTGGTGGTGGATTAGTTAGAGGGGCTACAATAACCATAATGTACGATGCGTTCTCTTTGGGTTGGGCTCTTGGGTTTGAAATATTTAAGAACATGGTGTTCAGGAATTCCTTTGGAGTAATCCACAATTATAGCCTTCCAGTAATAAAGTTAATTTCAAGGGCATCTTTCGTTGGATTGAACATTCAAAGAATGGCAAAGGAGGAAAAGAAACTGAAAATCCTCGATATATTTGGATCAAAGTACGACATTCCACCTTATGACGACTATGTTATCACGATTCCAAATCCCACTGAAGAAACAATAACTCCAAAGATTGAGAGGGTCTATGTGGAGAGGATTTACCCGATAGTTGGAGATAAAAGAATTGTAAAGCTTATTCACACCCTTGACGGGGTTGTGACACTTTTTGGCGAGGAAGTTACAATAAAGTTGCTGAATGCGGAAGTTGCTCATTTGGCGAGGATATATAGGAAAAGGAATGTGATCTCAATCTTCCTACTGAACATAGATGTTGTTTCGAGAAGGTTCGTTGCATGGGTATCTGGACTTTCTGATGTTGTCATAGTCTTTAACTCTAAAATTGGAGACGGCGAGCTGATAGAGACAATGAGCATCCTTAAGTCACCAAACCCTGACTTTGAGCCAAGTACGTATGAGTTTAGAATAGCGGCAAATGATGGAGTGCACTCATTAAAGTTTAGGAAATCTGAAAAGAATGCATAGTGTTGCGAGACATTTTTAAATTATTCTCTAACAACGTTTTCATGTCATGAGAGCTATAGAGGTTCGAAATCTGAGAAAGCTATATCCCAAGAAGATTCCCCTCCCATTCAGGAAAGTTGAGTGGTTTGAAGCTCTTAAGGGGATAAGCTTTGAGGTCAAAAGAGGTGAGTTATTTGGGCTTCTTGGACCGAATGGGGCTGGAAAAACAACTACGATAAAGATCTTGACAACTCTTCTAGAACCAACGTCCGGAGAAGCAAAAGTCCTTGGGTTTGATGTTGTTAAGGAAGCTAGGGAGGTTAGGAGAAGAATTAACCTAGTTGCAGAGGGAGAAAGGACTCTTTACTGGAGACTCACAGCATACGAGAACTTAAGATATTTTGCTAGCATTTACTATGTTCCTAGGAGTGAGGCTGAAAAAAGAATAAGGGAACTGCTAAAAATGGTTGGTCTCTGGGATAGGAGAAACGACCTTGTTATGAATTACTCTAGGGGAATGAAACAAAGACTTGCAATAGCAAAGGCCTTGATTAACGATCCAGAGGTTCTATTTCTTGATGAACCTACCCTTGGTCTTGATGTTCAGAGTGCCGTTTTTGTTAGGGATCTTGTTAAAAGACTAGTTAAGGAAGAAGGGAAAACGGTTTTACTAACAACACACTACATGCATGAAGCGGAACAGCTCTGTGATAGAATTGCTATCATAGACCAAGGCAAGATAATAGCCCTAGATACGCCTGAAGGATTAAAGAAGCTTGTAAAGAAAGACACGATAGTTGAGGTCAAGGTAAAGAACTATACTGGGAATAATCCCTTTGGTTTAGTGAAAGTTGAGGAAAATAATGGAACTATCGTGCTGAGAGGAAGCCTTGGAGAGGAAGAAATTCCAAGGCTTGTAGAATTTTTGGTCAGGAATAATGCTAAAGTTTTGTCTGTAGAAGTCAAAGAACCCACCCTGGAGGATGTCTTTATAAAGCTTACCGGGAGGGGGCTGAGAGATTGAGCATAATTGCAGTGATTGACAAAGAATTCAGAATGTTTTTTAGGTATCCTCTAAGGGTAGTTAGCTCTATTTTGGTAGGCCTTGTCTTCTTGTTGCAGTTTATATATTTTGGGCAGGCGATACTTGGGGGAAGATTTTCCGCATTGCTTGAGAGTTCTGCGGGAATAGGTGATTACCCGACGTATGTTCTTATAGGGTATACCCTTTGGTGGGTTTCGGTATCTCCAATGGAGGCCTCGGTGTGGGGAGTTAGGAGGGAACTTCAAAGGGGAACCTTCGAAAGCAACGTGGTATCTCCAACTGGCATCCTTAAGATGATAGTTGGGCTTGCGATAGCTTGGATGCTTATGGATTCGATTATAATGGCAATTGTTTTTCTCTTTGGAGTTCTGCTATTTAGGATCCCGATCTCACTTGCATCAGTATTCAAGACTCTTCCAATTCTGGCAATCTCCTTTTTGATATTCTTAGGATTTGGGCTAATGTTCGCAGGTTTAGTTATGATGCTCAAAAATATAGGCCCAATGGCGAACATACTTGAGTTTGTCATCCTTTTTCTCTCGGGTGTATTCTTTCCTTTATCGGCTCTTCCAAAGGTAGTTAGAGAAGTGTCTTGGCTAATCCCCCTAACTCACGCCGCTAATGCTGTGAGAAAAGTGTTCATGGGATTCGGGTACTCCATGGTTTGGAGCGAATTATTTGCCATGATTATTCTACTTCCAATTTACTGGGGAATTAGTCTGGCGATATTTAAATGGGCTGAAAAGATAACGAGGATGATGGGTTATGGAGGCTACTGAGCTCAGGGCACTTCTTGGAGTTGCTAGAAAGAGCTGGAAGGTGTTCTTAAGTTATAAGGCATGGTTCATTAGCGACATATTGATGGGTTTCTTCTTTGTGGGTAATGCCCTTTTAATTGGACTTGGATTGACCGGAAAAAGGACTTCTGAGGCTCTTGAAAGGCTAACTGGTTACTCTGATTACTTAACATTTGCGATTCTCGGGTTTATGGTTTTATCCTTTGGTATAACATTTTTGAGCGGATTCGTGTGGAGTGTTGTTGACGAGCTTTATGCTGGGACTTTGGAATACTCCTTTGCGGCTCCTATGAGAAGAATAACATTTTTCTTGGGAAATATTATTGTTAGATTGCTTCTCAATCTGCTGTATATTGCCATATACATTCCGATCTTTTGGATAGTTTTTGGACTTTCAATAACTCCATCTCAATTCTTAAGAGCCCTGCCAATACTTTTACTGGGATCAGTAGGGATGATAGGACTTGGTATGGCAGTTGCTGGTATCGTTCTGTACTTAAAGGATCCTGGGCCCTTCATAAACATTCTTGAAATGCTAGTCTTTGCCCTGAGCGGAGCCATGTATCCAATAGACATTCTTCCAAAGCCTCTGCAGATAATGGCAATGTTGCTCCCATATGCTCCAACGACAGAGGCCGTTAGAACAATCGTTGCTCATGGATTTAGAACCAGTCTAGGAAAGATATCATACTTAATGTTGCTCTCACTTCTCTATGCAATTATCGGCCTTAATTCGTATAAATGGGCTGAGAAAAAAGCTAGGGAAGTTGGGCTTAAGAGCTACTAAAGAGGTATGTCCAGATTTAAAGTTTTTGCAATCTCTCTTACCCTTTCTAAAGGTACAACCGCACTTCTCGCCCCGATTTTCTGAACCGTTAAGTAAGCCAGCAGCATTCCAAGTTTCGCCGAGCTAATAGTGTCCCAGCCGTTAAGAAATCCGTAGAGGAAGCCTGCATTGAATGAATCTCCCCCACCAGTAGTGTCGACGGCTTTTGCAGATAGCCCCCTCACCTCGTAAACCTTACCTTTCTCATCCCTAACAAGTGCTCCTCCTCCGTTGAGGGTTGCTATGGCTATCCTCGACTTTATCTCTTTGATGTTCTCCAGACTTCCATACTTTCTTTTAAACTCATCCTCGTTCATCATGAGGATGTCAAGCTTTTCCTCAATATCTTTGGGAACCTCCATCTCTCCTGGATCGAACGACACCGTTAATCCAAAAGATTTGGCAGCTTTCACGGCTTCTCTGATTAGGTCTATTGGATTCGAGGATAAGTGAAGGTGCCTAGCTAGCTTTAGATACTCAAAGTTTATTTCCTTGAACTTGTTTGCCCCTGAATATTTCACTATTCTCTTGTCCTCTCCCTTAACCATCATGACGGCGACTCCAGTTGGTTCTTCAACTACCTTTATGCCCTTTGTGTCTACCCCTATCTTTCTGAAGAATTCTAAGTGAAGCCTGCCGAAGTCATCGTTTCCAACAGCACCTATAAAGCCTACTTTAAGCCCTAGGTGGGCTAGCCAAGTTGCCGTGTTTCCAGCTGAACCTCCGAGGCCAGTGTAAACAGCTTTGGCATTAACTTTCTCATGGAATTCTGGGAACTTTTCCATAAGGAATGTTATGTCATAGTTTAAATTTCCCATGCAAATAACGTCTAATCTTCCGGCCATAATAGATCCCTCATTTCTCTTCGAATTCTTTCTTTAATAATGCTAACTCTCTCTTTTCGAGGACGTCTCTGGTTATGGGAACAAATATTATCGCATCGTACCTTTTTGCAAAATCATGTATCTTGGTGAGCATTTTAAAGACTGGAACGAACCCATTTTCTACTATTAAATATTCGAGTCCATCTATGAGAATTGCCTTGGCATCTTTGGTTGCTTTCATAAAGTTCACCATTAATTGAGTCATATACTCCATGTTCGTTGGGCTTATTCTTCTTTCAACTTTGTCTTCCTGCGTTTTTGTTATCCAGTATACATTTTCTTCATCCGCTAGTTTCCAGGGATCTCTAGTTAGTGCTAATCTCCTCATATCTAGCTTCTTAAATTCTCCAATAGCGTCTTTGTCGAATACTATGTAAACTCCCGGTTTTATATCAAGCATTTTCTCCCTCTTCCAGGGTAGACTTAGGCCCAATGTTGCTCTTAATATTGAAAACCATCCCAGGAGGAATAGTACGGTGCTGGTGAGGTAAAGAGTCTGGGCAACTAGTATAACTCTTCCAACTGTTCCCTTTTCAACCTGGTAGAGGTACACTCTATATCCAGTGTATCCGAAAATAATGTCTGTGATTAAGAATATGAAAAATGCGGAAAGTATTAGGTCATAACTCATCTTCAGTTCTGGAAATTTTGATACGAATCTTGATCTAAAATATGCGGATATACCTACCACAAGTATCATTCCAAATATCAATATTATTTCAAGTGCTGACACGATACCCTCAAATGTGGGCATTTTGACACCTCTAATATTCTACTTAGTATTACTTAGTTATACGCGTTATGGCGAAAACTTTAAAAACCCCCTTATTTTAATAACTATTGGTAACCAAAAGCGAGAGGGGGTGGTAGGAATGGTGAGGAGAAGAAGGTGGGATATTTGGGATCCATTCGACCTAATAAGGGAAATACAAGAAGAAATTGATGCAATGTTTGATGAATTCTTCAGCAGACCAAGGTTCTGGACGTACAGAAGATGGGGGGAGCCAGAGTTCTATGAAGAGAGAGTCGGGGAAGTCTGGAGGGAGCCATTTGTTGATATCTTCGATAGGGGCGATGAGTTCGTAATAACGGCAGAGCTTCCAGGGGTTAGGAAGGAGGACATCAAAGTTAGGGTCACTGATGACGCGGTATACATAGAGGCAGTCGTGAAAAGGGAGAAGGAGCTTGAGAAGGAAGGGGCCGTGAGGATCGAGAGATACTTCACTGGTTACAGAAGGGTAATTAGGCTCCCAGAAGAGGTTATTCCAGAGAAGGCCAAGGCTAAGTACAATAATGGTGTCCTCGAAATTAGAGTTCCAAAGAAGCACCCAACGAAGAAGGAAGGAGAGGGCTTCGAAGTTAAAATTGAGTGATTTCTACCTTCTAAATTTTCCACACTATTCTGAAATAGCTCATATTTTCTTTTGTTATAAACCTCCACTCTATCGAAAACTTTATAAACCCCTCATATTTTAGTAACCATTGGTAAAGAAAAAGTTGAGGTGAGGAAAATGAGCGAGAGAAAGGAGGTCAAGCTTAAGGTTGCTTCCGCTTATCAAAGGGATGTTGGTAGAGGTATAGTTAGGTTAGACAGAAAAACAATGAGAGAGCTTGGCATCTCACCCGGCGATGTAGTAGAGATCATTGGAACCAAGAACACCGCGGCGGTTGCATGGCCAGCCTATCCAGAAGACGAAGGGCTGGGTATAATCAGAATGGATGGAACCATAAGAAAGAATGCTGGAGTTGGCCTTGGAGATGAGGTAATAGTCAGGAAAGCAGAAGTTAGAGAAGCTAAGAAAGTAACTTTGGCTCCAACAGAGCCAGTAAGGTT
The DNA here is from genome assembly GCF_000263735.1 of Pyrococcus sp. ST04. Taxonomy (NCBI): domain Archaea; kingdom Methanobacteriati; phylum Methanobacteriota; class Thermococci; order Thermococcales; family Thermococcaceae; genus Pyrococcus; species Pyrococcus sp. ST04. The sequence goes on along the minus strand of NC_017946.1, from coordinate 1,721,196 downwards.
CGGTAGGGACTTCGTGGAGTGGCTACATGAGAGGCTAATAGGCAGGCCAGTAGTTAGGGGAGACTACATCAGAGTGGGAGTACTTGGCCAGGAGCTAACATTTGTAGTTACAGCGACTCAGCCAAGCGGAGTAGTGCAGATCACGGAGTTCACTGACTTCAACATAAGTGAGAAGCCAGTAAAGGAAGTCGAGAAGAGAATGACAACTGGCGTGACTTATGAGGACATTGGTGGCCTACACGATGTCATAGAGAAGATCAGAGAGATGATAGAATTACCCCTTAAACACCCAGAGCTCTTTGAAAAGCTAGGTATTGAGCCTCCTAAGGGTGTTTTGTTGTATGGTCCGCCTGGAACTGGGAAAACGTTACTGGCCAAGGCCGTTGCTAATGAGGCTAACGCCTACTTCATAGCAATCAACGGTCCAGAAATAATGAGCAAATACTACGGAGAAAGCGAAGAGAGGCTCAGGGAAGTATTCAAGGAGGCTGAGGAGAATGCCCCGGCAATAATATTCATCGATGAAATCGACGCAATAGCTCCAAAGAGAAGCGAAGTTACTGGAGAGGTCGAGAAAAGAGTCGTTGCTCAGTTACTTGCCTTGATGGATGGGCTAAAGAGCAGGGGCAAGGTCATTGTCATAGGAGCTACCAACAGGCCTGATGCTATTGATCCGGCTTTGAGGAGGCCGGGTAGGTTTGATAGGGAGATTGAGGTCGGTGTTCCAGACAAGCAAGGAAGAAAAGAAATCCTACAAATCCACACAAGAGGAATGCCAATAGAACCAGACTTCAGAAAGGTTGATGTCCTTAGGGTGCTTAATGACATTAAGAAGGAGGGCAAGTACAAGAATATCATCGATGATGCAATAAAGAAGGTGGATCTTGCTAGAGATGAAGAGGAGATCAAGAAAGTGCTTAGGGACATCAGCACTGAGCTCTATGCCGAGGTTAAGGCAAGATTAATTGACCAGCTCCTAGAAGAGCTTGCCGAGGTCACCCATGGTTTCGTTGGTGCTGATCTCGCCGCTCTTGCAAGAGAGGCAGCAATGGCGGCCCTAAGAAGGCTTATCAGGGAGGGTAAGATTGACTTCGAGGCAGAGAGCATCCCAAGAGAGGTACTTGAGGAGCTCAAGGTTACCAGAAAGGACTTTTATGAGGCTTTGAAGATGGTTGAGCCTTCTGCTTTGAGGGAGGTGCTTATTGAGGTGCCTAATGTCCACTGGGATGACATTGGCGGCCTAGAAGACGTAAAACAAGAACTAAGAGAAGCAGTAGAATGGCCTCTCAAGTATCCAGAGGCATTCAGAGCCTATGGAATAACGCCACCTAAGGGAATCCTGCTCTACGGTCCACCAGGAACAGGAAAAACACTACTGGCTAAGGCCGTTGCTACCGAGAGCGAGGCAAACTTCATAGCCGTCAGAGGGCCGGAGATACTCAGCAAATGGGTTGGTGAAAGTGAGAAGAACATCAGAGAGATATTCAGGAAGGCAAGACAGGCCGCACCAACCGTGATATTCATAGACGAGATTGATGCAATAGCCCCAAGAAGAGGAACAGACGTCAACAGGGTAACTGACAGGATAATTAACCAGCTCCTTACGGAAATGGACGGTCTAGTTGAGAACAGTGGTGTAGTAGTTATAGCAGCAACCAACAGACCAGACATAATAGATCCGGCATTGCTGAGACCGGGCAGGTTTGACAGGCTGATACTTGTGCCTGCACCGGACGAGAAGGCAAGACTAGAGATATTCAAGGTCCACACGAGAAACATGCCACTGGCAGAAGACGTTAGCCTCGAGGAGCTTGCAAAGAAGACTGAGGGCTACACGGGAGCTGACATAGCTGCTGTCTGTAGGGAGGCTGCAATGATAGCAATGAGGAGAGCCCTTGAGCAGGGAGTCCTCAAGGAGGGCATGAAGGCTGAAGAAATCAGAAGGATCGCCAAGGTTACAATGAAGGACTTCGAAGAAGCTCTCAAGAAGATAGGGCCTTCAGTAAGCAAGGAGACAATGGAGTACTACAGGAGGATCCAAGAACAGTTCAAGCAGGCTAGGGGCTGATGTCTTTACAATTTCTTTTTTGGAGGTGAAAAAATGATTTATGGAGTACTTCTTAGCATTCCTGAAAAGTTCGTTAAGAAGTATGAAGATGAAGTTAGGAAAGCCATTGGTTATGGAATAGCAAGAGGAGACGTGATAAGTTTCACTGAAGCTAGATACAAGGGAGATGTGGCTTTCGTTATGCTCACAAGGTCTCAGAAAGCCGCTGAGAGAATGGTTAATGAACTTAGGGAGTTGCCAATTAATGTTAAGGTCATAGAAATTGAAGGAGAGAGCTGAATAACCGAAAAGTATTTAACTTAACATAAGCATTCGGATGATGACAAAAAAGCAGGAGGTGTCAAGAGATGACTGAGGAGCACGTTGTTTACATTGGAAAGAAGCCTGTTATGAACTATGTCCTTGCTGTGATAACCCAGTTCAACGAGGGTGCAAAGGAGGTCGTTATAAAGGCCCGTGGTAGGGCTATTAGCAGGGCAGTTGATGTTGCAGAGATAGTCAGGAACAGGTTCCTCAAGGACACTGTTGATGTTAAGGACATTAAGATCGGCACTGAGGAGCTCCCAACCGCAGATGGTAGGACTACAAACACCTCAACAATTGAGATCGTTCTTGAGAGGAAGATCTGAACTTACTTCCTTTCCTTTTCACTTTCACTTCTGACTTTTCTGCTAATTCTGTTTCAAGGTGGACTTTATTTTTGTTAATTAGAACAGAGTATGGCTGCTGTTATTTCCTAAGTTTGGCTTCTTTTCCGCTACTAAACTTTTCTACCAACTCATCAAGAACTTCTTTGAATTTGAATGCGTCAACCCACTTTATTCCCATCTTCTCTGCCCATGTCAAAATCCCAACGTCTGCAGATACTATTATTCCATCCAATTCTTTTGCTAGGAGAATCAGTTCAAAATCCTCCTTGCTGTCTAGGATCCCTTCTCTTAAGGCTTTTCTGTAATTCCTTCTTAGCTTTTGAATTATTTTGTCAACGTTTTCAGTGTCGAGTACGCTTTCCCTAACTGCCTTTTCGGCAACTCTGAGGCCTTTGTCAACCCTCCTTCTTATGTCTTCTATCAGCTCGTAAACAACAAACGCTGGAATCTTTATATCATGGACGTTTGGCGGCTTTTTTATGATATAAAGTTCCAGCTCGGGTGACACTTCTTCCTCTTCAATGAAGTGCATAACCTCTCTGTATATCCCTGGTGGCATGTAGAATTCAACTTTCCCGAAGAGCTTCTCTGCATAGTCTAGGAAAGCCTTCATTGCTTCAGTTGGGTTATCCCCAAACTTTTTTCGCACGTCAGGGTTTACGAAAATGCTCGTATCGAGAACAAAGCGTATCATTATCATCACCTTTTTTGCTGTATGTGGCCCGCCCGTAACTCCCGCCCTCATCGGAGGCCTGAGCCACGCTCGGGCGGGTTAACCCAGACGGGCCTGTGCCCGGCCAGGGTTACCCCCGGTCACGGCACTCCGTGACGCGGAAGGCACCTCCCGAGGGGACCTCGCTGAGGCCGGGCTGTTGCCCCCGCATCGCACCTGGCCTCATTAAGAATCGGCCAAGCCCTCGCTTGCGGGGGCATATAAAATTAAGTAAAAGAGGATATAAAAATTCAATCCTTCTTATCTTCTGGGAAGTGAGAAGTTTCTTCATTTGCCTTCATAATTTTCTGCCTGTATTCCTCGTACTTCTTTCTTGCTTCTTCTGCCTTCTCCTTTTCGCCAAGATATTCATAAGCCTCAGCAACGTGCTTCCACCACATTGGGTCTTCTTCAGCCTCCTTAAGGCAGTATTCTAGGAACTTTTGATAAGCTTCCCTTGCTAGATCTTCTTTTCCAAGTTTTCTAGCTATATTTCCAACATCTTCCCAGAAGACTCCTTCTTCTTGTGCCTCTTTCATGTAGTATTCTAGGGCCTTCTCCCATGCCTCTCTTGCCTTTTCTTCATTGCCGAGTTCCTCGTATAACTTTGCCACATCCTCCCAGAACCAAGGTTCTTCCTCTGCATATCTTTCTAATGCCCTGGCAGCTCTCTCCATGTTTCCGGCCTTCTTCCAGTACTCATGGGCTTCTTTGAGATAGTAAGTGTCCTTCTCCTTCTCGTAGAGTTGCTCATAGAGCTCTGCAGCCTTTGCATATTCTCCAGCTTTTTCATAGGCCCAAGCCGCGCTCTCCATCCATCCAAGTTTTAGATACATTTCTGCTGCCTTTTTGTAATTTCCTGCCTTTTCGTATTTTCTAGCCGCCTGCTTATACCTTCCCATCTTTTCAAGTTTCTCTGCGGATCTAAATCTGTCGGCTAAGCTTAAATCAGGCTCGCTGATGTACCATATTCCAAATGCAACGGCTATTATGAAGAATGCTATAATTCCTCCGACTATCTTGAGCTTCTGCCATGTGAATGAAAGGTATGTTCCGTAGGCAGATATTGCGGTGAAGGGTAGCAGCATTAAGGCGTACTTCCAGCTTTCAGCATATATCGTCAATGCCAAAAAGAATCCTAGCATCAGTGTCAATCCTAGAAATCCTAGACTGAGGATTATTCTTATCAGCATCCAGAATCCCCACTTCCATACTATAAATCCCGCTATTCCCAAGATAATCGCAATAAATAGTGCAATGTAAAGTTTTAATTTATCCATCCTTCCACCTCCAGCAGGAACTTTTTGTATTCTGGCTTTGGGGTATACATGAAAGGGTTCTTCCTACTTATGACTCTATGGCAGGGAACTACAATTGGGTATGGGTTTCTTTTCATTGCGTTTCCTATGGCCCTTGGGGAGGTCTCAAGAGCTTTAGCAAGCTCGCCATACGTTACAACCTGTCCCCTTTTAACGTTTTTCACAAGCCACTCGTAAACCCTTCTCTCAAAGGGTGTCACTCCCAAAAATGAGAGTTTATCTAGCATTTCGTGGTTTTCAATTCTACCTACGAGTGTTTGGTATACTAACTCTGGATATTCTGAGTCTTTCGTGTTTAACTTTACTCTCACACCCCTCTTTCTCAAGAATTCCGCTAGATTTTGAATCCTGTCCTCTAAGAATTTTCGACCATCAAGGGAGAACGCTATTCCGAGTATCCTTTTATCCCATATTGTCCCTATGTATATCTTTTTCGCTTTTACTGTAAACTCTCTTATTGTGAGCATCTTAACCCTCTCCTAAATATAGAGTTCCGAATGATGTGTGAAATGCTCCCACCCAAGAATTGGGAGCTCTTTAATCTTGCCTTTCTCCTTTATATAAACCCCTTGCCCCTCCTTTACTTCCCCTATTATAGTGAAGTCCAGATCTATGCTTTCAACTTCGTCTTTTGGTACTGTGAACACAAGCTCGAACTCTTCACCACTTGCAAGTGCCATTCTTACGGGATCTTTAGCGATTTCAAGAACCCTTGGATGAATGGGGAGGTTAGCGGGATCTATTATGATCTTTACGTTACTTTTTCTTGATATCTCCCATAATTCTTTTGATAGGCCATCGCTTATGTCAATAGCTGATGTAGCATACTTTGCGAGTTTGAGGCCTTCCTTCACCCTAGCCTTTGGATTCTTAACTTTCTCGGCGACTTCCTTTGGGATTTTCTCCCCTTTAAGCCAAAGTGCTAGGGCAAGAAGGGGTCTTCCTAAATCTCCGGTAACGCAGACAAGATCTCCTGGCTTTGCTCCGCTCCTTAGTAATAACCTCTCCCCGATACCTATGGCACCTCCATCTATTATAATCTCGAGAGAGTCATTAGTGTCCCCACTAAGTATTTCTACTCCATACTCCTCCACACCTTCTCTTATTCCTCTTGCTATACCTCTGAGGGTTTTATCATCGGTGTCCTTAGGGATTCCTAGGGAAAAAAAGAATCCTATTGGCCTAGCCCCCATCGCGGCAATGTCGCTCATGTTCATAGTTACAACTTTTTTCCCGGCCTCTCTTGGAGTCATGAAGTCTGGAATGTCTGTTCTCCAAACGAGCATGTCTGCCGTTATGATAAGCCACTTATCCCCAATTCTTGTATAACCAGCATCATCTCCAAGGATGTTTCCAACTTTAGAGAATTCTGATTTGAATAGCAATATTATCTCTTCCTCTTTCATCTCGGTCACCTTATCAAGCTTAACCTTTATATTTATGCTCAAGGCTTTAGTTCATTAGGTGAGCCCGATGGATGAGGCCACGCTTGAGGCTTATGTTCCGTACTTTAAGGCGATAGTGGTGATGGTGGCTATAGTTTATTTTGGCTACATATTCGTAAATAGGGAGAAGTTCAGAGTTGTAAAAACTCTTGCAGTATCGGCTATAATGGCGGCTTTGGTTACTGTAACAACGATGATAATCAGAATACCAATCCCTGCTTCGCAGGGCTATCTAAACTTTGGCGACATAATGATAATGCTGACAGCAGTTCTCTTCGGCCCACTAGTTGGAGGATTCGCAGGCGGAGTAGGGTCAGCAATGGCTGATCTTATAGGGTATCCTTCTTGGGCCTTGTTTACACTGATAATCAAGGGTACTGAAGGAATCGTCGTCGGATACATTACGAAGGACAATGCGAGCTATGCCAGAGTATTGCTTGCAACTACACTCGGAGGACTCGTTATGGTTGTTGGCTACGTTAGCGTTGCATATCTACTGTATGGACCTGCTGGAGCCCTTGGAGAATTATACAACGATACTGTGCAAGCAGTTTCAGGGATAATAATAGGAGGAGGACTTGGATATATCTTAAGAAGGAGGCTTGAAAATATCCTCACTCTTCAGTGATCTCTGGAAGTTGCTTTATTATTTCTTCCCATTCTTCCTCTTGAAGAAGCGGCTCTATTGAAATTCTCTTCGAAGCTTTCTTAAGTTGCCCAAGATATTTGGAGTCTGCAATAACAGCATCTGCCCCAAGTTCTTTGATCTCGTATATTTTGAGGTTTATTATTGCCAGTATATCCGGCGTTATATAATTCTTAAACTCCGGTCCGACTAGCATTATGTCTGGCTCGAGTCCATCTTCTTTAAGTTCGTTTATTGCTGCGGTAATGAGATCTATAAGCTGGTTGCTGAGACCTTTTGGTAAGTTCCCCATCTCCCTCACTCGCAAAAATAGATTATCATTGAGACCTTAAAATAATTTATGAAAAATACAAAAAATATGTATCCCAGAGGAGGTATCACTTGAGAATTCCAAGACTCTTGTTGGTCTTTCTGATGCTTTCCCACTTATCCGCGAGCTCGAACATTGCCCTTATAGCATCTATGTTCTCGGGAATAACATCGCTCTCCTGATGAACTGCCTGAATGTAGAATAACCTTCCATTCCTAACGCTTACGCTTTCTTTCCATACGGCTATCTCATACAGGTTGTTCCATTCCCTGTGGAGATCCCTTGCAAACTCTATAAGCTGAGCCGTGCTCTCGAAGCCTTTCTCCTTTTCAAAGAGGAGAACTCTAGTTGTGCTTTCGAAAATGTTGATAACGTCTTTAGCCTCTATTGGCTTCTTGAGTTCAACCATTATAGAGTGCACATGCATTATAGTTGTTGGAACAACGAATGCAGATGTTTCTATGTTTATTGGAATAACAGTTTGAACGTCTGGTCCGTGGTGGGAAGGAACTGTTACCGAGGGCTTTATAGCATTTATTGGGCCTCTCTTTATATCGTTTGGATCTGCAGCCCTCCTGATCATAACAGCGTATACGTAGTCTATGTATTCTTGGATTGCACTCAGAGTTCTCACAAGTCCAGTAGTATTGCATGAAACTACCCTAACGTAGTCCTTTCCCAAAGCCTTTTCATAGTTGGCTTGGGCAACGAAGGATACTTCTGCCACATCAGCCTTCTCTCCTCCTTGAAAAACAGCCTTAACACCGGCTTTTTCGTATAGTGGTTTGTTCTTCGCTCCCATACCTCCTGGAGTTGCATCAACTATGACGTCAACTTTTTCAAGGAGGTCGTTTAGTGTCCCCTCTACTTCGAACCCAGCCTTCTCGAAGCGTGGAAGGAATTCCTCACTAGCTGCATAGACTGGAATTCCTAGTTCTTTAGCTCTATAAGCTTCAAAGTCTGGCTTTGTTTTTGTGACCCCTATAAGCTCCATATCGTCCTGTTTCATAACGGCATAGGCAACCCTTTTCCCTATGGTTCCGTAACCATTAACCCCCACCTTGACTTTCATTTTTCTCACCCGATTTTTCCTCTTTTCACGTCTTCTTAAGTGTTATTTACTCACTCCCGGTGAGATTTTAAGCTCTTCCCTGATTTTAAAATTGAGGAAAGCTTCACGTATAGCGTTAATCTAAAAGGTGGTCACAGTCTTTCGTTTAAGTAAGAATAAGATTTAAAACTCCTCAACAATATGTATGGCCGGTGAGTAGGGATGAGAATAAAGGGAGTTGTTTTAAGCTATAGAAGAAGCAAAGAGAACCAGCACACTAATGTAATGATAATTAAGCCCCTCAACATTAACAGCAGAGAAGAAGCTTCTCAACTAATCGGAAGGCTCGTGATATGGAAGAGTCCAAGCGGAAAGGTACTCAAGGGGAAGATAGTTAGAGTTCACGGAACTAGGGGAGCCGTAAGGGCGAGATTCGAAAAAGGCCTTCCAGGCCAGGCTCTCGGAGATTATGTTGAGATTCTTTAAACTTAATCTATTTTTGGTGAGAAGATGGAGCTTTTTGAAGTTGTTGAAGGAAAGGCAAGGATTCTTGTCCCAAAAGCTGAAAGCATATATGACTCTCCAGTATTTTATAATCCAAGGATGGCCCTAAATAGAGATATAGTGGTATTGCTTTTAAACGTTTTAAAGCCGAAAATCGTGCTTGATGCCCTTTCGGCGACTGGAGTTAGAGGAATAAGATTTGCACTGGAAACGCCGGCCGAGGAAATCTGGCTTAATGATATAAGTGAGGAGGCATATAACTTAATGAAAAAGAACGTTCTCCTAAACTTTTCTGGAAGACTGTTGGAAGAGAATGGTAGGGCTATCCTCGAAAACGAAAAAAAGATAGTGATAAACCATGATGACGCCAACAGGCTTATGGCTGAAAAGCACAGGTACTTCCATTTCATAGACTTGGATCCATTCGGTTCCCCAATGGAGTTCTTGGATACGGCTCTGAGAAGCGTTAAGAGGAAGGGCATTCTGGGAGTGACAGCGACGGATGGCGCTCCCCTCTGTGGAGCTCATCCTAAGGCATGTCTCAGAAAGTACCTGGCGGTTCCACTCAGGGGTGAGCTCTGCCATGAAGTCGGGACGAGAATACTGGTTGGCGTTATAGCAAGATATGCCGCAAAGTATGACCTAGGTATTGAAGTTCTTCTCGCATACTATAAAGACCACTACTTCAGAGCTTTTGTCAGGCTTAGAGATGGGGCGAAGAAAGGAGATGAAAGCTTGGAAAATCTCGGCTACATATACTTCGACGAAAAAACAGGAAAGTTTGAAATAGAGAGGGGTTTTCTGCCAACTAAGCCAAACGCTTATGGTCCAGTTTGGCTTGGTCCTCTTAAGAACGAGGAAATCGTAGCTCAGATGTTTGAGTTAGTAAGGGAGGGCTTTCCGTTGGCTAAGTCCAGGGCAGCCTTGAAGTTACTTCACATGCTCCATGAAGAACTTGACATCCCCCTATTTTACGATACCCATGCCATTGGAAAGAGGATAAAAACTGAAACCAAGAAGTTGGGGGAGATAATAAAGGCCCTCTGGCAGATGGGTTATAGAGCAAGTAGAACCCACTTTTCTCCAACGGGTATAAAAACAGATGCTCCCTATGAGGTATTTGTAGAAGTTATGAAAAAGATCTAGCGTTTTCTATACCATTCAAATGCCATTGTTGCTATCAGCCCAAATACAAACGCTATAATCCAGGGAATTTTTTCATATAGTCCAAATGCTAACGCCGATCCTCCGGCGATTCCAGCAGTTATTGTTGCCTCAACTTTTCTCTTTTTATATCCAAAATATCCCGAAATAAAAACAAAAACTAAAGCTAGCCAAAAGAATATATCCCTATTCACTCTCTATCCACCTCCCAACTATTGGCTTACCCCAGTATATGTTGGCCACATCGTAGGGGAGGTTTAACTCCTGGACAACTCCTTTAACTTTTTCAACATCTTCACCCTTTACGAGAGTGAACACACCTTTCCCAAGCATTATCATTGATGCGGGCAGGGAATTTACCTTTTCGATTTCCCTCGCTATCTCTAAGAGCTCTTCGTCCATTAACCCTGTGCCTATCGCAAAGTTTTTTGCAGTCTTCATTAAGTTCTCAGGAGTTGGGTTTCTTAATAGGTTCTTAAGAGCCTCTTCGCCCGCCCTTCTAATATTTGCAATAACCTCGCTGTCAAGGATTTCCTTTGTTCTCAATCTTCCAAGTGGGATTACAAAGACCTTATATCCTTCGGTTAGAATGTTATCTACAACTGCTATCCCTGGCCCTCCCGCTTTGACTCTAATCTCAACACCTCCAACGAGTTGCGAGACAACATCTCCTAGGCCTCCACCGTGGGTAACTTCTGCCTCATGTGCTATTTTCGCTGCTTCAAGAAGAGTTAGCCCAAATCTGTAGGCTAGTACCAAGGCAGTTCCTAGAGCTCCCCCTGCACTGTTCCCAAAACCATAACCATTGGGAAAATCGAAATATTGCCAGATTTCTATATCTCCAACGAAGTTTTTGGGAATTATCTTCTCCGCAACGTGATACGTTATTTTTGCATCTTCCTTCTTTACAGGCTCTCCATTGAATGCAACATGGATATGCTTTTCTAATCCGTTTTCAATGTTTAGAAACACATTCGTTCCTTTGTCCAAATTTATCCCTGCTCCAAGGGAGCCGGATAGTTGGGGATCTTCTCTTATTACTGGAACAAAAAATGCCGTGACATGGGCTGGAACAAATGCCCTAATCAGCATTATCTACCCTCCATAAGATCTTCAATGAGTTTAGCCTTTTCAACCGCCTCTCTCAAATGCTTGGCGGTGACTTTCGTATATATCTGTGTAGTTGACAAGTTTGCGTGTCCCAAAAGTTCCTGAATTATCCTAATATCTATCCCCCTCTCGAGCATGTGAGTTGCAAAGCTATGCCTCAGCTGGTGAGGTGTCAAGTTTATTCCCGCTTTCTCTCCATACTTCTTGATTAACCTCCAAACAGCTTTTGTAGATAGCTTATCCTTGTTTTTTCTTCTTTTTTCGACGAAGAGATAAGGGCTTGAATCCTTTCTTGCTCTTAGATAGTTCTTTATTTCTTCCAGTAGCTCCCTGGGTATTGGAATTATTCTGTCTTTTCCACCTTTTCCTCCTCTGACCCTTATTACGGAATTTTCAAAGTCCACATCCTCTATCCTTAAGTTGCATACCTCTGAAATTCTAAGGCCAGCTGTATACATGAGGAGTACTATTATTTTATCCCTAGAACTGTCGATAACACTTATCAGCTTCTTGATCTCATCCCTTGTCAGACTTTTTGGGAGTGTCCTTGGTACTTTCGGATTTTTCAGCCTTTCTGCTTCTCCTTCAAGTCCCTCAAACCTGAGGTATGCTTTCAAGGCCTGAATTGCCAGGTTTATGCTCCTCATTGAATAACCTTTTTTTCTCAGCTTTGCTAGAAACTTGAGGGCGTCCCTGGCAGTGGGAGAATAACCCTCTTCAAAAAATTTTGAAAGGAAATAGGTGTACATCCTTATGGTGTTCTGGCTCTTTCCTTCAAGCTCCAAGTACGTTGCGAATTCTTCGAGATCACTCTCCACTTCCTTCCTCTCCTCCTCTCTCCTCGATTATTTCTGTTGCTTCTTCTATCTTTTCCCCTTCTTCTAGAATTTCGGTTTCCTCTTCGATGACTTCCTCCCTACTCTCAGTTAGCTTCAGGGCTAGATACACAGTTCTTAGAAGCTCCTCGAGTAGTTTTTCATCTTCAGCGTATATGAACCCTTGGCCAACGATTACCTTCCCTGCGAATCCAAGCGTTTGCACGGCTTTGCTGAACATCTCCTCGGCCGGAACTTCTACTCCTGGGAACATCTCGTTCCACTTGTCCCTTAAGCTGTAGACCTTTGCCCTCTTCTTAACCAGCTCCATTAACCTTGAATTCTCAGCTTCTACACTTTTTAGAGATTCTTGGGCTTCTTGGTACTTCTTTTCAAGCTCTTCGATTTTCTTTTTTAGCTCTTCATTTTCCTTTTGCAATACCTCAAATTTTCCTTTTAGGTCGAGATAGTCTTTTCTGAGTTCCATGTATTCTGGAAGCCTCTGTAAGGTTTTTAGCCCAGCCCTGACTAGGGCGTTCTTCAACTCTTTTCTCACAAGTTCCACGTCTATATGCTCGAGGTCGTGTCCGAGAGGTAGTTTCATTCTTTCAATATGTCCAACCATCTCGCTGAGTTCGTTGAACAGTTTTTCTGCTAGCTCCCTTCCAACTCTGTCAGCGTCTGTGGCTATTATCAGCAAATCTGCGCCAGCAGCGGCGCTTTTTGCAATCTCAATATTCGTTGTTGGAATTATCGAGGAGATTGTTATGTTGTATTCGCTTCCAAGTGCTAAGCCCTGAAGTGCTTTGCTAACAACTTCAACGTCACTTGCCCCTTCAACGAGGATTCTCACATCAACAATTGTCATTCCAATCACCCCGGTTTTCCCTTCAAGGAAATCTTGGCAGTGCGTTAATTAAAAGTTGCTCCATCTCATAACGTTGTGCAATGATGTTGGAATTACTCAAACAAGGAAAAATTTAAAATAAATTAATCAGAGCATAATGCATATGAAAAAGAGAAGAATAACGCTTGTAATCGTCCTGATAGTGCTATTGACGGGTAGTGTTTGGGGACATCATTTCTTTAGCAAGCCCAAGCGAGGTCTGTTGATTGAACTTCCAAATCCAGATAAAGTAATGGGCCGGAACGCTTTCGTCAGCTGGCTTCTTCCAAAGTACGAGTACTACGTCCAGGTTCAGGTGATGACACGGGAGGGCTTCAGAACCATTTACCTTGGTAGCTCTCATGGAAAAGTGTTTATTCCGAGTTCAAAGCTCTCCAAGATCCGGAGTGCCTGGAAGGACGTAAACCCAGCGGTTCTCGTTGACGTGTGGATCGTTGAACCCGAAACCGGGGAAGCGTACGAGGTGGGTACCTTCAGCACGAGACTTACTGAGAACTCGATTGAGGGCTTTCAGCGCTTCGCTCCAAACTTTTCCAGAGATGATCTTCGTGTTTTTTCAAGGGAGGAGTCAGAGGGGATTCCCACCATTACTCCAACTAGAGGGTTTTTTGCGGGCTACCGCTGGAGGACCAAGAAGGAATATCTCAGAGAGGACGACTATCCACGGGGTATGTATCTCCCGGTTCTGATACTGGACAACAGAAAAGGCAGGGCAACGGTTCTTGGGGCCTACAAAGTGGAGGTTCAGAAAAGCTCGTCGGGCTCCTCGGGGCTTTCCATTGGTTTCTCGACCACCGTGATCAGGGGATCGCGGTTGAGCAGTAAGAGTGAGTCGAGCGTTGAGCGTGGTCTGGAGAGCGGGGAGATACGGATCGAGGTGAAAAAGGGCAACGAGTTTATTAGGTCAATCATCGACGGGGAGGTTAAAAACGTCAAACCTGGTCAAGTTGGAGTAATAGCCATCAAGGGGAAGCCCTACATAGCCCTCCAGGTTCTCCAGAGGTGTTACGTGGATGAATTCAGGAAGACGCACTGCTTTGACACTGACCAGGAGAGGGTGCTCATAACGGTTTCAGATGTTGAACGGGTCTACGACCCCGGAAGGAAAGTCTACTTTATCAAAACTTTCTCCTTCGTGAACCCCCCGAAGAGCGTTTATCCTGCGGACAACTTTGAACGGCTCGTTAAAGAGAACGCGGAGATGAAGACGCTAACGACACTCTACGGGGAAAACCAAGCCGGCAGATCCTCCCACATGGAGATTTTCCTGGACGAGTACGATACCTACTCGAACTCGTACGTTCCGTTGCTTGCTGTTGCCGTTGCCCTCCAGCCCGAGGCGTGGCCGGCTTTTATGATAGGTTTGAGCGCGGTTGGAGGTGTTTACATCACCAACGAGGAACACGAAAAGGCCTTTGGCGCCTTCACCATCGTGGATCAGTCCAGCGATGTTGAGACCACTGTCAAATATGCAGAGTTGAGGTATCGTGTAAAGAACGCGAACCATAACACGAGGTTCCCCTTTGCATACCTGCTGTTCGGGTAGCATCTTTTCAGGTTGGGATAGTGGGGATGAAGAAGTTGCTCATGGTTTTCTCATGTTTTTATTGCCTCTACCAGTAGCTCAGGAGATAAATATAGAATACAAGACAGCAAGAAGATGAAGATAGCCGTCGATGAAGCCGGAAATGCCGTGTTGAGGAGACCTGGAAGTTCACTCCCAACCTCCATCTCCAGAGAGGGAATTCAAGAACAAGATGTCTGATGCTTAGTGTGAGATGATGAGCTGTTTCATAGAGAGTTAAAAGCCTGACCTCCTCCCCGCCCTGAAGGGCGAGGCTTTCAAAAGAAAAAGAAAAAGTCTAGTGGTTTTTGTTCTGTATAATTTTTATATACTCTGAGGTTCTTATTGTTAGTGGTAGTGTAGTCCTCAGTATATGGGGTTTGTAAGCCCGAATTAGGACTGTCAAAAGCCTGAAGATGTGGGAACGTTATCTGTGAGGGGTGAAGAATGGCTCCCAACTACGAGATCGGAGAGGGCGTCATAGAATACGAGGTGCCGAAGGGGTGGTTTGGGAAGGAGAAGAAGAGACTGAAGTATAAGAAATTCGAACAACTGGGGGTAGGAGAAACGCACGCCCCAGACATAATAAATGCGATCAAGGAAGTCTTCGACCTCGACGACATCACACTACGGAAGATAGGAGATGCCATGACACACACACCATGCCCGTAGTGGGCTATCCCCCGATACCCATACTCAAAACCACAGGGAGCAGGGAACGGGACGTGAAGGAGGCGCACCTCTGGAGGCAGTTGCTGCATCTCTCACTCACACCCATCGTTATCAAGTATAAAAAGGGCAGACCCGCAGCTCTGTTCGATAAGCACCTCGGTGAAGCAGTAAAGAGAGCCCTGCTGGACCTGAAGGTGGGGGAAACAAAGGTCACATATGGATATGAAGACGTAAAGAAGCCAGAGTTCCTTGACGACGGATTCTACGTGCCGACCGTCGACGAGGTTATGAGAGATGAAACAAAGAGGAAGAAGTTTGCCCGGGCCCTTTCACGGGAACTGCGAAGGATTGGCATGAATGTGGACAGCGGGGAGGTGGAAAAGGTCCTTCTTCAGGTGTTCCCGATCGCCAAGGACCTCAGTAAAAGGCTGGAACAGGAATGGGACCCATCCTTAAGAAACAAGGGATCGCACATCGATGAGAAGTTCCTCCTCGGACTGCCGGAGTTCCAGAAATACCTGAAATACCTCGAAGCTTATGCGGGCCTTAAAAGGAAGGAGACGGAGCTCAAGAAGACCCTGAGCTCAAGCTCTCAGAGGGGTTCTGGTTCCATCGAAGAGGTCAAGCTGGAGGTTCTCTCCATGCTTCAGGCCTTGAAGATGCTTGACTACAGCGAGGAGGCAATGAACAAAACCGTAAAGGAGCTGGAGGGAAGGATAAGGGAGATAGAGGGGCTTGATGCTCCCTGGCTTGAGGATGTGTGCAGGCTCGGGATTTACCACCTGGCCTTGGTCTATATCAAGAAAAAAGAGTTCAAGAAGGCTGAGGAGGTTTTCAAGAGACTTTAGGGTGGTATATCGGAATGTAGTGGGGGAGATAACCAGAGAGGGATAAAAAGGTTCGAAGAAGCTGACCTCTTCCACCCGAAGATGCTAACGTACAAGTCCTTCAATGTCATCCAAATCCATCATATCTTCGTCTTTTTTCTTGATTTTCTTGGCTATAAGCAGAAATCTTTTCTTGCCCTCGAAGCGCTCCGCCTTTTCCTTCAGCTTCTCCAGTATTCTTTCCGCATCCTTCCTCTTCAGCTCGCTCCATTTGATCTCGACGAAGAGAAGGCTATCCTTAAGCTCGACTATGGCATCTATTTCTTCCCCTTTGTGCCACCATCTTGCGACTTTTTTCTGCCCGAAGTCAAGGATTCTAAGTCTTAACATTTCCCTTATCAGTTTCTCGAACATCTTACCGTAGTAGGCGTTCAGGTCGCGCTCAACCCTCTCCCAAACCTCATCAACTAGGCCGAGCTCCAAATCTCCTAGGTTTGGGTAGACGAAGCGGAACCAGAAGGCGAAGAAGTTGTCTTTTATGTAGTAGCGTCCTCTCTTCCTCTTCCCGTAGGGAAGCTCGTAACCGACCAAGTCAAGCCTCTCAAGAACATCAAGGTACTTTGAGATGTTGCCCCTTTCAAGGCCCGTAAAGCTCATGAGCTCCCCGAGCGTTTCATAGCCTAGAGCTAATCCCTTGAGAATAAGCTTATAGACTCTCGGTTCCCTGAGTTCTTCCCTGAGCAGAAATTCCGGCTCCTCGTAGAGGACTTCGCCCTTCCTCAAAACCTTCTCCCTTATGGCTTTTTCAACGCTGAGGTTTTTCACGAGGTCAAGGTAGAACGGAACGCCCCCAAAGACGGCATAGATCTTTACAACCTCTTCCATGCTCCTCTCTGGGAACATTTCGGCTATAGCTTTGATGTCGAAGGGCTCAACCTTCCACTGCCCGGTTCTCCTCCCGTAGAGGGGGCTTTTATACTCCATGATCCGTTCCATCATTCCTATTGAGGAGCCGCAGAGCACGAGGAAAATTTCTGTGCCTTTAAGGTGCTCGTCCCAAACCTTCTGGAGGGCGCTCAAAATTCCCGGCTCAAGGCTCATCAAATACTGGAACTCATCCAGAACGATGGCAACCTTTTCATTCCCTATTTCTTCCGCAAGGTAGCGGAAGAGCCTCCCAAAGTCCCTTACTTCCCTGAAGTACTCCTTTCCAGCCAGCTCGCTGAACTTCTCAGCTAGCTCTTTAACGTTCTCACCCATGGAATCGGCGGTGGCGAGGAAGTACACTCCCTTTTTGCCTTTTAAGAACTCCTTGAGGAGCATTGTTTTACCAATTCTTCTGCGCCCGTAGATGATTATAAGCTGTGCACCCTTTTCTTTCCACTTTCTTTCGAGAAACTCAAGCTCCCGTTTTCTGTTCACAAACATCATATCGCCACAAAAAATGATGTAGCCAAAGTATAATAATCTTTCTACAGCATTTTAATCAGAACATTGGGCAAGTTTATGAAACAGTATACCTTGATGTTCTTTTATTCTTCAAGCCTAGCCCTTTAGGACAGGGAGGAGGTAATGCGGATTCAAAAAGCTCCTAAAAATTCTTCTTTTCAGCTCGGAGAACCTAGTGATCTGAGTTTTCTTCTGTTTTCCCAAACTTCAATCATAACTGATGGTAATAATCGAAACGTATTTTATATGCCGAAAATTATATAAGTTTAGTTGGGCGTTGGGTTAGCGGGGTGACGATCATGGCGAGGAACATCGTTGTTGAGGAAATTATAAGAACCCCCGTTGAAATGCAACAGGTTGAACTTGTTGAGAGGAAAGGAATTGGTCATCCCGATAGCATAGCTGACGGAATAGCCGAAGCAGTGAGCAGGGCTCTCTGCAGGGAATACATTAAGAGGTATGGCGTTATTCTTCACCACAATACCGACCAAGTTGAGGTGGTTGGAGGGAGAGCATATCCAAAGTTTGGAGGAGGAGAGGTAATTAAACCAATTTACATACTCCTCTCTGGAAGAGCAGTTGAGCTTGTTGACCAAGAACTATTTCCAGTTCATGAGGTTGCAATAAAGGCTGCCAAGGAATACCTGAAGAAGAACATAAGGCACTTGGACGTTGAGAATCATGTCGTCATAGATTCAAGGATCGGGCAGGGTAGTGTTGATCTAGTTAGCGTCTTTAACAAGGCAAAGGAGAACCCAATACCCCTCGCTAATGACACGTCTTTTGGAGTTGGCTTTGCCCCACTAACGGAAACTGAGAGGCTCGTTCTTGAAACTGAAAAGCTACTAAACAGCGAGAAGTTTAAGAAGGAGTATCCAGCTGTTGGTGAGGACATTAAGGTTATGGGGCTAAGGAAGGGGGATGAGATAGATCTCACAATAGCTGCAGCAATAGTTGATAGTGAGGTTGCTAACCCTGCGGAGTATTTAGAGGTCAAGGAGAAGATCAAAGAAGCTGTTGAAGAACTCGCCAAGGATATAACCTCAAGGAAGGTCAATATTTACGTTAATACGGCAGATGATCCGGAGAGGGACATCTACTATATAACAGTCACTGGGACAAGTGCTGAAGCTGGTGACGATGGTTCCGTGGGTAGGGGTAATAGGGTCAATGGTTTAATAACCCCGAACAGGCACATGAGTATGGAAGCTGCTGCTGGGAAGAATCCTGTCAGCCACGTTGGGAAGATATACAACATCCTTGCAATGTTCATAGCTAATGACATCGCTAAGACGCTCCCCGTTGAAGAAGTTTACGTGAGGATCCTCAGCCAGATTGGGAAGCCAATTGATCAGCCGCTAGTTGCCAGCATTCAGGTGATTCCTAAGAAGGGTCACTCAGTAAAGGAGTTTGAAAAGGATGCCTACTCAATTGCCGATGAGTGGCTCGCAAACATAACTAAGATACAAAAGATGATACTAGAGGATAAAGTCAGCGTATTCTAAATTATTTCCAGTTCCTCCAATTCTCTTTTTAATATAGCCAGCTGGTGTTCGTCAAGAGTTCCCCTTCCAATGGTTACAATGAGTGTGGAATTTTTCATGCTCATATAATCCTTGGCACTTGAGAGAAACTTCATGACACTGTCAAAACCATTCTCTAGGATTAGGTATTCAAGTCCATCCAGGATAAAGGCTGTATCCTTATCTGCTTTCGTAACCATGGTATGGAGAAGCTTTGGGAGGTTCGTCGGATATATTGTGTTGTCTCCCTCCATCTTCGTTATCCAGATATACGGAATTCCTAGGTTGTTATATACCTCTGGATGACGCGTTATCGCTAGGACCCTTTTATCCTTCAGAACCTTGACTATATCCCTGGGAGATTGAGAAAGGGCTAGATATGCCCCTGGTTTAAGTGTTTCTTTTTCTTTGCTAATTGTAATATGGGCTGGTTCTACTTTGATTATTTCCTTTTCGAATACTTTGTATAGATAGTATGTTATTATAGAGGCTCCAATTATTATGAAAATGTCATCAATGACCTTTGATATCCTTATTATGCCAGCGGAAGTTGTCATTCTTGGAATGAATTCATTAAGGAAGTTTGCAATAAAGCCAGTCCATACGAGAATTACACCAAAGATGAGGATTTTTCCGAGCTTTCCTATAGAATATGGCAACTCTTTACGATGTTTTAGCATGAAGTAAAGCCAAAATGAAGTGACTATGACCATACCGAATTCGCTAACCATCTTGACACTTTGGAAGGTATCGGGCATTATATCACGCCCATTAAATATCACTTGGAAGTTTCCCCTATAAGACCCTTTTCCTTTAAAAATTCTTCTATTTCCTTCACATCTGAAGGTGTCAATTGAAAAACCCTCTTGTTTGCATGAGGAAGTTCTTCAACTATCTGCCGTATTTCATCCTTCCTTACTCCAATCATGTGACTTGACTCCCTTAAAGCCTTTGATACAAGCTTCCTTCTATGCTGGAAGAGGGCCTTCACAAGATCCTCGTTCAGTTCTATCCTTTCTTCTGAAGGTTTTGGTTTTATCAGAACTAACGCGGAATCAACCTTGGGTCTGGGATAGAATGCGCCCCTACCTATTTTCATTATTATCTCAACGTCGGCTAGGGCTTGAACCATCAAAGATAGCCTTGAATAGTTTCTACTTCCAGGCTTTGCCGTCATCCTTAGGGCAAATTCGAGCTGATACATCAAAACTGCCTTCTCAAATTCGTGCTTGAGCAACTTGAACGTAAAGGGGGAAGATATCTGGTATGGGAGATTCGAGACAACCTTGTTGAACTCTGGCCATGGAACTTTAACTGCATCCCCCACTATTATCTCAACGTTGTTCCAGTTGTACTCCTTCTCTAGGATCTCTACAATCCTTCTGTCAACTTCTATCGCGTATACTTTCTTTGCCCTCTCTGATAACTTATTTGTAAGAAATCCAAGGCCGGGGCCAACTTCTAGAACTATATCATTCTTGTCAACTTCTGCCACTTCAACTGCCTTATCGATAATATTCTCCACTATCAAAAAGTTCTGACCAAGAGAATCCTTGGCTCTCAAATTATATTTAGATAGAAGAAAGAAAAGCTTATCCTTCATAATCTACTCACGGAATATCCTGTTATGTCCCACGAATATTTTGTACTTGTCTTTTCCCTGTAGCTCGTCGAGTATTCTCTTGGCTATCATTTTTACTGGATCTGGTAATCCTCTAACCCTCTTCTTCAAGTCTTCAAAGCTTTCGAAGGGTTTTTTCTCTCTTTCCTCTATAATGTCCCACATATGCTTCTTTCCTATCCCGGGTAAGAGTTCGAGGCTGTGAAGCCTGTTCGTGATTGGAGGGGCAACGTTAAAGAACTTTATGAATCTATCTTCGTTGTTTTTGACGATCTCCTCGATGACATAGGGGAGTTCTGCCTTTGCCGTATCAGTAAGCTCTTCATAAGACAGTTTCTTATTGATTGTCAAGATCTTGTCTCTGTTCCCCTTTCCAATAAAGATCCTCTCATATAGCATTAGATCTGTTTTTGGGGTTACTTCGAGTAGCGTGAATGCCTTTTCACCAATAACCTGGGCAACGGGCTTCCCGAGGTAGTGCCCGGTCTTTAGATCTGGGTAACCATTCGGGAGGTAATCAAGCACGTAAGCGTATTCCTCATACTCAACATTCCTTTTCTTCTTAATACTATGATGATAGGGATGTCTGCGATAGTAATCCATAGTCGACCCCCCAGAATTCTATGAATGCTTAGTTTTTATACTTTTGTTCGGCATCCCGAAGTGTTTAAATATCCCTGAGTACACTTAGATACAGATTTTAAAGGGGGTGGAAAAATGGTTGACTGGAAACTCATGCAACAGATTATAGAAACACCTGGCGTTTCTGGGTACGAGCACCTTGGAATAAGAGACCTAGTAGTTGATCTGCTCAAAGAGGTAGCTGACGAAGTCAAGGTGGACAGGCTTGGAAACGTGATAGCGCACTTTAAGGGCTCATCTCCAAAGGTGATGGTCGCTGCACACATGGATAAAATTGGCCTTATGGTTAATCACATAGATAAAAACGGTTACCTCCACGTGGTTCCAATTGGTGGAGTTCTTCCCGAGACATTAATAGCTCAGAGGATAAGGTTCTTTACTGAGAAAGGCGAGAGATTTGGTGTCGTTGGTGTCCTTCCTCCCCACTTAAGAAGAGGCCAAGAAGACAAGGGGGGCAAAATAGATTGGGATCAAATTGTCGTTGATGTTGGAGCTTCGAGCAAAGAGGAAGCCGAGGAGATGGGCTTTAGGGTTGGAACTGTCGGAGAGTTTGCTCCATACTTCACAAGGCTTAGTGAACACAGATTTGCAACCCCATACCTCGATGACAGAATATGCCTCTATGCAATGATAGAAGCCGCGAGGCAGTTAGGAGAGCATGAGGCGGACATATACATAGTTGCATCCGTGCAGGAGGAGGTTGGGCTTAGAGGGGCAAGGGTTGCAAGCTATGCAATAGACCCAGAAGTTGGTATAGCGATGGATGTCACCTTTGCAAAGCAACCTCATGACAAGGGTAAGATAGTTCCGGAGCTTGGAAAAGGGCCTGTCATGGATGTTGGACCCAACATAAACCCCAAGCTTAGGGCATTTGCTGATGAAGTTGCAAAGAAGTATGAAATTCCCCTTCAGGTTGAACCAAGCCCAAGGCCAACCGGAACCGACGCAAACGTAATGCAGATAAACAGAGAAGGTGTTGCAACAGCTGTTCTGAGCATTCCAATAAGATATATGCACTCACAAGTCGAACTGGCCGATGCCAGGGACGTGGACAACACGATAAAGCTTGCAAAAGCCCTGCTCGAGGAGCTCAAGCCCATGGACTTCACACCGTGATGGGATATGATAATCATAGTTCCAATAGGGGATATCCCTGGGGATGTCCTTTCTTTTCTTCACTCAAATCTCTCAGCGTTCTATGCTAGGTTTGGGATAGAGGTTAGGGTCATCGGTGGTCTCTCAATCTCAGCATTCTCACATGCCTTTGATATGTATAGAGGGCAGTTTTTGGGAAGAGCTTTCCTTCCAGCATTGTCCTTAGTTAAGAGAGATTTTAGGGCTTTGGCTGTTCTCGGAGTCGTTAATGTGGATCTTTACGAGCCTGGATTGAACTTTATATTCGGGATAGCTCATCCCGGTTTTGGCGTTGCCTTGATCTCTCTACACAGGCTTTATCCGGAATTCTATGGAGAACCTCCAGATAGAAAACTGCTGAAGGAGAGGGCGTTGAAGGAGGCAATGCATGAACTTGGGCACGTCTTTGGTCTTGAGCACTGCCCGAACCCAAAGTGCGTGATGCACTTCTCGAACTCAATAATAGATACCGACATTAAATCGTGGATGTACTGCGAAAGCTGTTTAAGGAAGCTTGAAAAGAATATCTCGAGGAGCCATGTACGAGGTTGAACTAAAAGGTTATGCTGATGATGAGATATTTGAGAAAGTTAGGGAGAAATTTGAATTTATGAGAAAGGAAATTCATGAAGATATTTACTATCAGCATCCCTGCAGAGACTTCTCAAGAACAGATGAAGCACTAAGAATTAGAATAAAAAGGTTTAACGGGCACTTCGAGGCCTTTCTAACATATAAAGGGCCAAAGATAGATGAAAAATCAAAGACAAGGTTTGAGATTGAGGTAGAGATAGACGATGTGGACAAGTATTCTCAACTTCTAGAAGCTCTCGGCTTTAGGGAAGTTTTGACAATAGTTAAGACGAGAGAGAAGTACTACGTGGACAAAGGTATTACGATAACCCTTGATGAAGTTGAAGGACTTGGAAAGTTTGTTGAGATAGAGACCCTCGTAAAAGAAAAGGAAGAAATCCCAAAAGCCGTTGAGAGGCTAGAGAAAATACTCAGAGATATTGGAGTTGAGAAGTTTGAGAGGAAGTCCTACTTGGAACTCCTCCTAGAAACCTCTCAAACAACTCAACGTACTTGAAGCCATCATCTGGGAATATCAGGACTGTAGTTCCCTCTGATTTTATCTTTTCATAAGCCGCAACCACTGCCCCGGAGCTCATTCCTATTAGGAGGCCATCTTTTCTGGCTACCTTGACTATGCCATCAAAGGCTTCCTTGGCAGTTACTTCAATGACCTCATCAACCTTAACCTGAGACAACCACTTGGGTCTCGTCTCTAACCTCTTTATCCCAGGTATTACTTCCCCTTTGGCAGGAACAACACCAACTATTTTCGTTTTATGCTTCTCTTTAAAATATTTGGCAAGTCCCGCTATATGCCCTGAAGTTCCAATTCCAGCAACTATCACGTCAGCTTTCTTCCCAATGCTCTCGAGCTGTTTCTCAAGCTCTCTTGCTGTCCCATAATAGTGGGCTTCAAAGTTTGCATCGTTTTCAAACTGGTTCAGATTTACTGCTCTGTCCTTCCTTGCTTCCTTCTTTACAAAATCTATAAAGCTCCAATCTATCGTCTCAAAATTTGTCCTTACTACATCAGCCCCAAACAATCTGATTATAATCTCAGTTGATTTTGGAGTATTCCTTGGAATGTATGCCCTAAACTTCAAATCAAAAACTGCGGAAAGAGCGGCCATTGCAATACCTACATTTCCCGACGTTGCCTCATAGTGCTCCCTGGTTCCGTTAAACACTCCTTCCTCGAAAGCCCTCACCATCATATTGTACACTGCCCTGTCCTTTATGCTCCTGCTAAAGGGATTGAAGAACTCAAGCTTGGCAAAAAACATCCCCCCTCAGACTGAGCTTGACGAGGGGGGTTGGCTTGTACTTCTCGAACATCTCCCTAGTACTTGAGAACACGTTCATATTACCACCACTGGATAGAGGGGAGGGGAAAATTAAGTCCTTACGTTTCCGGCAATCCTAAGAATCTTAACTATCTCCTCACTACTAAGAACAGCTCTATCCGCAAGCCCTCTCCTTTTAAGCTCATATCCAAGTTTAACCCTTGCTGGAATCCTAACTCCCACTTCTTCAAGTCTCTCCACTTCCTCAAACACTTCCTCTGGCTTCCCCTCCATCACAACCCTCCCTTTGTCAAACACAACTATCCTATCCGCATTCTCCAGTAGAAACTCTGTGTTGTGCTCAACGAGTAACACCGTTATCTTCTCTTCTTTGTTAAGCAACTTGACCAAGCCGAGAACACTCTCCTTACCAACAGGGTCAAGCTGGGAGGTGGGTTCGTCCAACACAAGAACCTTAGGCTTCATAACGAGAACACTCGCTATCGCAAGCCTCTGCTTTTCACCTCCGCTCAGGTTGGGAGGAAACTCCTCCCTTTTCTCCCAAAGTCCTACAAGCTTTAAAGCCCACTTTATTCTCCTCCACATCTCTTCCCTTTCCACTCCTAGATTCTCCAGGGCAAATGCTACCTCCTCCAGAACCGTCATGTTAAAAAGCTGTGAGTCCGGATTTTGAAACACAAGGCCTACAACCTTTGAAAGCTCGGCAACTGAATGTTCTTTTGTGTTCATCCCGTCCACCCAAACGTCTCCAGAAAATTCTCCATGGATTGAATGCGGAATTATACCGTTCAAAGTCAGGCAGAATGTTGATTTTCCGCTTCCACTACTCCCAACTATACCCACAAACTCCCCCCTCTTAATTGAGAGCGTCACATCTTTGAGCGAGTAGGTTGCGCTTCCCCCATACCTAAAGGAGAGGTTCATCGTTTCTATTATATTCACCTCTCGGCCCTCCTAGGTAGCATCATTGCAACTCCAACGATGAACACGAGGGTTGAGAATATTTCAAGCCTGCCCACCCACATTAGCAGAATAAGAATTACCTTTATGTCTGGAGGGAGTTGAGGAGACGTTATGCCAACGCTTAGTCCGACATTTCCTATTGCAGATGCGCTTTCAAACAGAGAGTCGACAAAACTCCTTCCAAGTCTAAGCATTATGTACATTGCCCCAACCAATAGAAAGGCAAAATACGTCATCGTAAAGCCCAGCACCTCTTGAATTTCCTCCTCCGAGAACTCATAGTTTGCAACCTTTTTTCTTATTATAGCTCCTTTTGGCAGTATAGCTTGTTCAATTGTCCACTTAAGGCTCTCAAAAGTTAATGCTACCCTTATAAGCTTAATTCCACCAGCGGTACTTCCGGCACTTCCACCAACGACCATCAGAATGGTTAGAAGAACCTTATCAGCCTCTGGATACTTGGACAGGTCAGAGATGCCAAATCCAGTACACGTGACCGCGGATACTGCATGGAATATTGACTCCCTCAGCGCCCTTATTGGACCCAAGTGGCCGTAAAATATCAAGGAATAAGTCATCAGGGGGATTATTATTGCCAAGAATATGAGCATTGTTTTAACCTGTATGTCCCTAAAGAACTCCTTTAATGACCTGTTAACGAACATCTTGTAGTGGACGGTGAAATTCGTTGCACCGAGTATCATCAGGAAAACCGTTATAGTTTCTATCGCGAGGGAATGGAAGTAACCTATGCTAAGGTCATGACTACTCATACCACCTGTTCCTAAGCCCGTCATTGAGTGCACAACTGCGTCAAACAAGTTCATCCCATTCACATAGTATAGGTAAATGCCGAGCAAAGTTAGGAGGGTGTATATCTGCACTATTATCTTTGCAGTGTTTACAAAGTTGGGGAGGATCCTTTCACTTCTTGCTTCCGCCCTATAGAGCCTCGCCGCCGCAACTCCAGGCCTTATGAGCACCGTTAACGCGACGAGAACTATTCCAATGCCACCGAGCCACTGCATCCAGGCTCTCCAGAAGAGAAGAATCCTAGGGTAAGTCTCAAGATTGCTCATCATGGTTAGCCCGGTTCCGGTCCATGCGCTCATAGTTTCAAAATATGAATCTATAAAGCTCATTTTCGCTATAGCCATGAACGGAACAACACTGACTAAGGAGGCAAAAAGCCATACAAATGCCGATGCCATCATGGCCTGTCTTAAATTTACATCTTCAACCTGCTCTATATGCCTTGACAAAATCCATCCAAGTATTATACTCGCAGCCCCAGGAGCGGCAAAATATATGGTAAGGTTTATTTCATCTGGATAAAACCATGCCAGAAGAACAGGAACCAGATAGGCTAACCCTATACCTTGGAGGATCGCCCCTATAAGATTTCTAATTACGAAAATATCCTCGGAGATGTTTATAAATCTCCTTAGTTTAGCCATCGGCTTGAAGTGGTTCCACTTCAATAAAAAGGTTTTTGTTTCCTATAGCAAAGCGTAAAACTCAAATATGAATTTTCGTTCATAAATTTTGAGGGTGTTCTATGAAGAGGCTTTTGAGCCTCGTACTGTTAGGGTTAATGCTGGGCTTAATGGTTAGCCCAGCTTTAGCAAGTGCAAAAGAAATGACTTTACCCCTAACAGAACTAATCAGAGACCTCAAATTCGCAATGGAAGAGAGAGAAAAAGCAGTAGTACCAATTCCAGCCAAGGGATACACACCTCTAGCAAGGAGCTATGGAAAATACGCAATTATTCACTATGTCCCAGATGATGACTATAACTATTATCACACAAATTATGTGTCTGGAATATTAGGGAATAAAGGATATTCTGTTATTACTTGGAACGCAGGTAGAGATAAGTGTAGCGATTCAGCGTGTACCAATTATTTCAAACAAGGTTTAAATAGGAACATTAGGGTTATTTACTACTATGGTCACACTGCAGGGAATAAGAAAAAAGGAATTTGGGGGCTTATTTTAGATGATGTGTATGGTGTGAAGCCTGACACATATGCAGGTAATTTTAAAGCAATGGGAGCAAATTTGAATGATGCTTTAGTGTTTGTCCTTGGATGTGATTCATATAAATTAAGGTATGGGATCAAAAAACACTACTCTGTGACCTATGTTGGCACAAAGGATTTGATTGCTTTAAAATATATAAAGCCAAAAGGTAAAAAATTTTGGAGTGAACTTTCAAGAGGGAAAACTGTTAAGCAAGCTGTAGACGCCATTCAACCTCACTGGTGGGAGTGGGGATGTCCAAGGTTTGGTCTTGATGGGAACAAGTCATGGAAGTTATAAATAAGTGGGGGAGATTTATGGAGATTAAAAAGAAGC
Organism: Pyrococcus sp. ST04; assembly: GCF_000263735.1. Lineage (NCBI taxonomy): Archaea > Methanobacteriati > Methanobacteriota > Thermococci > Thermococcales > Thermococcaceae > Pyrococcus > Pyrococcus sp. ST04. Next base: position 1,693,861 of record NC_017946.1, on the reverse strand, counting down.
AACTGATTTTTGCATCTCTTATCTTTATTTTTCTAGTAGTCAGTGCACTCATGTTCATAATTTCACCCCACAAGGACAAACATCCCTATGAAAACCTAAGACCTGCGCTGGCTTTTCCTGATGTTAGAACTCTGGAGATTGTAGATGAAAAAAGCTACACGTTAAATGTCATTGTTTTTAACAAAAACAATGAAACACTTAACTGGATACTCTCCGTAAACCTTCCAAAGGAAATTAAAGGGAATGCCGAAGTATTTTTCATTGATAACAGCTTTATAGTTTTGAGGACATTTTCTATGGCACCAAATGCAACGTTTATTGAAGTAAATTGGAGTAATGAAATAGTCTGTCTGGAAGGAGACACTCTAAAGTTTAACCTTAGTATACCTCCAAAAAGTTATATCATAATTCCGATGAGTGTTGTATTTAAGGAATGGCCAAGTTACCCATTTGGCAAATTGGTTAGTGCAAAGATAACAAAGCTTGATGATTCAAGGTATATACTGGGCTATATGGCTGAAGAAAACTGCACCGTAGAAATCTGGATTCCTAAAAAGGTCGGGTATAGTGAGGAGTACGGAAAGAAAGTGAACGAATACAAGAACAGAATTAAAGAGACCTTTGAAGAGATAAAAAGTGAATACGGCATTTTGATTGTAGGTAAAGAAGTTGAGAGAGCTCTGAGAAGGTTTGAAGGTTATGAGGACATTGAACCTCCAAACGATTACTGTCTAACACAAAAAGCGGAAGGTGAAGAAATTTATTCAAAGGACTGGATGGGTTATTTAGGAGCTTTTGGTTATTACACAAGTGGCGAATACTACGTAAATGTTTTTGAAGATGAAAAAGGTTCCTTATCATTTACAGCAAATGGAACATGTGAACCAAAAGTGATTATAAGATCAACTTTAATCAAAAACACAACATTAGCGAGAATAAATATACACCCAACCAAAAGCATAGTAATAATAACGCAGGAGACTGTAGTTGGATAACAAGTTACCTACCCCAAAGTTCAACCTTTCAAGACGGAGAGGGAGAGAAGTTAGACTGGCCTTCATGAATAAACCATAATCAGTAGCTAGATCCATCAATAGTCAAAACCATGAATTTACCAAAAATCTAAACATCTGAACATTCTGAACATGGGGAAATCATGCTGATAAAAACTTTAGATGGAAAAAAAATTAAAGCTTCTCCTCAAAGAACTACACCCATAGGGTATCATGTTTTGGGATTACTTTCGGAAGGAGAAATAAAAATAGAGAATCCGCTAATCTGCACCGATACACTTGCAACGCTGAACGCTGTGAGAGCATTTGGGGTCAAAAACGATTGGAACTTTGTCGAAAGTTCTGGAGAAGTTAAGCTCGCTAAAATTAGCGCTTTTGAATAAGGAAACGCCCTATGGAGCCCCTGCTCAGAGCTTTGAATAATTTAGATGTAAAAACTCAATCAAATGGATTTTGCCAGTAAGGGTTTGAGGGGGATAAAGAATGATTACGTGGGAGTGATGGAAGCATATTATCGCAGTTCATCACGCCTTGCTTCTCTTAGGAGCTAAAGGTGAGTTAACTGTGGAAGTGCTAAAGCCAGTTTCGTCGGCTATCTTAAGGGCATAGCAAGAAACTCTGGTAAGGGTAAGAAACAAAACTTCATTCTCTCCCACGTGTGGAGGTTTAATTACGTTATTAGACGTTTGATTGATGTGGTTGAGGAGTATGGTATTCAAGTTGTCTTAGTGGATGAGGCTTTCGCTTCTCAAACCTGCCCTCTCTGTGGCCAACGCCACTTGAATGGGAGAATCATGAAGCCCCTCAAACCTCCCCGTCAATGGCGAGGGGTTAAATCGCTGGAACCCTCGCCCTCCAAGGCAGAGAGAAGGTCAGAGTCTCCAGAGCAACTCCAGTAGCTTGTCCTCTCCTCCAGGAAGAACGAGAGGCCTTGAAAGATGCTTTCTCGCGTCTGGAGGAACTTCGTATATTTTCCTCTTCAACCCCCTGGGCCTTTCCACGGCCATTAATATCTTTGGCATCTTATACCCGCACCTCTTGCACTTGAGGTACTCACCTTTGCTCTTCATAGTACCCCCACATTTAGGACATCTTGGCTTCACATACTCTATATTGGGGGCAAGCTTTACTGGATAGAACTTTTCTAAATTGACTGTTAGAACTCCCTCATGCTCCTTCACTCCCCCTGCTATGATGACCTCATCTCCTGGGATTAGCATTCTTACGTATTTTCTGAACTTCTTTGTAGGTTCAAAGGCGGCAACCCTTATTTTCCCCGTTTCATCCTCAACCTCAAAGAAAACGTGCCTTCCCCTCTCCCAGTAGGGGCTTGACACCTTTCCCCTTATGATAACACTATCGTACAGCTTAACGTCCTTAATCTTCTTTGGGACAAGATGATCGTCAGTACTTTGATTTGTCTTGTACAGCTGAACCATCACAACATCTTCCTCAATTAAGACCTCTTCGAATGCCTGAAGAACCCTGCCCCTATCAACCCCTCTAATCCCAACGAGAACGGGATCCTTTCCGTGGGGAGTTATTAAGACACTTCCCTTGTCTCTGTCTACATTATCATATGTGAACGGGTAGAACCTGCTGTCCATTAGAAACACACTTTCCTTCACGATCTTCCTCTCTTTTTCCCTATTTTCAATCTTTCTATATGCCAGCAACTCATAGGTGAACTTTCTAAGCGGGTATCCAATTGCAGCTAGGGCCCCAATTATTCCTCTTCCAAGTTTGAACTTTATAACCTCAGCCTTCACATCTTTTGCAACTCTCTCCGCTTCTTCTATGCTAACATGCTCCCTTAAGGCCTTGATGGAAAATTCTCTGAGCTTTTCTGGTACATCTCCAATGAGGAACGCAATACCGGGATTTGTGTTCTCGTGGGAGAAGTCAGCTAATTCCTTAACCCTCTCAATGACGACCTCTTTGACCTCCTTGAAATCTTCCTCTTCAATGTTAAAAGTTAAGGCCACTGCTCCATTTCCTCTCGTCTTATAAGGAATATTCGGATTAAGACGAATTAATTTTGGGAGATCTAAAGGGTCTCCTAACCTAGAAAGTTCTTTAAAGAGGACTGCGCCTAGATAAGTTGTGCACATGCCGTTTGGTGAGTCAGTATCATCAATCCCTATATGGACAAGCACGTCAATCCTCTTACAGTCTTAATTTATAGTCTTATCTCTCAATGTTTAGTCTTATCAGAACTAGAGATTTTACTACTTCATCAAGAGACTTCACATTGGAAAAGGCTTTCAATTCTTTTTTAGTCTTATTGGACCTCATATTACTATTGCTATTACCAGAATTGCCCCCGTCTTTCAATTCTTTTTTTAGTCTTATTGGAACATGTAGAGCCTGGGATCAACCTTCCGCTTAAAGTCCCCTTTCAATTCTTTTTTAGTCTTATTGGAACACTGGAAGTCAGGAGATATTGCTTCGCTGAATGCAGCTTTCAATTCTTTTTTAGTCTTATTGGAACAGGAGCAATAGGCTGGCTGATTGACAAGATAAAGTTCCTTTCAATTCTTTTTTAGTCTTATTGGAACTCAAGCAGGACGAGGCTGAGAAGGCAGGCGTCATCGGCTTTCAATTCTTTTTTAGTCTTATTGGAACAAATAGAAAGTGGGCAAGAAATAACACTCCCATATACCTTTCAATTCTTTTTTAGTCTTATTGGAACACTAATGATCATCACAAGCGGACCACCATTTAGCCACTTTCAATTCTTTTTTAGTCTTATTGGAACTCTACTTCAAAAAACCCTGTAGCTGGTGCCCTAAGTTCTACATCTTTCAATTCTTTTTTTAGTCTTATTGGAACAAAAATAGCGGCTCTCTCAGAAGAGTTTCAGCCAAACTTTCAATTCTTTTTTTAGTCTTATTGGAACTGGGGGCTTTTTTGGTGTTTTTTGTTTTTACGTTGTTCTTTTGTCTTGTTTTTTATAAGGTTTTTGGCAAGGGGGTTGTTTTTGAGGGGTTTGGAGTCTTCGATAAGCGATAATAAAAAAGCTGTGGGAGGAGAATGAGCCCCTAAAGATGCTTAAAAACTGTTGAAATTGAGTTCATGTGATTTGGTTCCAATGCTCTCAGAAGCCTGTATTCTAATGGAAAAACTCGAAAACTATTAAACCAGGAAAAAGGACAATTTTACTCTCCAACACACGATATTTCAATCATGTATTCATTCTTTCTCAGATTTCGAAAAACTTTCGCAACAACAAACCAACCCAAATATCACACAAAGTCATATAATAACAACCAATTACTAAAAGCCTCCAATCCCCCTCTTGAGAAATTACTTCTGAAATGAAGGGCTTAGAGAAGAGTAAAACCAAAAACAGCCCAAAACACCAAAAATCGAAAAAAATTCGAGAGTGGCCTAAAGATTTATTTTATCGTGCTTCCCTTTATACGCTTGATGTCCGCAGGAAAGTTAACTCATGTTGATGAAAAGGGAGTAAAGATGGTGGAGATAGGACACAAGGACGTTGTATTCAGAAAAGCCGTTGCAAAGGGCAGGATAAGGCTCAGGCCAGAGACAGTTAAGTTGATTAGGGAGGGTAGGATCGAAAAGGGCAACGTTCTTGCGACTTCTCAAATAGCTGGGATTCTTGCGGTGAAAAAGACCTCAGAACTGATACCTCTTTGCCATCCAATCCCTTTAACTGGTGTTGACATTAGCTTCGAATTTGGGGATGACTATATAGAGGTTACATGCGAGGTAAGAGCTTACTATAAGACTGGTGTTGAAATGGAAGCGCTTACAGGAGTTACAGTGGCTCTCTTGACGATATGGGATATGGTGAAGGCTGTGGAAAAGGACGAGAAGGGCCAATATCCCTTTACTAGAATAGAGGATGTGAGAGTTGTTGAAAAGGTGAAGAAGGTTTAAATTTTGCAGTAACCGACTAGATAATATTGGATTATCTTCGTTATAATTGTCCCAGAATACGCTCCAAGCATTGCTCCTATCAGAGTGAACTGGGGATGAATAATTCCAAAGATTGTCCCGAGTCCTATAGCAAGGGCAAGGTCAATCAATATCCCAATAATTTTCCAGGATTTTTTGATGTTTGCCTTTATCAGTCTTATTATTCCCTTCTTGTCTCTTATGAGGTACTCAGGATTCCCAAGTTTTTGAAATCCTCTAGCTAGAAATTTTCTGTTATTTTTCTCAAATATATAGATGTATTCTCCAAAACTTGAAAATAGAAACTGATCGATTAGGCTCTCCAGTTCGTATCCTTCCCCTACAAGTTCTATGATGTAAAAGCCCATGTTTCTTAATGTTTTAATATCCTCAATTTCGCTGTTTTCTCCCTTTATTTTGATTCTTTTCCCCTTAAATTCTGGCTTTAATATTTTCTCTAGCAAACCCACTTTTATCAACTCCTTTGTTATATGGCCTTTGTCATTGCTCCGTCGAATACTATTGTGGATCCGAGCATGTATTCAGCGTTTTCGCTTAGTAAAAAGTCTATGAGTGCACCTAGCTCTTCCCATTTTCCCGTTCTCTTTAGTGGTGTTCTTTCTAGTACCTCTCTCTTCCAGAATTCTTGTGGATCTATTCCTTTCTCTTCTGCGAGCTTTGTTAGGTTTTCTCGTGCTCCGGGAGTGTCAAAGCTTCCGAGCAAAACGGTGTATGCCCTAATTCCTTTCCCCCCATATGTCCTAGAAATACCTTTTGCAAGCTGTATTAGCCCTGCCCTTGCAGTGTCCGCTAGTAACAGTGGGGGCATTGGTTCTCTTACTGATACTGAGCTTAGGTAAATTACTACCCCCTTCATTTTCTTCTCTAGCCATGCCTGGATAAGGAGTGTTGTTAAATATCCCGGAGAAGCTATATGAAGAAGTGCTGCTTCGGCCCAGTCCATGTATCTGGCTTCATGAACCATGCAAGGCTCACATTTAATGTTCGGAGCATTCCATATTAAAGCATCTATTCCGTTCATGGATTCCCAAGCATTTTTGACCAGTAATTCTAGGTCATCCTTAACGAGAACGTCAGCTTTAAAGTAGTCTACCTTTCCAAACCTCTCCAATTCCTGATAAGCCTTTCTTAAATTGTCTATGTTGCTCGATGATATCACAACTCTGTGTCCCCTTTTTAGAAGTTCTCTAGCTAGGTTGAAGCCTATCCCCCTTGATGATGCAGTTATTAAGATGTTCATAACATAGATTTAGGAGTTTTAATTGATTAAAAATGTTCTGGCATGCTGGTATAAGTTTGGTTCCCCATAAATGTCCTCTTGTCTAAAAATATTTTAGAAGCTTAAACTCTGCTCGAATGTTCTTCATCTTTGAAGATATGACAACCTTAAAATTTTTGTGGATATGACAAGTGGCATTGAGGAAGGAAGATAAGTGGAATTATTTATTCACTCTTGGTGATAAACATGAAGTTCTGCACATGTGGTGAGAGGGATAAAACCAAGCCGTTTAAGATCGCGATCATTGGGGCAGGGCCCGCTGGCCTTTCGGCAGCGTGTAACCTAGCCTGTAGGGGGTTTGAAGTTCATGTTTACGACAAAATGCCAGAACCAGGGGGCATGGTTGCGTTTGGGATTCCAGAGTGGAGGATACCAATAAGGAGTGTTAGGGAAGGAGTAAAGGAGATAGAAGAGCTGGGAGTCATATTCCACATGAGAACTAAGGTGGTGTACGACTCTCCAAAGGAGCTGGGGGATGAATGGGCTGAGAGGTTTGTTTCCCTTGAGAAGCTGATGAATGAGTTTGATGCGATCCTAATTGCAACGGGCGCATGGAGGCCAAAGATCTTGAAGATCCCTGGGTATGACTTGGAGGGGGTTAGAGATGCTCTAAGCACCTTGTTCAGGATAAAGCTTGTGAGAATCGGATATCTTCCAAAAAGTGAAATGCCTTCCTTTGAGGGCCAGAGAGTTATAATTGTTGGGGCAGGATATACTGCGGTTGATATGACTAAGGAAGCGATGATGCTCGGTGCCAGGGAAGTTGTGATAGCCTACAGACGTTCCCTTGAACATAGCTATGCAAAGGCTGAAATAAAGAAGCTTATAAAGGAGGGGGCTAAGCTTGTAGAGTATGTGACACCCGAGAAAATAATTGGAGACGAGAGAGTCAGGGAAGTGGAGTTTGCTAGGACTAAGATAGTCAATGGTAGCGTTGTGAAAACTGAGGAGAGAGTAACTCTCCCTGCAGATTCGCTGATATTTGCAATAGGGCAAATACCGACGAACCCCATTAGGGAGATAACATGTGCAAATGAGGAGATTCTTAGGGACTCTGGTATATTCTTTGCTGGTGATGTAATCAGTCCAAGGAACATAGGAACGGCAATACTTGAAGGAAGGAGGGTTGCAAGGGCTATAGAGGAGTGGCTGATGACTCACGCTCCGAGAAGATTGTTGCCTCCAACACTTGCGGGGAGATTAATAGCTGAAGTCATTGAGGGGAAATGCTAACTTTATAAACTTTTTTGTCAAACTATCAATCGATGGAGTTAGCGGCCATAGTTGAGAAAATACTTAATAGAATTGGATTTAGAACCGCTAGGTTCACGTTTAGGGGAGGGTGTTTTGACTTAGTCGCTACTAGGCAACTACTTCTACTCTTCATAAAAACCCTGACAAACATTGATAAATTTACTGAGGATCAGGCAGAGGATTTAAAGAAGTTAGCTAAACTGTTCCAGGCTTCTCCCCTTCTAGTTGGCCTTAGAACGAAGAACATAGAGCTTGAAGATGGTGTCGTTTATGAGAGGTTCGGCATTTATGCGATAACTCCGGGAACGTTATACTCTCTATTTGCTGAAGGGGAACCTCCGATGATCGTTGCGGAGAGGGGAGGCTTTTACGTTAAAATAGATGGGGAAAAACTTAAGGAGCTCAGGGAGAAATACGGATATACCTTAGCTGAGCTTGCCAGTTATGTGGGCGTTTCTAGAAAGAGCCTCCAAAGGTACGAGAAGGGGGAGGCTCTCGTAAGCTTGGATGTTGCGATAAGGCTTGAGGAGATATTCGATGAACCCATAGCAAAGCCTGTTGATATCTTAAGGGCTAAGCTGGAAGGCGTTGAACTTACCTCGCAACCTGAGAATGAGCTTGAGAAGGAGGTTTTTGAGAGGCTACATAGGATAGGTATGAATGTTGTGAAGATAAAGAGGGCCCCATTCAACGCTGTTGGTAAGGAGGAAGAGGAGAAGATTAGGGTTCTAACTGGGATAGATGAGAAGAAAACTGAGACTACGGTTAGAAGGGCTAGAATAGTTGGTCAAATAACGGAGTTCGTTGGCACGGAGGGAATGTTCGTTCTTAAGAAGACAAAGGCTGAAGTAGTTAGCCATGTCCCAATTCTCCCAAAGAAGGTTCTAGAAGAAGTTAGAGATGTTGATGAGCTTATAGAGATCATTAAAGAGCTAAGGAGCTCAAAGTCTCATCACTAAAGTTTGATTTTCTTCCATTTGCCTCTCCTATATACTATCCAAAATAGCCCTGCCGTAATGAAGGTTTCCAGGCTCATTCCTATCCACGCCGCTATCACTCCTAGACCTTTAAACGTAAATCCTGGGAATGTAATTCCGAGAATTGTAAAGCTTGGTATGGAGAACCCAAAGCCAAGGAGGTAGGACGGTATGATTCTGAATAGTAGTTTACTTATTGCCGTCACATATAAGGGGCTTTTTGTATCTCCTGCACCTCTCAGTGCGCCGCTCAGGACAAACGTTATTCCCAATGGAATCTCGCTAATGCCGACTATTATTAGGTATATCGAGGCCAGTCTCTTAACAACTTCATAGTTTGGATCATTTCTTGAGAGAAAGGGGTCGACGAGAATCCCTGGAAATACAACGAGAACAAAGGCCATTGCTGTCATGAAAAGGGTTGTCATCTTTATTGCCTCTTTGACTACCTGTTCTGCCTGTTCTGGCTTTTTAGCACCTAAACTCTGCCCTACAAGGGCTGACGTAGCTATGCTGAATCCGAAGGCTGGCATGTACGCTATACTTTCTATTCTTAACCCTATTTGGTGGGCTGATAGTGCTATTTTTCCGAATCTAGTAACTATGCTCATGTAGAGGAAGTTGTAGAAGCTGAATAACCCTCTTTCAAGCATTGTTGGCGTTCCAACTCTGAGAATCTTTTCAACTATATTCCATCTGATCCTTAGCTCTAGCACTGGCTTTAAGACCAGCCTATGAGCGAGGAAGAGATAGATTCCGACGAGAAACGCCGTTGTTATTCCTATTCCCGAGGCCCATGCTGCCCCAACTGGCCCGAGCTTTGGAAAACCGAGTTTTCCAAATACCAGAAGGTAGTCTAAGACTGCGTTTACGACGTTCATCAATATGTTAAGTTTCATTGGTGTCTTCGTGTCTCCGGCCCCTCTCAGAGAGGCAAAGAACGCAAAGCTGACAAACCTTATTGGATAAAATAGAAACAGAACTTTGAGATATGAATATGCTATCTCAAATACTTCTCCCTTCGCTCCCATTATTCTCAATATCTCATCCCCGAAGAAAATCCCGAAGAGCATTACAGGGATTCCCAGCAGAAACGCTATATACATGCTCTGCTCTGCGACTCTTGAGGCCTCTTCATAGTTTCCTTCTCCAACCCTTCTTGCGACCACTGCTAATGTCCCCGTCGCAACGGCCATCATTATTGGGAACATGAACCAGCTTACCATCCCTCCAAGTCCTACAGCTCCCAAAGCCACGGCGCTTACGTGGCCAACAATCATAGTATCCACTAGGTTGAGGAGTGTTTGGCTTATGTTTCCCATTATTGCTGGCCATGCAAGTTTCCAAAGCCTTTTTCTGATTTCGCTCATTCAAATCACGCTTATAAAATGTATATCTAAGCGGTTCAAATATAGTAGAATTTAAAAACCTTATCACAATTAAAGGTCAAGAGGTCATTACTATGTATGAGGTTAAGAAAAGTCAGGCAGGATATATCTTTGACCTTCCAAGAGAAAGGATAGCATTTTTGTTCAGGCGCGAGGGAGTGTACCTAATGTACCATGATGAAAATATTCTGTGCTATTCTATTAATCCACTTAATATAGAGATTTCCGAAATAATCGAATTTGAAAGGATGGGGACTCTGCCAGAGATTATAAGGAAAATCAAGAGTGGAGTTTATCCAGAGTCTTGTATTGTTAAGAATCTTCCGCCAATTGATAATACACTCGAGATGTATAATCCTTATCGGAAGTGCGTTGTTAAGTTCACTGGATTTAGGGACACTGTTATTGACTATATTTGGTGTGGAGACTTAGTGTTTGCCGTTGCAAGGTATGTAGATGAACCAGAGAGGGAATGTAGATATATTGGAAAAGGAGACTACAAAGTTGCGGCAGTTTTACTAAAAAGAGGAGGCAAGTGTTTGGATAAGGAATCTTTTACAAGGGAGTTAAAGAAATGTATTGAAAGAAATCCGAAAAAATAGCAAAAACCTTATATCTACTCCAATCCGATGATAGTTTAGCTTTTGTTAAAGTTCCAGGGGCGGAACTAATATGGCAGTGATCGTTGTTACTGGGAGGGGTGGCGCTGGAAAGACTACAACAACTGCAAATTTGAGTACATATTTTGCCCAAGCAGACTATAGAGTTCTTGCCGTGGATGGTGATCTTTATTTGCCAAATCTTGGACTTCATTTCGCTCTCGATAATGTCAAATACACTCTTCACTCAGTTGTAAAAGACCCAAACATGGATCCGGAGTGGGCAATATATAAGCATAAAGAGACAGGAGTTTATGTAATGCCGGGAAGCTCAAGGCTTGAAGACGTTCTAGGGATATCAGGACAAAGACTAAGAGAGATAATTGAGAATCTGAAGTACAAATACCCCCTAATATTTGTTGATTCTCCTACGGGTGTTCCCTTTGATACTCTTCCTGCTTTTGAAGTGTTTGACTACCAGATCATAGTTGTAGAGATCGAGCGATCTCCCATATATTCCTTCGAGACGATGGTGGAAAATGAGGTTTTGAAGCTTAAGGCGTTAGGGGATAGGTTCGGTCTTGAAGTTGGGGTGGTAATAAACAAAGTTAGAGAGGCTTCAGATGTCATAGATAAGATAGTTGAGATAATTGAAACGGAGATTGGTGTTCCTGTATTAGGCGTGATCCCGTTTGATGATGCAGTTCCTGAGTCAGTTAACGCCGGTATTCCAGTTTTAGTTTATAGACCTCACAGCGATGCAGCCATAGCATTTAAGGAGGCTGGCCAACTAACGGAGGAATGGATATTTGGCTCTTCTACTCAAACTTGAGGTGATTTGGGATGAACGTTGAAGAAATCATTGAGAAGGTTGCTAGGGGAGAGATTAAGTTACACCAAGTTGAGAACTTTGTTAATGGGGATAAGAGGCTTGCAACTGAAATAAGGCGAAAAGCCTTAGAAAGAAAGCTTGGTATAAAGCTTGAACATATAGGTCATTACAGCATTGATCCTAACCAGCTTATTGGTAGGAACATAGAGAACATGATAGGTGTTGTCCAGATTCCAATGGGGGTTGCGGGACCTCTAAGGATAAATGGTGAGTATGCGAAGGGTGAGTTTTATATTCCCTTGGCCACCACTGAAGGAGCGTTGGTTGCCTCAGTCAATAGGGGATGTTCAGCTCTGACTGAGGCTGGTGGGGTTGTAACAACGCTCTTAGATGACAAAATGACTAGGGCTCCTTTAATTAAGTGCCCCAATGCTAGAAGGGCTAGAGAAGTTGCAGAGTGGGTTAAGAAAAACATAGACTACCTCCAGGAGAAAGCCGTTAGTAAGGTAACTCGACATGGCAAGCTTAGAGGAGTCAAACCCTTTATAGTGGGAAGGAACCTTTTCCTTAGGTTTGAGTTCGAGACTGGGGATGCCATGGGAATGAACATGGTGACGATAGCGAGTGAAGAGATAATGAAAGTCATAGAGGAAGAGTTTCCAGATGTTAAATATCTAGCTCTCTCCGGTAATCTTTGTGTGGATAAGAAACCAAATGCTGTAAACTTTATTCTCGGAAGAGGAAAGACGGTCATAGCAGAGGCCGTTGTACCCAGGAAAATCGTTGAGAAGAAATTAAAGACGACACCAGAGCTTATAGCGGAAGTAAATTACCTTAAGAATCTCGTTGGCTCGGCTCAAGCTGGAAGTTATGGCTTCAACGCCCACTTTGGAAATATCGTTGGAGCAATATTCTTAGCAACTGGTCAGGATGAGGCTCAAATTACTGAGGGTTCTCATGGAATCACCCTGGCAGAGGTTACTCCCGAAGGTGATTTGTACATCAGCATAACCATGCCAAGTCTTGAAATAGGGACAGTTGGTGGAGGAACGAGGGTTCCAACCCAGAGAGAGGCCCTGGAGATAATGGGCGTAGCTGGAGGAGGAGATCCCCCCGGGGTTAACGCGAAGAAATTTGCCGAGATAGTTGCTGGAGCTGTTTTAGCTGGGGAACTCTCATTACTAGCTGCAATAGCGGCGAAACACTTGGCTAGGGCTCATAAAATGCTAGGTAGATAGTTCTTTCTTTGTTATATTTCCTCTCCTTACTCTCGTTACTTCTTCTTTTGAAAGCCTCGCCCTTCAGAGCGGGAGAGATCCGCTGGGAAAGTAAGGTTTTTAAGGCAACAACTTTTAATAACCAATAGGTAGAAAAACCGCTGGAGGTGATGAAATGGCTGTTATAGAGGAGCTTCCAGCGGTTAAGTTCGAAAGAGTTGGAATGCACTCCCACATAAAGGGTCTTGGCCTAGATGAGAATGGGAAAGCCAAGTTCATAGGAGATGGAATGGTTGGGCAGGTAAAGGCTAGAGAGGCCGCTGGAATAGCTGTTAAACTTATAAAGCAGGGAAAACTCGCTGGAAAGGGAATTCTGCTGGTTGGGCCGACAGGAAGTGGTAAAACCGCAATAGCTATGGGAATCGCAAAAGAACTTGGAGAAGATGTTCCATTTGTTCAAATAAGCGGAAGCGAAATATATTCCGCTGAGATGAAGAAAACCGAATTTCTAAAGCAAGCCCTGAGAAGGGCTATAGGTGTTAGAATAAGTGAAGAAAGGAAAGTGTACGAGGGAATGGTAGAGAAAATGGAAGTCAGAAAGACAAGGCACCCATTCAATCCATACATAGAGATCCCGGAGAGCGTTATAATAACTCTCAAGACTAAGGATGATAAGAAGACAATAAGGGCTGGAAGGGAAATAGCTTACCAGTTGCTGGAGCTCGGAATTGAAGAGGGGGATGTTATTCAGATAGACGCTGAGACAGGTAGAGTTTCGAGGGTTGGGACGACAAAGGAAGAAGAGGGATTATTCTTCAGGAGAAAGGTTGAGCTCCCGACTGGCCCTGTGCTGAAGATAAAGGAGTTTACGTACACAGTTACATTACACGATCTTGACATTGTAAATGCTAGGGCTGGAGGAATATTTAGCCTAATATTTGGAGGAGGAATGGAGATAAATGACGAGATAAGGGAAAGGGTAGATCAAACTGTCAAACAGTGGATAGAGGAAGGTAAAGCTACACTTGTTCCTGGAGTCCTGTTCATAGATGAGTGTCATATGTTAGACATTGAGGCCTTTTCCTTCCTGGCCAGGGCCATGGAGAATGAGCTAGCGCCGATCCTAATTCTTGCAACCAACAGAGGAATGACAAAAATAAGGGGAACTGACATAGAGGCACCTCATGGAATTCCATTGGACATGCTTGACAGATTGCTGATAATAAACACTGAGCCATATAAGAAGGACGAGATAAGGGAGATAGTCAAGATAAGGGCAAGAGAGGAGGGTATAGAACTTAGTGAAGAGGCTCTAGAATACTTGGCCGAGCTTGGTGAGAAAACAAGCTTACGTTACGCTGTCCAGCTCTTGGCTCCTGCCAGTATACTTGCGGGCGGAAAGAGAGTTGAAAAGGAGCATATCGAGAAAGCCAAGGAATACTTTGCTGATGTAAAGAGAAGCATAGCCTTCGTTGAAAAGCTTGAAGGGATGCTTAAGTGATTGCGCATAGGAAATCAAAGAAAACTGAGCCAAGCCAGTGAATTAGAAAGCTCGGTAGAATGCTTTCTTCCTTTAAATCTATTTTTGCGAATATAATTCCCGCTAGAAAGGCATATGGAATTTCTATTGATGGTTTTCCGATATGAATGAGTGTGTAGGGGATATCTTGATAAAGAATTGCAATCCTAGGATTCTTCTTGGCCATAGGGAATAAAAGAAATCCTCTAAAGAAGGCCTCATGTGAGAACATGACAATTCCAAAAACGATCTCTTTCCAAATAAAGTCAAGCCAGTTCGAATATGAGAATCTTGGATAATAGCTTTTCATACTCTCATCTAATAGGCCAATAAAACTTAAAATCGCCGCTATTCCGAGAAGAATAGCAGTTGTTTTCCAACTTTTAGGTTTCTTAATCCCAACGTCTTTTGGGTTTAGACCTAAAGCCAGCACTAGTGTTAACGGAACAAGAAAGTATACAAGAAAAACTAAGCTGGCCCAGGGATAGAAGGGTAAACTTGTTGACATTGGAATGAATGAGAGGGGGAGTAGTATTAATGCAAATAGGAGTTCTCTCCTCATTATTCTAACCTCTAGACTAGGAAGTTTATCACCGCAGGTAGAACGAACGCAGTATATACCCCGTTTAAAGCCATTGCAAGCCCACTAACGGCCCCAGACAACTCATCTTCAAGAATTATCCTAGCCGTTCCAAGACCATGCGAAGAAACTCCAGTTGCAAGCCCTCTGGCTACTCTGTCTTTTATTCCAAACAGGTTGAGAAGTTCTGGAGCAAAAGCATTCCCGAGAATTCCAGTAAGTATCACAAGAACTGCTGTTAGAGCGGGAATTCCTCCTATTTTTTCGCTGACACCCATGGCTATTGCAGTTGTTATGCTTTTTGGTGCAAAGCTTCTTTGAAGGATCTCGGGAGCATGAAACGCTTTGAGAATGTAAACTGCAGAAAGAATTGCGACACTTCCACCAACAATGATCCCAATAGCTATCTCTTTGCTGTATTCTTTTATTATTCTAATTTGCTTGTACAAAGGAATCGCCAAGCTAACAACTGCAGGGCCTAAGAGAAAGCTCAAGAATCGAGCGGACTCCATGTATCTCTCATAGCTTATGTCTCCTACCTTAAGAATTATTGAAATTGTGAGAATGGAAAGGAGAACGGGGTTGAGAAGGGGAGTCCTTCTTTTAGAGTATATCCAAGAGAATGTAGAATACAAAGCGAGAGTGAGAAATATTCCAAAGACGTTCATTTTCTGAGCACCTCCACTGTTTTTCCTGTTATAAAAAGTGTTATCAGAAAACTTAGTACTAAAGCAACAGTTATTGGAATCAGGTTCTGTCTTAGTAGGTTTAGGTAGAGAATTATTCCAACTCCGGGGGGAATAAACATCACGCTCATATTCCTAACCAAAAACTCTCCCTCCTTCTCGACGTCTTTCACTTTAACAATTCCTGTGATCAGTGCGAAAGTCAGGAAAAGCATTCCAAGAACGCTTCCGGGTACTGGGACTCCCAAGTTCTCAACTATCTCTCCAAGAAACAAGAATCCAAAGATTATGGCTAGCCCCTTGTACATCTCACCACCCTTCCATCTGAGGCAAAGAAGTTATATATACTCTTTCGACACCACTTTGATAGGTGTTAAATAATGCCCTACATAGAGAAGCTTGAGCTTAAGGGGTTCAAATCTTATGGTAACAAAAAGGTTGTCATCCCATTCTCAAAGGGTTTCACAGCGATAGTTGGTGCCAATGGTTCTGGTAAGAGTAACATTGGGGATGCAATATTATTTGTTTTAGGAGGGCTTTCTGCAAAGGCTATGAGAGCTACCAGAATAAGCGACCTAATATTTGCTGGCACAAAAAGTGAACCTCCTGCGAAATATGCAGAAGTTGCAATATACTTCAATAATGAGGACAGAGGCTTTCCTATAGATGAGGATGAAGTCGTGATTAAGAGAAGGGTGTACCCAGATGGCAGAAGTACATACTGGCTTAATGGTAGGAGGGCAACCAGAAGTGAAATCTTGGACTTGTTGAGTGCTGCAATGATATCTCCAGAGGGATACAACATAGTCCTCCAGGGTGATATTACCAAGTTTATTAAAATGTCCCCAATCGAGAGGAGGCTAATAATAGATGACATCTCCGGAATAGCTGAGTACGATGCCAAGAAAGAGAAAGCCCTTCAAGAGCTCAAGCAGGCTGAAGAAAATCTTGCAAGAGTTGATCTGCTAATTAGGGAAGTTAAGAAGCAATTAGACAAGTTAGAGAAGGAGAGAAATGATGCCTTGAGGTATTTGGACTTAAAGGAGAGAGTTGAGAAGGCGAGAGTTGCTCTTATTTTGGGAGAAATAAAGAAACTCGAATCTGAACTTAATGAAAATGAGGAGAAGAGAAAAAGGATCGAAAAGGAGATATCAGAAATAACTTCCAAACTCGAAGAAATAGCTAGATTAATTGTAGAAAAAGAAAGAGAGCTAAGAAGAATAGAAGAGGAGCTCGAAAAAGAAAGCAGTGAAGAGGCAGTGGAACTTACAAGGAGAATTGGAGAAATAACATCAAAAGTAGAGCTGGCCAAAAGGAACATTGAAGTTGCTAAGAGAGAAATTGAGGAATCTCAAACCAGGCTGATAAGGGCAAAGGAGGAGCTTAAGAGGATTATGACTGAAATTGAAAAGACGAAAGGGGCAATAAACAGGTGGAGTAAAAGGAGAGAATCGCTACTAGAGGAAATCAAGAAAAAAGAAGAAGAGAGGAATATTCTCGTTGTAAGATTGGGAGAAATAGACAGAACGTTTTCAGTAGCGAGAGAGGAGTTTGATTCTGTAGTAAGAGAATTGGAAGAAGCAAAGAGAAAGCTTTATGAGGGTGAGGCGGATATTAAAAGACTTAAAAATGAGAAAGAAAAACTTTCTTCAAATATTCTTGTTCTTAAAGCAAAGCTTCCTGGAATAAGAGAGAAAATTACCGAGCTAAAATCATTGCTTGAGGAAAAAAGAGCAGAGCTTAGCAATCTCGAAGGTAAACTTTCCTCGATTTCATCTAAGAGGAAGAAGGTCGAGGAAACAATCGAGAAAAAAGCTAATGATCTTGAGAAACTCAAGGCAGAGCTAGAAAAGTTTGAAAGAGAGCTAATTAAAGCTGAAGCTCAAAGTGAAATCAGGGGGAACAGGGCAGTTGAAGAACTTAAGAGATCTGGAATATCTGGAATTTATGGGACTCTAGCGGAGTTGATAAAGGTTAGGGACAAAAATTACTCAATAGCAGTTGAAGTTGCCTTGGGTAATAGGGCGGATAATGTTGTTGTTGAGAATGAGAAGGTTGCCGAAGAAGCAATTAAGTTTCTAAAAAGAAATAAGCTCGGAAGATTGACATTTCTACCTCTCAACAAGATAAAGCCAAGAACGCCAAATGATTCTGTTGGAACTCCAGTTGTGGATGTCATAGAATACGATCCAAGAATAGATGCTGCGGTTAGGTTTGCCGTTGGGGATACTGTAATAGTATCCTCCATGGAAGAAGCAAGGGATCATATAGGAAAGGTCAGAATGGTAACCTTAGAAGGAGAGCTTTATGAGAGGAGCGGGGCTATAACCGGTGGCCATTATAAACCTAGAGGCTTAGCTATTGATACAAGAGAGCTTCGGGAGAGAGTTAATTCTCTCAGGGCAAAAAAAGAATCTTTAGAAGCAGAGATAAACTCCCTAAAAGTTGAGTTGAGAGCTCTGGAGAGTCAAGGATTTGAGCTTAGGATAAAAGTTAGTGACGTTGAGAAGGAAATAGAGCTTACAAGAAAAGACTTGGATAGACTTCTAGCTGAAGAAAAAGCAATAAATGAAGAAATAAAACTTTCTGAGGAAAGAATCAAGGAAATCGAAAAGGCAATACACGATAAAAAAGGAGAGCTAGCAAAGCTTAGAGGGAGAATAGAAAGACTTGAAAAGAAGAGAGATAAGCTGAAAAAAGCCTTAGAAAATCCAGAAGCCAGGGAGTTAAGCGAGAAAATTAGAGAAGTTGAAGGAGAAATTGCAAAGCTCAGAGAAGAGCTGAGTAGAATAGAAAGTAGGCTAGAATCTCTAGACTCGAGGTTAAACGAGGAGCTACTTCCAAGGAAGGCTTCGTTAGAGGAGGAAATTGAGGGACTAGTGAATAAGATAAATGCGTTGAAGGCAAACATTTCAGAAAATGAAGCGAAGCTTAAAGAACTTGAAGAAGAACTCAACCACCTCAGGGAGAAAGAGAAAGATGTGTACTCAAGGATTGAGGAATACAGGGAAAGGAGGAGGGCTTTGGAAGAGGAGATATCAAACCTAAGAAGAGAAAAGGATGAACTCTCAAAGAGGGCTCAGGAGCTTAGGATAGAGGCAAACACTCTTAGAGTTAGGGACGCACAGTTAAGGGCTATGCTTGAGGAAAAGAGCTCGAGATTGAAGCATTTTGATAAGGAGCTTATAAAATCGATTAAAGAAATCCCACTAGATCTAGAAGGATTGAAGAAAGAAATAGAAAGAATGGAGGAAGAAATACGTTCCTTAGAGCCCGTTAACATGAAAGCGATCGAGGATTTTGAAATTGTAGAAAGGAGATACCTTGAGCTTAAGAGTAAGAGAGAGAAGCTCGAGGCTGAAAAGGAGAGCATAATAGAGTTCATAAATGAAATTGAAAGGGAGAAGAAGAATGTATTTATGAAGACATTCGAGGCAATAGCAAAGAACTTCTCCGAGTTGTTTGCGAAGCTTTCTCCTGGAGGTAGTGCAAGGCTAATTCTTGAGAACCCAGAGGATCCATTCTCTGGAGGTTTGGAAATAGAAGCAAAGCCCGCTGGAAAGGATGTGAAGAGGATAGAGGCTATGAGTGGAGGAGAAAAAGCGTTAACTGCTTTAGCTTTTGTATTTGCGATTCAGAAGTTCAAACCTGCTCCCTTCTACCTCTTTGATGAGATAGATGCCCATCTGGACGATGCAAACGTTAAAAGGGTTGCTGATCTTATAAAGGAGTCATCAAAAGAGAGCCAGTTCATAGTGATAACACTTAGGGACGTGATGATGGCCAATGCGGACAAAATAATAGGAGTAAGCATGAGAGATGGTGTTAGTAAGGTTGTTTCCTTAAGCCTTGAGAAGGCAATGAGGATATTGGAAGATATAAGAAGGAGGCAGGGGGAGTTGCCTCACTAATGGTGCAGGTGAGAAGGAATGGAGTCGAGGTTTGAGCCAGAAGTTACTCCCGTGGATATTCTCCTTCAGCTGGTGAAAATGGGAAAGGTTGATCCATGGAATATAGATATCGTTGATTTGACTGAGAAGTACATAAAGATGTTGAGGGAAATGCAGGAGCTTGATCTCAGGATCTCCGCGAGGGCTATTCTTGCTGCTGCAATTCTCGTAAGGATGAAAAGTGAGGCACTTTTGAAAGAGGATGAAGAGAAAGACGAGGAAAAGGAGGAGGAGAGAATAAAGGTTGAGGTTGATCCCCTAGTTCCTCCTCTCCGTAGGGTTGAGAGGTACTACACCCTTGATGACCTGATAGAAGCGCTTATGGATGCCCTAGAGGAGGCCGAGAAGAGAAAGCCAAAAAAGAAAAAGAAGGTAGAGATCGAAGAGGAGATCTTTGTAGTTGATGATTTCAGAGTAGATATCGAGAAACACGTTAATAGGCTTTATGAAATAGTCAAAAAGCTGTATAGCGAAACTAAGAGGCCCATAAGGTTCTGGGACCTTGTGTTTGACACGGATCCGAAAATAATAGCAAGGACATTCCTTTATCTTCTCTTTCTAGAGAACATGGGAAGGGTGGAAATGATTCAGGAGGAACCCTTTGGAGAGATACTAGTTGTCCCTCTTGAAGTTAGCTAAAGTAGAAGAGTGCTCTCTCCCATTTCTTCGCTGGTCTAAGGGTTAGGATGAGTAAGGGCTCTTCTGACCCTATATACATAACCTTCTTTTCTTTGTTTATGTAGAAACAGTATTCTCCCTGAGGAATCCCCTCTAAAAACTTGCTTGGTCTTGTTATTCTGACGGTCTTCTCATCTAGGAAAATGCACTCATATACCGCGTTTATTTCCTTCACGATCTTCTTAATTTCTTCAATAGACAGTTTTTTGCATTCAAGCCTTGTTGCTACAGCTGTTTTTCTTCCGTCCGTGAATAGGATTGTATCCTCAACGTTTATTCTTACACAATTTGAAAGGAAAGAAAATAGGGCAGAATAGACCGATCTTATATCCCTTTTCTTGCTTAGCCTTTTTATTATTCTCTCCTTTGCGTGCTTAGTTAGTAGCATTTTTCTCCTGCTTGTACTCCTTTGCTGCTTTAACAAGTCCGTGGAAGACAGGGGCTGGCTTCATTGGCCTTGATTTAAACTCTGGGTGGAATTGAGTTGCTATGAAGTATCTCTTGTCTGGAAGCTCCAAGATTTCCATTCTCCTCTCATCGTCTCCAGCTATTCCGCTGAACACCAAGCCTGCCCTTTCAAGTGCTTCTATGTAGTCTGGGTTGACTTCCCACCTGTGTCTGTGCCTTTCATATGCAATCTCCTTCTTATAAAGTTCGTAAGCAAGTGTTCCCTTCTTTATCTTTACAGGATATGCTCCAAGTCTCATAGTTCCTCCTAGCTTATCTAGGTTTCTCTGCTCTGGCATTAGATCGACTACTGGGTAGGGAGTCTGAGGATCTATCTCTGTTGAGTGCGCTCCTTTCATTCCCAGAACGTTCCTAGCGAATTCGACAACTGTCAACTGAAAGCCAAAGCATATTCCCAGGAATGGTATATCATTTTCCCTTGCATATTTTATTGTCATTATCTTGCCTTCAGATCCCCTCGCTCCAAATCCTCCAGGGACTATTATCCCGTCAACACCATCCAGGAGCTTTGTTCCATGCTCTTCTATGTCCTCGGCTTCGACCCATCTTATCTTTACCTTTACTTCATTGCTGACGCTAGCGTGCTTTAATGCTTCTTTAATGCTAAGGTATGAATCCGTCAACTTTACATATTTCCCTACTATTGCTATTTCAACGGTCTCCTGGAGTGCCTTATACTTGGCAACCATCTTTTCCCATTCCCTAAGGTCTGGCTGTCTATCTTCTAGCCCTAGTCTCTTGACGAGGTACCTCCCTAGACCCTCTCTTTCCAGCAGTAGTGGGACTTCGTATGTATCCTCAACGTCATATGCGCTTATTACAGCCTCTTCTGGAACGTTTGTAAACAGACTTATCTTTTTTCTGGCTCCCTCCTCCAGAGGATCTTCGCTTCTTGCCACTATGGCATCTGGCTGTATTCCAAGGCTTCTCAGTTCTTTAACGCTGTGTTGGGTTGGCTTTGTTTTCTGTTCACCAACAACCCTAAGCTTTGGTACGTATGTTACGTGGACAAACGCAACGTTCTCTCGACCCTCTTCGAGTTGCATCTGCCTTGCTGCCTCAAGGAAGGGCATGCTCTCTATGTCCCCTACGGTTCCCCCGATCTCCACGACAACAATATCGTAATCCTTTGCGATCTCTCTTATTCTCCTTTTAATCTCGTCAGTTATGTGTGGGATCACTTGAACTGTAGCTCCAAGGTATTCTCCCTTTCTCTCTTTCTCTATGACCGTGGAGTACACTTTGCCCGTGGTTATGTTGTGATCGAAGGTTAAATTTGTGTCGAGAAATCTCTCATAGTTTCCCAGGTCTAGATCAACTTCCCCTCCATCTTCAAGAACAAATACTTCTCCATGCTGGTAAGGATTCATTGTCCCAGCATCATAGTTCAGGTATGGATCTATTTTGATATTTGTTGTTTTATACCCTCTTGCTTTCATGAGAAGTCCAATTGAGGCACTGGTGATCCCTTTACCAAGCCCGCTAACAACTCCTCCAGTTACGAAGATAAACTTCGTCATAGTTGAGGGCTAGTATGCCTCATTTAAAACCTTTCGTTCTTTCGATAATTTTATTCTCATAAAACTTTTAAGTGTGGGTTTCCAAAATACTAGCGGAAATTCAAAGAAAAAGCTTTTTTGCGGGTGATAGAGATGAACGAGGCAAATATTAAGGAGCAGTTGAAGCCTTTTTTCGAGCCTAGGGCTGTTGCAATAATTGGAGCAACTAACAAGAAGGGAAAAGTTGGAAATGTCATTTTTGAGAACTTCAAGAGGAACAAGGAGAAGGGAATATTCAAAGGCAATATATATCCCGTTAATCCAAAGCTCGACGAAATAGATGGGTACAAGGTTTACCATGACGTATCTGAACTTCCCGAGGATACGGATCTAGCCGTCATTGCAATTCCCGCGCCGGCGGTACCAGAAACAATGAGAAAAATAGCAGAGAAGGGAATCAAGGCTGTCATAATAATTACTGGCGGTTTTGGAGAGCTTGGAGAAGAGGGCAAGAGGATGGAAAGAGAGATTCTTGAGATAGCTAAGGCACACGGGATAAGGGTTATTGGGCCAAACTGTGTCGGTGTTTACGCTCCCGATACTGGAGTAGATACGGTTTTCCTTCCTGAGGAAAAAATGGACAGACCAAAAAGTGGGCCAATTGCTTTCATAAGCCAGAGTGGAGCATTTGCTGCCGCAATGCTTGACTGGGCTACAATGGCGGGGATTGGAATAGGAAAGATGGTCAGTTATGGAAACAAGATTGATGTAGACGATGCAGATCTAATGGAGTACTTTGCCCAAGATGACGAGATCAAAGTCATGACCTTTTACATAGAAGGTGTTAAAGACGGAAGGAGGTTCATGGAAGTTGCCAAGAGAGTTACCAAGATAAAACCGATAATCGCACTAAAGAGCGGAAGGACAGAGTATGGTGCGAGGGCTGCATCCTCTCACACGGGTAGCCTAGCTGGTCAGGACGTAATCTATGACGCTGTCTTTAAGCAGACGGGAATAATAAGGGCTGAAGACTTTGAGCATATGTTCGATTTAGCTAAGGCATTTGCAAAGTGCAAACTTCCTAAGGGGGATAGGATAGGGATAATTACCGATGGCGGTGGAGCTGGAGTAATGGCTAGCGATGCTGTGGCAAAGTTTGGTCTGAAGCTTGCTGAATTGAGCGAGGACACGATAAAGTTCCTCAGGGAGAGATTTCCACCCCATGCAGTCGTTGGTAATCCAACGGATGTTGTTGGTGATACAGATGCAGAGAGGTACAGACTTGCACTTGAAGCGTTCACTAAAGATCCTAACGTTGATGCAATACTCGTAATTGTCCTGTTCCAGGTTCCATTGTTAGATGAAGAGGAAGTCATAAATATTATAGCAGACTACGCAAAGAAGAGTGAGAAGCCGATAGTTGCCGTAGCAATGGGAGGATATAAGACGGACAAATACGCCAGGATGCTTGAAGAAAAGGGAGTTCCTGTTTATCCAACCCCTGAGAGGGGAGTTAGAGCTTTAGCTGGTTTGGTTAGATATGCTCAATATTTGAGGGGGAATGGAGAATGAGGGAGGAGGCCGTTAAGGTTATTGAAGAGGTCTTGAAGCAGGGCAGGACTGCCATGGTAGAGTACGAAGCAAAGCAGGTTTTAAAGGCTTATGGTCTTCCAGTTCCCGAGGAGAAGCTTGCGAAAACACTGGATGAAGCCCTTGTTTATGCTAAGGAAATTGGCTACCCAGTGGCAATGAAACTTATGTCCCCCCAGATACTCCATAAGAGCGATGCTAGAGTTGTGATGCTCAACATAAAGGATGAGGAAGAGCTCAAAAAGAAGTGGGAGGAGATTCATGAAAATGCTAAAAAATACAACCCCAACGCAGAAATTCTTGGAGTGCTAATAGCCCCAATGTTGAAGCCGGGCAGGGAAGTCATAATTGGAGTTACAGAGGACCCACAGTTTGGTCATGCAATAATGTTTGGTCTTGGTGGAATCTTTGTTGAGATTCTTAAAGACGTAACCTTTAGACTTGTCCCAATTACAGAGAAGGATGCAAGGAAGATGATTACAGAGATTAAAGCATATCCAATCTTGGCCGGTGCAAGAGGTGAGGAACCTGCAGATATAGATGCCATCGTTGACATGCTTCTCAAGGTTTCCAAGCTCGTTGATGATCTCAGGGATTACATAAAGGAGATGGATTTGAACCCCGTCTTTGTGTACAACAAAGGTGAAGGAGCGGTTATAGTGGACGCAAGGATAATTCTAAAGTCAGGGGAGGAAAAGAAGCCTGAAGGAGAGTACAGAGAGGAAAGGTGTGCCTAACCTTCTTTATATTTTTCCTGGATGTAACCGATTATGTCATGGATTATAAGTAGGCTTATGCCGGCATCTACCGCCGAAAGGAGATTCCCCACAATAAGGAAGAGAAGGGCGAAAAGAAATTCAATCCCTGCATATATGAGGGCCACTTTTATCGCTATTTTTACTTCTCTCATAACACCAATGGCTAAAAGAAGACTGAATACTGAAAAGCCAAGATATAAATTTGAGCGTTTGGAGTAAATCAACAATAGTATGGCATTAAGGGCCAGAAGATATCCAGCTAGCTTTAGGGGCTTCATATTACCTCCCTTGGGAGCTTGTCTTTAACTTTTTCAAGTATATTTTTGAACTGACCAAGTCCAGCCCTAACTACGGGAAACTTTGGTACGAAGGGGCAGGGGGGTTCTTCTTCTATGCTTATCTCAAACGTTCCAATTTCCTTTGCTATCTTCACAATTTCCTCTTTGTCCAGGGCTATCAACGGTCTTATTACTGGAAGGTCAGTTGCAGTGCTTATCACCATTAAGTTATCAAGAGTCTGAGAAGCTACTTGACCTAGGGAATCTCCCGTAATTATGGCCTTTGCTCCAATCTTTTTTGCATACTCTGTTGCTACTATATACATTGTATACTTACAGAACACACACGTCCATTTTGCCTTTCCTATCTCTTTGAGTTTCTCAAATACCGGCCCCTGGACTTCATATGCATCAACGATATAGGGATCCTTAACTCTGTCTCCATGAATTTCCCTCAACTTATCAACTATCCTCCTCACTTTATCCTCTTTAATTTCGTCTTGCCTAAAGTGGAGGGGATAAACCTCTGCCCCTCTGCTGGCCATCAGATGGATTGCAACTGGGGAATCTATTCCTGAACTTAACAACGCGACAACCTTCATTGTTTCCACCCTAGGTAAATCATGTATGCTAAGATGATGACTGCTCCAAATATCTCTGGCACGGCTAATCCTACTCCAACCTTTATAAGGCCTATCATTACCAGAAATGTCCCCAGTGCTATCCATTTAATTCCGTAAAGGGCCATGTCGAGGAAGGAGAGGAGGTAAGTTAAAACTGCCGAAGGGGTGTGGAGAGGCTTCTCTTCTGGGAATACCCCTACAAGGATTAGAAAAAGCATTGCAATCTGGAGAATTTTCCTATTTAGTACTTTAGCTGTTATAAGGCCTAGAAAACCGAGCCCAATTATATAACTGTTGAACATCCAGCCATTTGGGTTTTTCAGAGAGCCCATATCGCTTAGAGCGTTTCTCATGAACGAAAACCAAGGGTTCTTATGGATAACTATGATGAGGCCAATTATGAAATAAATTGCAGTCAATATTGGAAGGAATCTTTTGACTATCTTCATTGTGCTCCCTTTTGGGTTGTGGAAAACAATACTTATATATTAATTTTTGAATTTCAAATTCGATGTCAGATAGAGAGTTAGTTGCATTCGTTTACATGGGTGGTAATGAATTTGAGTGGCTCTTTTTCGAAGTGTATGAAAGAGTGAAGGAGTATCTGAGGGATGTGGGACTTCCTATATACCCACTTTATGCAGGCAGAATTAGGCTTCCTCCTGGAACTTTGGTCAGGGTTAGTACAGAAAGTGGAATTGTTAATATGTATTCTTTTGAAGCTGTTGTTGAGGCTCTCTATGGAAGGCTAATTGAGATGAGGAATAATATTCATGATGAAACTGTCACAAAGATTTTTGGAATAACTACGTATCCCATAGGTTCGAGAAAGGAGTACTTCGATATATACAAGAAATACTTGGGTCTTCAAGTCTCTATAGGAAATTATCATGTTCTGGCACTCTCAATAAGGCCTTTTTACTCTGAAAATCGAGAAATATTCGTTGAAAGGGTATTTAAGGGTGTTCTTCATGAGCTTGGTCACTTGTATGGACTCTCACACTGCAAACGTGATTGTGTGATGAATCCTCCGGAAAATATAGAGGATTGGGACAGGAGGGCACCCACGTACTGTAATGAATGCCTAAAAAAGCTGAGGGCAAATATCAAGCTTGAATTTTAGTTCCAGGCTTCTGCTATAACATCGTGTTTGTGTATGCTCTCATTGCTTATGACCTTGACGTGTACTTTTCCTCTGAATTTTTCAATTGCTTTAGCGAAAATTTCCCTCGCAACATCTTCCACGAATTTGGGGTTCTCGTACATTCTTCTCACTACTGCATTTTCGTCGGAGGTTTTGAGGAGGGTATACGTTGGAGAGGAAAATGAGGACTCAACTACATCTATCATATCCTCAAGTGCAATATCTTCCTCAAAATTTGTAATTATTTCAAGTTCTGCAATCGCCCTTTGAATATGTGTTTTTCCTTGGTTATTTACCATTGCGTGAGGACACGCTGTGTTCCCTATAACTCTAACCTTCAAAACCTTCTTTATGGAGTTTTTTTCCTTTATAACCCCAACCTCAACGTCATAAGGTTCGTAGCTAATCTTTTTACTTGATGGAGTTTCTCTTTCTAAGATTAGTGTCGTCTTTATCCATACTTCGGCTCTTCTGTGTGGATGTTTCTTTTCGATCCTTTGAATGATTGAGAGGGCAAGCTCTTCTAGTGATGTGTGTATTCTCTTTACCTCTTCTTCGACTGCTTCACTCATTGCTTCTGTTATGCTTTCTACTAATCTGCTCATGTGAATTCCTTTCTTTTCTTCTGCTAGATCTATTGTAACTTCAAAGGTTGGAATGAATGTATACACTCTTCCTTTCCAGTTTATTTTTGCTATTGTTTTGAGGTTTGTTATGCCAACGCGGGGGAGGGGTATCTTTATTTCGGGCTCTTCTTCTTGGGTTTCAATATACAACTTCCCTCACCAAGAGCCAGAAAAGAAGGGCTATTTTAAAATATAATGGTTAAAATTAAAGAAGTCAGAAAAGAAGTTCAGCTCTTAATTGCGAGCTTTATGTCCTCAGCCTTGACGGTCTTTCTGCCAGCGTGCCTTGCAAACTCAACGGCCTTCTTTGAAACCTCAATTGCGTACTCCTCAAGGTACTCGGCGAGGATCTTTGCAGCTTCCTCGCTGACTCTCTCGGCACCTGCCTTCCTTATAAGCCTGTCAACTGGGGCAATTGGTAACTCTCCCATCATCCACACCTCCTATTTTCTTAAATTGTGGGGGATTTGCATTTTGTTTTTTGAAAATAGAAATATATAAACTTTTCGGATTTGGAGCCTTCTCATAATTTGTTGCAATAGTTAGCATATTATAATTAATGAACTCGTGCAATAGCGTTCTCTCATTGGCCTTATTTGTTGCATGGCCACTCGAGTTAATTACAATATTGATATGTTCTTTAATTACTTTTTTCTTACGTAAGATGTTTTGTCTGTTATTTTTCCATTTTCTATCTTGATAATGTCTAATTTCTCAAATCCAAGAGTTTCCATCTTATAGGCTATGAGATAATCTGCTATTTTTCCAAGTTTTGAATTTATTGCTTTGGTCAGGAAATATTTCTCCTCGTAGTCAACTATGACAGCTTTCTCTAGAAGGAATCCTATCTTTTGAATAACATCTCTCCGGTGCATTCCGATTATGTTGGTAAATATTCTGTATCTGGAATCTAGCTTTGAGGGATCCCCGAAAATAATGCTATTTGGATTTTTGGGAACTATTATTGGTTTTTCCATTGCTACAATTTCTTTTTCGCTCCACTTATCGACGAGAATTTTAAGTAACCATCTTGGATTTCCGGTCATAATTATGAGACCTGTGTTTAGCTCAATTATTTCTCCTAATTTTACCACTGGGCATTCCCCGGAATAAAGCTTAATTAGCTAGTTGATAACCTTTCCTTGGGGATGGGTTTGAAAGATGGTAAAATAATTCACGACCCCGTCCATGGAAGCATGAAAGTTCCTGAGGAAATTATGAAGATTGTTGAGACTCCGGAGTTCCAGAGGTTAAGGGGAGTTAAGCAACTTGGATTGGCTAATTTAGTATACCCTGGAGCGAACCATACTAGGTTTGAGCACTCTCTAGGAACATGGTACCTTGCTAGAAAGCTCTCTATGGAGCTAAAGCTTCCAGAAGAAGAGGCTCTATTAGTTCAACTGGCAGCTTTGTTGCACGATATAGGTCATGGTCCTTTTAGTCACACATTCGAAAGGATATATAGGGAGAGGTTAAAACTTCAAGATCACATGGAGATTAGTAGGGAAATAGTTGAAGGTAAAGTTGAAGTTTGTGAAGATGTTAATGAAATTCCTGATATAATATCCGATCTGGGGTATAAGCCTGCAGAGGTTGGAAAGCTTATTACTGGAACTCATGAGAAGAAGTATCTTAGAATGGTAATTCATGGAGATATAGACGTAGACCAGTTAGACTATCTAACGAGAGATGCTCACTATACTGGGGTTGCTCATGGAATAATAGATCTTGAGAGACTCTTGACAGTTATGAGAACTTTCAATGGTGAGCTTGTTATTGATGAAAAGGGGATTGAAGCCGTAGAAGGAATGCTAGTTGCGAGATCCTTAATGTATTCTAGGGTTTATTTTCACAGGACAGTAAAAATAGCTGAAGGAATGTTAGTTCGAGCTGTTGAATACGCTTTGGATGAAGGAGAATTAAAAGATTTTTGGAAAATGACTGATGACAGACTATTGGTAGAGCTTGAAGATCTTAGAGGTTATCCCCATGAGATAGTAAAGAGGATAAGGCAGAGAAAGCTTTTTAAGGCGGCGGTAATTTTGAGTCCCGACTCGCTATCGGGAGATGAGAGGAGATCTCTAGCATATCTTTATAGGAGTGCCAGAAAAAGAAGGGCTATTGAAACTGAGCTTTCGGAGTTGGTTGGGGCTAGGGAAGGAGAAGTTATTGTAGAACTCTCAATCCCAGAATTAATATTGAGCGAACCAAGATTAAAACAAGTGGAGGTTAACGTTCTATTGGAAAATGGCAAAATAGAACCAATTGCGAAGGTTACTCCCCTTGCATCTGCAATTAAAAGGAGGCAAACTCCTAGATGGATATTGCTTATAGCGTCTCCATCTGAATATGTCGAGAGGATTAGGAAGGTGTGGAGAGACGTTATATTTGCATGATCCCCTTTAATCTATGGAGGAGGAGAAACTCTTGAGAAAACATTAATAAACATGTTAGGAAAAGATGTGTTGGTAATTTATCACGAGGATAGGGGTGATGAAAGTGGGTCTCTTTGATGTGCTTAAAAAAACTGAATCTCAGAAGAAGAAGCCAAAGCTTCCAGTTTCTGTAAAGGATAAAGTAGTTGAAACGAAGAGTGCTGATGTTGATTTAGTTCCTGTTGAAGAGGATACTATAGTTAAGGAGATCATTAAGCCAAAGGTTATATATGTCAAGAAAATCGTTGTGTCCACTTATAATGACCTCAAGAGGGTTTCAGAAGAGGTGAGTGCTGGGAATATAGTAGTCGTTGATTTAAGTCCTTTAGAGTCAAAGCAAGAAATCCTAGCCAAAGTGGCAGAACAGTTGCAAATGAGTGCAAATACCTTCGGATGGGGAATAGCAAGCCTTTGCAGGGAGACTCCAAAGATTCTGATAACTCCTCCAGACATAAAAATAATGAAGGAGTAGTTCTCTCTCCCTTTTCATAAGATTTAAATATGATTGGTAGAGCTGGGGTATTTGGTGGTGTTACGTGAAAGTGAAAACAATAATGACTAAGGATCCAGTGACAATAACATTGCCTGCAACAAGGAACTATGCAATCGAATTATTCAAGAAACACAAAGTTAGGAGCTTTCCTGTTGTTAATAAGGATGGAAAGCTAGTGGGAATCATTAGCATAAAGAGAGTACTAACGAATCCAGATGAGGAGCAGTTAGCAATGCTTGTTAAGAGAGATGTCCCAACAGTTAAGGCCAATGACGACCTTAAGAAGGCAGCAAAGCAAATGCTTGAGTATGATTATAGGAGGGTTATTGTTGTTGATGACGAAGGAAGACCCGTTGGTATTCTGACCGTAGGAGACATAATTAGGAGGTACTTGGCAAAATCTGAAAAATATAAGGAAGTGGAGATAGAACCTTATTACCAGAGGCATGTTAGTATAGTCTGGAAGGGAACTCCTCTAAAAGCAGCGTTGAAGGCTCTTCTCTTATCAAATGCAATGGCCCTCCCTGTGGTTGATGACAATGGTGAGCTTATTGGAATAGTCGACGAAACAGACCTTCTAAGGGATAGTGAGATTGTGAGGATAATGAAGTCCACTGAGCTTGCTGCATCTAGCGAGGAAGATTGGATACTTGAGAGTCATCCTACACTTCTGTTTGAGAAGTTTGAGCTACAGTTGCCCAACAAGCCGGTCGAAGAGATAATGACAAGAGATGTTATCATAGCAACTCCTCACATGACCGTCTATGAAGTTGCCAAAAAGATGGCCAAGTACCATATTGAACAGTTGCCAGTAATCAGAGGAGAAGGAGAATTAGTGGGTTTGATAAGAGATTTCGACCTAATAAAGGTTTTAGTGAAGTCAAAGTGTTAGCTCTCTTTTCTTAAAGTTTTTGCAAAAATTTTTCAAAAAAATTTGTTGCCTGAGGGTGGAAACCTTCGAAAGCCTTTTAAATTAAATACTAAAACACCACAACAGCTTTCAAGATAAGAGAAACCCTTGGAGGACAGAAATGGCGTGGCATGTATTCATCCCAGATTCCCTCCTTGAGGAAACGAATGATCCAAAGCTCAAGGCATACAAGGTAGGGCAGATTGCAAGGGCCTGTGCAATATTCGGCGTTGAGCACATATGGATATACAGGGCAGGAGGAAAAGATGGAAAGCTAATAAAAACACTCCTGGAATATGCAGAGACTCCCCAGTACCTTAGGAAGAGATTGTTTCCCTTAATGCCTGAGCTTAAGTATGCGGGAGTAATGCCACCTCTCCAAATACCGAGTCATAAGCCAAAGACTACCCCAAGAATTGGAGAAATACGAGAGGGGTACGCATTCAGAAAGGGCAAGAAGCTCTTTGCAGATATTGGCCTTGATAGGCCAGCTTTGATAAAGGGAATTGCCGAGGAAGGTCGAGGGACGTTTAAGATAATTTCAGTAAAGCCCTTGAGAGTAGTCCCGTCTGATCCTCCTGACTATTGGGGCTATAAGGTTCACTGGAGTAGAAAAACTTTAGCAAAAACACTTAAAAAGGCTGAACTTGACGTGGTCATCGCGACATCCCGTAGGGGTGTCGATGTGAGAGATGCCGAAGTGCCCCTTGAGGGCGAGGTTGGTATCGTGTTTGGCTCCCCTAGGATGGGGATAATGGAGATACTTGAGAAGTATAATGAGAAGTTTGAGTTCGATTTAATCGTGAACACAATTCCTGGTCAAAAAACGAAGACCGTTAGAACGGAAGAAGCCGTGTTGGCTACACTTGCTATATTTAATCTCATGAGGAGGGATTGAGAATGGGTAAGATTCACAGGCCAAGAAGAGGTTCACTAGGATTTAGCCCAAGGAAGAGGGCTAAGAGCATAGTTCCTAGGATTAGGAGCTGGCCAAAAGAGACAGAGGTTAGAATGCTGGGCTTTGCAGGTTACAAAGCAGGGATGACTCATATACTAATGATCGACGATGAGCCGGGATTGACTAATGGAAAGGAGATTTTCGTTCCTGTGACAATAATAGAGACACCACCCCTTAGAGTGTTTGGAATCAGAGCATATAGACAGGGTTATCTCGGGCTAGAAACAGCAACTGAAGTTATAGTTCCAGACTTCAAGCTTGACAACTACCCAGTTAAGCCAAACAAGAAAGTCGAAATGACTTTCTACAAGCTTCTCAGGAGAAGAATTGCAACCCTGCCAAAGGACTACACTCAAGAGCAGTTTGAACAGAAGCTTGGTCAGCTTGAGGACATGATAAAAGAGGGCGAGATCGTTGAGGTAAGAGCTTTAGTGTCCACTCAACCTTGGATAATCAAGCTCAAGAAGAAGCCTGAAGTAATGGAGTATGCGATTGGAGGAACAAGTGTTGAAGAAAAGTTCAACTACATTAAGGAGAGATTAGGGAAGGAACTTAGGGTTGATGAGGTTCTCAAAGAGGGAGAGCTCCTAGACGTAATTGCCGTGACAAAGGGTAAGGGTACCCAAGGGCCCGTAAAGAGATGGGGAATTAAGCTTAGGGCTCACAAGGATAGCAAAGGTAGGAGGAAGGTTGGTTCAATAGGCCCATGGCACCCGGCTAGGGTTATGTGGACAGTTCCAATGGCGGGTCAAATGGGATTCCACCACAGGACTGAGCTTAACAAGAGGTTAATAGCAATAGGCCACAACGGAAAACTCGAGCTTAACGGAAATGAAATTGAGATAACTCCAAAGGGCGGGTTCCCCCACTACGGAATCGTAAGAAGTGACTTCATGATGATTGCTGGTAGCGTTCCTGGGCCGGTCAAGAGGATAATTAGAGTTAGGCCTGCAATTAGACCTCCGAAGAAGAAGCCTCCTGTTCAGAGGCCACAAATAACTTACGTTAGTGTTGAGTCAAAGCAGTGAGGTGAGATAAATGAAGGTTAAGGTTTTCGATCTTAACGGTCAACCTGTCGATGAGATCGAGTTGCCAAAGGTATTTTTCACTCCATTTAGGCCTGATCTCATAAGAAGAGCAGTTATAGCCTCGTGGACACATAGAATACAGCCCCAAGGTAGGGATCCAATGGCTGGTAAGAGAAGAGTTACCGAGAATATCGGAAAGGGTCACGGAATGGCAAGAGTAGAGAGACTTAAAACACCACCAAGGTATGCTGCCTTTGTTCCATTTGCAAGGGGTGGAAGAAGAACTCATCCACCAAAGGTCGAGAAGATAATCTGGGAAGACATAAACAAGAAAGAAAGAAGACTTGCAATAATGAGTGCAATTGCAGCAACCGCAAATTACGATATAGTTAAAGCCAGAGGCCATGTTGTTGATAACGTTCCTCAGCTCCCACTGATAGTTGTTGATGACCTTCAGAAAGTTCAAAAGACCAGAGAAACAAGGGAGATATTCAAGAAGCTTGGCATTTGGGATGACATCGAAAGGGCCAAGGAGAAGACTGGAGTTAGAGCAGGAAAGGGTAAGATGAGAGGTAGAAGGTACAAGAAGGCTAAGGGGCCATTGATTGTAGTAGGTAAGAACGAGGGAATTGTACTTGGGGCAAGGAATCATCCAGGAGTTGATGTTGTAATTGTCGATAATCTTGGCGTTGAGCACTTAGCCCCCGGTACCCACCCAGGTAGATTAACTGTCTGGACCGTTAGTGCTATAGAGAGGCTTAGGGAGATATACGGGTGATGGAGTATGGATCCATATAAGGTGATAATTAGACCTGTCGTTACTGAAAAAGCGATCTCACTAATAGAAAAGGAAAACAAGCTCACGTTCATAGTGGACAGAAGGGCTACCAAGCAGGACATAAAGAGAGCAGTTGAAGAGATCTTCAATGTTAAGGTAGAAAAGGTAAACACTCTAATTACCCCGAAAGGGGAGAAGAAGGCATACGTAAAGCTCAAGCCTGAGTATAGTGCGAGTGAAGTTGCCGCAAGGTTGGGATTATTCTGAGGTGGTGAGGTATGGGTAAGAGTTTGATTCAACAAAGGAGAGGTAAAGGAAGCCCAACATTCAAGTCACCCTCCCATAGGTTTAGAGGTGCTGTGAAGTATATTCCACTCAACTACACCCAAGATAAGACTATTAGGGGTGTAGTTGAAGAGATAATGCACGACCCAGGTAGAACTGCTCCCGTTGCAAGAGTCAAGTTTGAAAATGGAATGGAGAAGCTTATAATAGCCCCCGAAGGTTTACTTGTTGGTCAGGAGATCTATATAGGACCCGATGCTCCTATAGCAATTGGAAATACACTACCACTTGCAAAGATTCCGGAAGGTACCTACGTCTACAACATTGAAGGCATCCCGGGAGATGGTGGGAAGTACGTTAGGGCTGGAGGAACTTACGCTCTCGTTGTTAGCAGGGAGAAGGATAAGGTTATCGTTCAGCTTCCAAGCGGTGAGCTTAAGGCCTTCAATCCAAACTGTAGGGCAACGATTGGAGTTGTTGCTGGTGGAGGTAGGTTAGAGAAGCCCCTGGTTAAAGCTGGTAAGGCTTATTACAAGTACAAGGCAAGGAACAAGTTCTGGCCAACTCCAAGAGGTGTTAAGATGAACGCTGTTAACCACCCATTCGGTGGTAAGGAGCACCACCCAGGTAAGCCAACTACAACATCCAGAAGGGCTCCTCCAGGAAGGAAGGTTGGTCATATCGCTGCGAGAAGAACTGGTAGAAGGAAGTGAGGTGGTGTAAATGGCGAGGAAAGAGTTTAGATATCGCGGTTATACGCTTGAGCAGCTCCTAAATATGTCCCTTGAGGAATTGGCTAAATTGCTACCAGCAAGACAAAGGAGAAGCTTGAAGAGAGGTCTAACTCCAGAGCAGAAAAAGCTCCTCAGGAAAATAAGGCTGGCAAAGAAGGGTAAGTATAAGAAGCCAATAAGGACCCACTGCAGGGATATGATAGTACTTCCAGAAATGGTCGGTCTTACAATTTATGTTCACAACGGAAAGGAGTTCGTTCCGGTTGAGATAAAGCCAGAAATGATTGGGCACTACCTTGGAGAGTTTGCCCCAACGAGGAAGAGAGTTCAGCACGGAGCTCCTGGTATCGGTGCTACAAGGTCTTCAATGTTCGTTGCAGTAAAGTGAGGTGGTTGGGATGGGCAAGCGCTTTGGCTACTCTTTCCAAAATTTTGATCCAGAGAGAATGGCTAGGGCTAGTGGAAGAGACCTAAGAATTTCACCAAAGCTCGCAGTAGAGGTATGCAGAGAACTTAGGGGAATGATGCTCAACGATGCAATAAAGTATCTTGACGATGTTATTGCTCTTAAGAGGCCTGTTCCACTGAGAAGGTATAACGATAGTCAAGGACACAAGCCAGGAAAGGGATTTGGCCCAGGAAGGTATCCAGTTAAGGTTGCAAAGGCAATTAAGAAGATCCTCCTTAACGTTAAGAATAATGCCCAGCAAAAAGGTCTCGACCCCGATAAGCTGAAGATAATCCATATCGCTGCCCACAGAGGTCCCGTCCTTAGGGGATGGTATCCGAGGGCATTTGGTAGGGCTACCCCCTTTAACGAGCAGACCACCCACATTGAGGTAGTAGTTGAGGAGATTAGGAGGTGAGTTCATGGCAATTGAGAGGTACTTCATCCGCGAGGCAGTTAGGGAGATGCTCATCGATGAATTCCTCGAAAAGGAGCTAAGAAGAGCAGGATATGGGGGCCTTGATATTAAAAAGACCCCCCTTGGAACTAAGGTTATAATATTTGCCGCAAATCCTGGTTACGTCATAGGCAGGGGTGGTAGGAGGATAAGGCAGTTAACTAGAATCCTAGAGAGCCAATTTGGGCTTGAGAACCCCCAGATTGAGGTTGAAGAAATTAAGAACCCTTACCTTAACGCCAAGGTTCAGGCTGTAAGATTGGCTCAGGCTCTTGAGAGGGGAATTCACTTCAGGAGGGCAGCTTACGCAGCTATGAGGGCAATAATGAACAACGGAGCAAGAGGTGTTGAGATAAGGCTAAGCGGTAAGCTGACTGGTGAGAGAGCTAAGAGCATAAGGTTCTACCAGGGATACTTGGCAAAGGTTGGAAACCCAGCGGAGACCCTCGTAAGCAAGGGCTATGCACAGGCCCTTCTAAAGCTTGGAGTCATTGGAGTTAAAGTTGCCATAATGCCTCCAGATGCAAGGCTCCCCGATGAAATAGAAATCATTGAAAAGCCAGTAGAAGAGGAGGTGGCACCAAATGAGGCCGAGTGAAATCAGGGAGATGAGTATTGAGGAGATCGATGCTAAAATTAGAGAGCTCAGGCTTCAACTCGCTAAAGAGAGAGGAATGCTTACGATGGGAACTTCCTTAGAGAATCCGATGGTTATTAGGAATTTGAGAAGGGATATTGCCCGCCTCTTAACAATAAAAAAGGAGAAGCTTAGAGAAATGCGCAAAAAGTGAAGGTGGTGTTTGGTGCCGAGGATAGTAAACCCCCTTGATGAAATGCTCTTTAAGGAGGTCCTTAAGGAGCAGCAGAGAATCCGAGTTTACACAGAAAGGGCAAGGTACGGAAAAATAAAGACGATAATTGAGGGCATAGATGAAAAGGAGTTTGACCTCGAAGAGATCGCAAAGAAACTGAAGGCGAAGTTAGCATGCGGAGGAACAGCAAAGAACGGAAGAATAGAGCTTCAGGGAGATCACAGAGACCGTATCAAGAAATTGTTGGCAGAACTTGGATTTTCAGAGGAGCTCATAGAGGTAGAGTAAACAGGAAAAACATTATCTGGCACGAGCTCATTGGACTGAAGGCTAGGGTAGTTGGCTCTATGCATCCTGGGTTTATAGGAATTGAGGGATATGTCGTCGATGAGACCAGAAATACCTTGGTGATAGTAGGGGAGAAGGTTTGGAGAGTTCCTAAGGATGTTTGCATCTTTGAGTTTGAGACCGAGGATGGCACAAAAATTAAAATATCTGGTGAAAGATTGGTGGGCAGACCTGAGATGAGATTGAAGAAGAGGTGGAGAAAATGATGAGAGACATAGGTTTGAGGGTTCAACCTCCTGCTGAAAAGTGTGACGATCCAAAATGTCCCTGGCATGGGCACCTTAAAATCCATGGTAGAGTGTTCGAGGGAATCGTAGTCAGCGACAAGCCAAGGAAGACTGTCACAGTCGAGAGGCAGTACTATCACTATCTCAAGAAATATGAGAGATATGAGCTCAGGAGGAGCAGAATACATGCTCACAACCCACCATGCATAAACGCGAAGGTTGGAGATAGAGTACTGATTGCAGAAACAAGACCCTTGAGCAAGACCAAGCACTTTGTTGTTGTTGCTGTCCTTGAGAGGGCGGAAGAGAGGAGGTGAGCTAAATGGCAAAGAAGGGAGCAGGTGCTACGAGAGGTGTCAGCCCCGTAAGGCCAACTAGGGCTCTTCCCATAGGGGCTTACCTAACTGTTGCAGATAACAGTGGTGCAAAAGTCATTCAGATAATAGGTGTAGTTGAATACCACGGAACGAGAAGGAGGCTCGCGTCAGCAGGCGTTGGCGACATGGTCGTTGCAACTGTAAAGAAGGGAAGACCTGATATGAGGCACCAAGTTGTTAGAGCTGTTATAATTAGGCAGAGAAAGGAGTACAGGAGACTTGATGGCATGAGAGTCAAGTTTGAAGACAATGCAGCAGTAATAGTTACACCCGAAGGAGTTCCAAGGGGGACAGAAATTAGAGGTCCAGTTGCGAGAGAAGCAGCTGAGAGATGGGTTAGAATTGGAAGTATAGCGAGTATAATTGTGTGAGGTGAATGGTATGAAGCTAAACTCAAAACAACCAAGAAAGCAGAGAAAGTTCCTTTATAATGCTCCCCTTCATCTCAGGCAAAAGATGATGTCAGCTCCCCTAAGCAAGGAGCTTAGGGAGAAGTACAAGGTTAGAAACCTCCCGGTTAGGGTTGGAGATAAGGTTAGGATAATGAGGGGTGACTTCAAGGGACACGAAGGGAAAGTCGTTGAGGTAGATCTTAAGAGGTATAGAATCTTCGTCGAAGGTGCCACCATCAGAAAGACAAACGGCACTGAGGTATTCTATCCAATTCATCCCTCAAACGTTATGATAATTGAGCTTAATCTCGATGACGAGAAAAGAAAGAAAATAATTGAGAGGAGGGCTGGATAATGGCGAGAAAAGGTCCTAAGAGGCACCTTAAGAGACTTGCTGCTCCACCATCATGGTATATTGAGAGGAAGGCATACAAGTGGGCCGTTAGGCCAAGGCCTGGACCACACAACATGAAGACTTCAATACCGCTCCTTTACATAGTTAGAGACTACCTCGGCTATGCCAAAACCGCTAGAGAGGCCAGGAAGATTCTCAATGAGGGTAAGTTCCTTGTAGATGGTAAGGTTAGAAAAGACTACAAGTTCCCAGTTGGTATAATGGATGTTGTTTCGATACCCGAAACTGGTGAGCACTATAGAGTTCTTCCAAACAGCATTGGAAAGCTGATCCTCCACCCAATAAGTGAAGAGGAGGCCAATATAAAGCCACTCAGAATTAGGAACAAGAGAATGGTTAAAGGGGCAAAGATCCAGTTGAACTTCCACGATGGAACAAACCATCTAATACCACTAAGTGAGAAGGACAACTACTTCACCTCATACACGGTTCTCATGAAAGTTCCAGATAGGGAAATTCTTGAAGTCCTTCCATTCGAGAAAGGAGCATACGTTTTCGTTACCCAGGGTAAGAACGTTGCAAGAAAGGGTAGAATCGTCGACATAAAGAGGTTCCCAATGGGTTGGCCAGATGTAGTCACCATTGAAGATGAAGAAGGAGAGCTCTTCGACACTTTAAAAGAGTATGCATTTGTTGTGGGCAGAGACAAGCCCAAGATTTCACTCCCATGAGGTGAGTTCAAATGGCAGTAGCAATACCGAACAGGGAGGAAATACTTGCTGATTGGGAAGCTCACCCGATGAGAAGGCCAAGAGTGGCTAAGGTTACCATAAACATTGGAGTCGGAGAGAGCGGTGAGAGACTTACCAAGGCTGAAAGGATGCTCGAGCAACTAGTTGGTCAAAAACCCATTAGGAGGAAGGCAAAGAAGACAAACAGAGACTTTGGAATTAGAAGAGGAGAACCTATAGCAGTCAAAGTGACTTTAAGAGGCCCAAAAGCTTATGAAATGCTTAGAAGGCTACTTGCAGCCGTTGATAACAAGCTTAAGGCATCAAGCTTTGACGAACATGGAAATGTGTGCTTTGGTATTGAGGAGCACATAAACATACCAGGAGTTGAATATGATCCAGAGATAGGAATATTTGGAATGGACGTGTGTGTCACCCTAGAGAGGCCAGGGTTTAGGGTTGCGAGGAGGAAAAGGAAGAGGGCAAAGATACCCACAAGACACAAGCTAACAAAGGAGGAAGGAATGCTATATATGATGGAAGAGTTTGGAGTTGAGATCGTGGAGGGATGATGGATGGCGAAGGCTGATTATAATAAGAGGAAGCCAAGAAAGTTTGGAAAAGGAGCGAGAAGATGTATTAGATGTGGGCAATATGGCCCAATAATTAGAATTCACGGCCTAATGCTATGTAGGCACTGCTTTAGAGAGGTAGCTCCAAAGCTTGGCTTTAGGAAATATGAGTGAGGTGAGAAGAGATGACGCTACTTGATCCACTTGCTAACGCTCTCTCCCATATAACCAATAGTGAGAGGGTCGGAAAGAGAGAAGTGTACATAAAGCCGGCATCAAAGCTGATCGGCGAAGTCCTCAGGGTTATGCAGAAGTATGGTTACATCGGTGAGTTTGAGTTCATAGACGACGGGAGGGCAGGAGTTTACAGAGTTCAGCTACTTGGCAGGATAAACAGGGCAGGAGCAATAAAGCCTAGATTCCCAGTTAAAGTTTCAGAATTTGAAAAGTGGGAGAAGAGATTCCTTCCAGCATTCGAGTTTGGAATATTGATAGTTTCAACATCTCAAGGCGTTATGAGTCACAAAGAGGCAATAGAGAAAGGAATTGGTGGAAGACTGATAGCCTACGTGTACTGAGGTGAGAGAAATGCCAGTCGATGCATGGGTTCGTGAGGAAGTTGAGATCCCAGAGGGGGTTGAAGTTGCAGTTGAGGGCTATAAGGTCAAGGTTAAGGGTCCAAAGGGAGAGGTCGAAAGGGAGCTCTTTTGGCCAGGAGTGAAGATTTTCGTCGAGGATGGGAAAGTTGTCATTTACAAGGATTTCCCAAGAAGGAAGGATGTGGCAATAGCAAGAACATTCAAGGCACACATCAAGAACATGATCAAGGGAGTAACAGAGGGTTTCACTTACAAGCTTAAGGTAGTTTACAGCCACTTCCCAATTACCGTTAAGGTTCAGGGTGATGAGGTTATAATTGAAAACTTCCTTGGTGAGAAGGCTCCGAGAAAGGCCAAGATTCTCCCAGGTGTTACTGTAAAAGTTAGAGGCCAGGAGATAATTGTTGAAGGAATAGACAAGGAGGCAGTTGGGCAAACCGCTGCAAATATTGAGCAGGCAACTAGAATAACCAAGTGGGATAGGAGAGTTTTCCAGGATGGTATCTACATTGTTGAGAAAGCTGGCAAGCCTATAACGTTCTGAGGTGGGATATATGGACGAGAAAGAGTTTAAGAGGCTCCTTCGCGTGAGGGCGAGACTCAAGAGGAAAAAGCCAAGGTTCCTTAGGCAGGAATGGTGGAGGTATCCAAAGTTCAAGAACGATCCTAAATGGAGAAGGCCCAAGGGAATAGACAGCAAGATGAGGCTTAAGCTTAAAGGCAAGCCAAGATCACCAAGCATTGGTTGGAGCTCTCCAAGGCTTGTTAGAGGGCTTCATCCAAGCGGATACGAGGAGGTTCTAGTTCATAACGTTAAGGAACTTGAAGCGCTTGATCCAAAGAGGCAGGCTGCTAGAATAGCTCATACTGTTGGTAGGAAGAAGAGGATTGAGATACTCAAGAGGGCTGAAGAGCTAGGAATTAAGGTGCTAAACCCAAGACTGTGAGGTGAGAGAATGAAGACCTTAAAGATGCAGAAGAGAATTGCTGCTGAACTGCTCAAGTGTGGTGAGAATAGGATTTGGATTGATCCTGAGAGAGTTGATGAAGTTGCTGATGCAATAACGAGGGAAGATATAAAGAGATTAATCAAGGAGGGCGTCATTAAGAAGAAGCCAATCAAGGGACAGAGTAGGTACAGGGCAAAACTAAGACATGAACAGAAAAAGAAGGGCAGACACAGGGGGCCAGGAAGCAGAAAAGGTAAGAAGACTGCAAGGATGGGTAAGAAGGAGCTCTGGATTAAAACAATTAGGGCTTTAAGAAGGGAGCTCAGGAAGTTGAAGGAGCAAAAGAAAATCGATAGGAAGACCTATAGAATGCTCTACATTAGAGCCAAGGGTGGACAGTTCAAGAGCAAGCACCAGCTGTATTTGTTCCTC
Source organism: Pyrococcus sp. ST04 (assembly GCF_000263735.1). NCBI lineage: Archaea > Methanobacteriati > Methanobacteriota > Thermococci > Thermococcales > Thermococcaceae > Pyrococcus > Pyrococcus sp. ST04. The sequence goes on along the minus strand of NC_017946.1, from coordinate 1,652,640 downwards.
GAAGAACATGGTCTTTTGAGGAAGTGAGGTGAGAGAAATGGCTCACGGTCCTAGGTATAGAGTCCCGTTCAGAAGGAGGAGAGAAGGTAAGACAAACTACAGGAAGAGACTTAAGCTTCTCAAGTCAGGAAAGCCAAGGCTTGTAGTTAGAAAGAGCCTCAATCATCACATTGCTCAGATAATAGTTTACGATCCAAAGGGCGACAGAACATTGGTCTCAGCACATACAAGAGAGCTGATAAGGGACTTTGGATGGAAGGGTCATTGTGGCAATACCCCCTCTGCCTATCTCCTCGGTCTGCTAATAGGTTACAAGGCGAAGAAGGCTGGCATTGAGGAGGCAATACTTGACATAGGGCTACATCCACCTGTCAGGGGGAGTTCAGTATTTGCCGTACTTAAGGGTGCGGTTGATGCAGGTCTTAATGTTCCCCACAGTCCAGAGATATTCCCCGAGGATTACAGGATAAGAGGAGAACACATTGCTGAGTATGCCAAGATGCTTAAGGAGCAAGATGAGGAGAAGTTTAGAAGGCAATTTGGCGGATATCTCGAAAAGGGCCTTGATCCTGAAAAGCTTCCCGAACACTTTGAAGAGGTTAAGGCGAGAATTATTGAGAAATTTGAGGGTGAGGGGGCGAGAGAATGAGTCAGGAATGGAAAGAGTATGCAAAGAGGGTTTTAGATGAATGGGAGCCAAGGACAAAGCTTGGAATGCTAGTTAAAGAGGGGCAGATAACTGACATTCATGAGATATTTAGAAAGGGTTACCAGATTAAAGAGCCAGAAATAATAGACGTCTTGTTACCAGAGGTCAATGCTAGGGAGAACCAGGAAATACTGGACATAACGCTGACGGTTAGAATGACGGATAGCGGTAGAAGGGTTAGGTTCAGGGTTCTGGCTGCGGTTGGTAACAGGGATGGCTATGTGGGACTTGGAATTGGACATGGAAGGGAAGTTGGAATTGCAATAAGGAAGGCCATAAACTACGCTAAGCTTAACATAATAGAGATAAAGAGAGGTTGTGGTTCCTGGGAGTGCAGGTGCAGGAGGCCTCATTCAGTTCCATTCACAGTCGAGGGTAAAGAAGGTAGCGTTAGGGTTAAGCTAATTCCAGGGCCAAGAGGTCTTGGTCTTGTCATAGGTGACGTTGGTAAGAAGATACTAAGGTTGGCAGGAATTCAAGATGTATGGTCCCAAACATTAGGTGAAACAAGAACAACAGTAAACTTTGCAAAAGCAGTGTTCAATGCTCTCTACAATACGAACAGAGTTGTTGTGACACCTGAGATGATTGAAAGATACGGAATAGTCGTTGGAAGGGCAATGCCCGCAAGCTTTACCCTTGAATGAGGTGAGCAGAAATGGCAAAGCTCGCAGTAATTAGGATCAGGGGTAGGGTTAACGTTAAGAGGCCCGTAAGAGACACCCTCGCAATGCTCAGACTCCACAGGGTTAACCACTGTGTTATAGTGGATGATACTCCAAGCTATCTTGGAATGCTCCAGAAGGCTAAAGACTACATAACTTGGGGAGAAATAAACGCAGAGACCCTTGCGAAGTTAATAAGGAAGAGAGGAAGGCTCATTGGTAACAAGCCAGTTACAGATGAGTACGTCAAGGAGAAGCTTGGAATAACAATTGAAGAATTTGCAGAGAAAGTTGTAAATGGAGAGATGAGCCTTAAAGACCTACCAAATCTTAAGCCAGTATTCAGGCTTCACCCTCCAAGGGGAGGCTTTAGAGGGAGCAAAAAGAGATCTTTCAAGGAAGGAGGAGCTCTTGGGTACAGAGGGGAGAAGATAAACGATCTCATTGAGAGAATGCTCTGAGGTGGGTGAGATGATTAGGAGAAGGAAGAAGGTCAGGAAGCTTAGAGGAAGCCACACTCATGGCTGGGGATGCAAGAAGAAGCACAGGGGAGGAGGAAGTAAAGGCGGTAGAGGTATGGCAGGAACAGGTAAGAGGAACAAGAGCAAGTGGACATGGACGATCAAGTATGCTCCAGATCATCTAGGAAAGAGGGGATTCTCAAGACCCCCCGAGGTTCAGAGAGAGGTCAGGATAGTTAATCTCAAGTTCATTGACGAGCACCTAGATGAGCTTATCCAAATGGGAATTGCATACGAGGAGGAAGGCAAGATAATCGTCGATACAACTCAGTTTGCTGATAAAGTTCTCGGGACTGGCAAGCTCACTAGACCGCTCATCATTAAAGCTAGGGCCTTCTCCCCCAAGGCTGAGGAGAAGATTAAAGCAGCTGGGGGAGAGGCCGTTCTTGTTTGAACCCTTTATTTTTTGCTTCCCTACATAAAAGGACAGTGGTGTTGAACTATGGGGGCTAGGGACATAGTTTATGCTTTAGAAAAGTGGTTTCCAGAAGTTGAAAGACCAAAGAAACACGTTCCTCTAAAGGAAAAGTTTATGTGGACAGGTCTTGCTCTGATACTATATTATGTCCTTGCTGAAATTCCTGTTTATGGAATACCAAAGCAGATACAGGATTACTTCCAGTTTCTGAGAGTTGTCCTTGCTGGTAGAAACGGTTCCCTCTTAACGCTTGGTATAGGGCCTATAGTAACTGCTGGAATTATCCTACAACTTCTCGTGGGTTCTGAGATCATTAAGCTCGACTTGGCAAATCCTGAAGATAGAAGATTTTATCAAGCACTACAGAGGGTGTTCTCAGTATTCATGTGCTTCTTTGAAGCTGCAATCTGGGTACTAGGTGGGGCTTTTGGTAGGGTTGGTGTTGATGTCACCCATGCGATTGCGGTCCTCATGATACTCCAGCTTGCAATGGGTGGAGTGATCCTGATAATCTTAGATGAGCTTGTGAGTAAGTGGGGCATAGGAAGTGGTATAAGCCTGTTCATAGCTGCTGGAGTTTCTCAGAGGATATTAACTAGGAGCCTAAATCCGCTAACCGATCCTAATATAGTTGATCCCCTAACCGGCGAACCTGCAATAGTAGGTGCGATTCCATACTTCATTCAGCACATACTCAAGGGAGATCTTTGGGGGGCCATTTACAGGGGTGGAAATGCCCCTGATATGCTAGCTGTAGTTGCAACAATAATAGTATTCCTTGTGGTCGTTTACTTCGAAAGCATGCGCGTTGAGATACCCCTTGGATACAGAGGTGTCACGATCAGGGGGAGGTATCCAATAAGATTCCTTTACGTTAGCAACATTCCAATAATCCTAACTTTTGCACTCTATGCTAACATTCAGCTATGGGCCAGACTCCTCGATAGGTTCGGTCATCCGTGGCTCGGAACATTCGACCCAAGGACGGGTTCACCTATAAGTGGCTTTGTTCTCTATGTAATCCCGCCAAGGAACATCTTTACAGTGATAGACAATCCAGTTAGGGCTATAGTTTACCTCCTAATGACTATAGCTTTCAGCCTGCTCTTTGGATTCCTATGGGTTGAGCTGACTGGACTTGATGCAAAGTCAATAGCAAGGCAACTGCAAAGAGCTGGCCTTCAAATTCCAGGATTCAGAAGAGATCCTAGGACACTTGAGAGAGTACTTCAGAAGTACATCCCCTACGTGACGTTCTGGGGATCATTAACAGTTGCATTGATTGCAGTATTAGCTGACTTCCTTGGAGCCCTAGGAACTGGAACAGGAATACTGTTGACAGTTGGTATTATATACAGATTCTATGAAGAGATAGCCAGAGAACAGATAAGCGAAATGTTCCCAGCCTTAAGGAAGTTCTTTGCCTCTTGACATCTCCCTCTTCCATAATAATTTTAAACGCTTTTCTTCTTTCTAAGTTGGGGGTGTGGAATGCCATTCGTAGTCATAATCACCGGCATTCCTGGAGTTGGTAAAAGCACGATCACTCGATTGGCCTTACAAAGGACAAAGGCGAAGTTTAAACTCGTAAATTTTGGAGATCTCATGTTTGAAGAGGCCCTCCGTATCGGTCTTGTAAAACATAGGGACGAGATGAGGAAGCTTCCACTTGAAGTTCAAAGGGAGTTGCAAAAGAAAGTTGCTGAAAAGATAGTTGAAATGGCCAAAAGTGAGCCAATTCTCATAGACACCCACGCGACAATAAAAACTCCCCATGGCTACCTTCTCGGTCTTCCTTACGATGTTATAAGAACCCTGAATCCTAACTTCATAGTGATAATCGAGGCTACTCCAGCTGAGATTTTGGGAAGGAGGCTTAGAGATCTCAAAAGGGATAGGGACGTTGAGACTGAGGAGCAAATCCAAAGACATCAAGATTTAAATAGGGCCGCTGCTATAGCGTATGCAATGCACTCAAATGCACTAATTAAGATAATTGAGAATCATGAGGATAAGGGTCTTGAAGAGGCTGTAAACGAGCTCGTAAAAATACTTGATCTGGCGGTGAAGGAGTATGCTTGAGGGAATATACCTAGCTTTGGATGAGATGTTTGGTCCTCTTCTTAGGGGAACCCATCCAATGTGGGTAGTTACGGTAGCCGGGATAATATTGGGTGCATTCTTCGTATTCCTTAATTACATCTTTGTTGATCAGGAAAAAATGAAGAGACTGCAAAAGATGGCAAAGGAAATTCAAGAGGAGTTTAAAAAGGCCAGGGAAAGTGGTGACGAGAAGAAGTTAAGAAAAGTTCAGCAGAAGCAATTGGAGCTTTTAAAAATGCAAAATGAGATTATGAAAGATGCATTCTTTAAGCCAATGCTGATAAGCTGGCCAATAATCATAATCTTCTGGGGATGGCTGAGGAGATGGTACTTTGAGGTTGCTATAGTCAAGTATCCGTTCAATTTCTTCCTATTCGATATATTCCATAAGATGTATCACTCAGCTTTGAGACCTGACGAACTTGGGTACTTTGGATGGTACTTCCTAACGAGCTATGTTGTCGGTTCAGTGTTGAGAAAAATATTGGATATGGCATGAGCTCAGCCTATTTGGAAGGCTGAGCTCCTTAATTCTCCTCTTTCGAATCTAAATGGGTCAAACCATTCCCAGTCTAGGGGAACTTTAGTCCTACCCTTCACTATTCTTTCCGCAAGCGCTTGGGCAACTGCTGGGGCCATCATAAATCCATGGCCCGAGAATCCTATAGCGACATAAAAGTTATCTTCTATCTCTCCTATAGCGGGGTTGTTGTCCGGAGTTCTTGCATAGTGTCCGGCCCATTGTCTTACAATATGAACGTGTTTCAGTGCTGGGATTATCTTTACTGCCCACTTAAGGACTTCTTTAGCAAAGTCATAAGTTGGAGTTACATCATCTGGAGAAGTTTCATATTCCAACGCCGTTCCGCAAATAACTCCTCCGTCTTCGCCATCCTGAATCACGTAACTATCGTTCCATGCTGGAGGGCAAACAAGGGGTTCAATTTGTCCCCTCTCGAGAGGTTCTGTTTTTACTAGTTGGTGCTTGTAAGGCTTTATTGGGATTATGTCCTTTCCGATCATTGAGTTTATCTCCCTGGCCCAAGCGTTAGTTGCATTGACAACCACGTCTACTTTGAATTCTCCCCTCGTTGTTTTAATTTTCCATTTATCCTCTTTCTCTATCATGGTAACCTTGGTATATTCATGGAACCTAGCCCCTAACTTTTCTGCTGCCTTTTTATATGCATAAAGGGTGTGGAAGGGGCTCGCCTTTCCATCCTCTGGGTTCCAGGCTGCTGCCAAAAATGCGTCTTTGTTCAATGGAGGTACTATTTCTTTTGCTTCCTCGGGAGTTATTAGTTTTGTTGGAACACCGAATTTGTTTTGAAGTTTTATATTTCTTTTAAAGGCTTCAACTTCCTCTTCACTTGTTGCTAAAAATAAGTATCCTGTTTGCTGGAACATTATATCGTGGTTTAGCTCCTCGCTTAGTTGTCCCCATCTTTCAATTGAGTACTTCATTAGCTTTATGTTAGCTTCATCTGTGAACTGGGCCCTGATACCACTCGCACACCTGAACGTTGAGCCCGACCCGAGGTATCTCTTTTCAAAAACTATAACATCCTCTCCAAGTTTTGCGAGCTCATAAGCAGTTGCTACTCCAATGATTCCGCCCCCAATGATTCCTATCATTTCTCTCCCCCCACCAGAGCTTCAATTTTTACAGGTCTTACTGGGAATCTGGCATTTGGTAGGGCAATGTCCTCCGGCCTCTTGCCTGTTTTTCTTGCCAGGATTGAGATAACTATTGGAATACATGTTCTTCCCTGACAAGGCCCCATTCCGATCCTCAGGAGTCTTCTGAGCTCTTCTAGATCCGTTACTCCTTCATCAATGAGTTTTTCAATATCTTCAACGGTAACATCATTGCATCTACAAACTATTCTCATTCTCTCACCACCCTAATGGCTCTTACATCCCAAGCAAGCTCGATGGGAACCTCAACTGTAATTATTGGTGTATCTCCTTTCGCTTTCTCCCGAGGGACGACGGAGATAATTTTTCCTCTTCCAACTTCTTCTCCAATCCTGTTAAGGAGAATTACTTCTTCTCCTGGTTTCGGCAATGGTAAAAGTTCATATGGCATCGTTATTCTGGCCTTATTTCCTATGTAATGAATCATGAAAAATGCTAGCCCAGGACATATCTGAACACAAAGTGAACAGCCAATGCACTTTTCATAATCTACAATGGGTATATCATTTGGATGCTCCATAATTACAGCATTTGTTGGGCATATTTCCTTGCATGGAGTACAAGGAATTTGTTGGGGGCATTCTGGAACGGCAACTGGTCTTTTTCTTAATCTTTCCTCGCTGGGTTTTGGGATTATTGTGAAGAGTTCTTCGGGTGTTATATAACCGAATCTCAAATAATTTGGAATTTCGCTCATGATAATCCCTCCAGAAGCTTCTTAATACCCTCACTTACATGCCTTCCAAATGGTCCGGAACGGAACTCTTCTAAGTCTCTTTGGGCCTTCTCTATCTCTTTCACCCATCTATCTTCCCCAATTCCCAATCTTAGTGCTGCAGCAATTCCCGCTATTTTTCCCTCTAGCATTGCAGTGGTTGCCTCTTCTATTCCGGCTGTATCCCCTGCTACAAAGATCCCTCTCACCGTGGTTTCCATCCATTCGTCTCTAACAGCAACGTGCCCTCCTAGCTCCCTGATGTATCTTATCTGACATCCTGCCTGTTGGAGAAGCTCTATACTTGGCCTTAGGCCAACGGCAATTGCAATTAGGTCAACATCGTATTCTTTTTCTGTTCCAGGAATTGGTTGCCATTTTTCGTCGATCTGTACAACTACAGCTTTCTCTACTCTGTCTTTTCCATCTGCTCTTAGAATAGTGTGTCTGGTTAGGATCGGGACGCCTAATCTCCTCACCTTTGCAGCATGGACAAAATACCCACCGATTTTTGGCATTGCTTCCACTATAGCTTTTACATCAACACCTGCTTGTAGTAGCTGATATGCAAGAATTAATCCAACATTGCCTGCTCCAACTATTAGGGCTTTTTCTCCGGGCTTTATACCGTAAGTGTTCATGAGAGTTTGAATAGCACCTGCTCCGTATATTCCAGGTAGGTCATTGTTTTCAAAAGGAATTGCTTTCTCCATGGCTCCTGTTGCTACAATGACAGCCTTTCCATAGAATTCTATTAGCTCCTTCTCTCTCCTAACCCCTACAACAAGCTTTTTATCTCCCTCTTGAAATATTCCTACCGCGGACGTTTCGAGAAAAACTTCTATCCCCCTCTTTTTGACTTCTTCTTCAAGTATTCTTGCGATTTTAATCCCTCTTACACCCGCAAATTGTTCCCTTTTTCCAAAGAACTTGTGTGTTTGCTTAACAAGTTGTCCTCCCAGTATTGGGTTCTCGTCTATTAGAACAACTTTAGCCCCCACATCATGGGCGCTTATCGCGGCCATTAATCCTGCTGGCCCTCCCCCTATAATCACGATGTCTGCATCAACTTTTCTGGCGTGTTTTCCATTATTACTGCCTTCATTTTTTGGTAGAACTGGTTTGTTCTCCTCAATTCTCATTCCATCTTCGACAAGTGTTATGCAGGTTCTCACGTTTGGAATTCCATTTACAGTCATTAGGCATGAGGAACACTTTCCAATTGCACAAAACAATCCTCTTGGTCTTTTCTTAACTCTCGAAGTATTCAGAACTTTGATTCCTGCAGCATGTAGTGCTGCTGCTATTGTTTCGCCTTCATATGCCTTTATTGGCTTTCCATTGTAATATATTGTCACTTCTCTTCCGCGTTTAAATTCCAGAATAGGATGATCTCGTATTCTCACTATGTTTCACCTGAACAAAATATTTTCCAGAAAATTTATGAAAATTTTTTGATAGAAAGGTTGTGCACCTTTGGTTAGCCTAACCTAAATATGTCAGACCGGGTTATTATCCCAATAGGCTTTCCGTTCTTTCCTTGGACTATTACGGCGGGATGCTCTTCGAGTAAGTACTTGATAACTTCGAGATCCTCATCTTCCGAGACAAATGGAAACGGACCTTCCATTATCTCTTCGACTTTTTTAGAATATATGTCCTCATCTTCCAAGCTCTTTCTAACCAAGAGTCTCTCAGTTATTGAGCCTATTACTCTATCACCTTCCATTACAGGAACTTGGGATATATTATGCTTTTTCATGAGCTTAACGACTTTCTCTACCTTGTCCTTTGGTGTTACGTAGATTATTGGCGAAGACATTATGCTTTTTGCTGTTACTCTTGTTTTTTGACACTCTATTAAGGCTCTTAGGATCCTGTTGAAAGTTGAAAGCCTTGGATCAACTTTTCCCGCTTCGAGCTTTGCTATATATGCTTGGGTTACCCCAGCCTTCCTTGCTAGCTCCTCCTGAGTTATTCCTAGCTCTTTTCTAATCTTCTTGATATCCCTGGGATCTATTGGCCTTGGTATTATCACCATTGAAGAGCCTCCAGTTATTTATTAAGAAATTGGTAATTAAATTTTTGCTGTGGGCCGGCAACAGAGACCCGTCGGTCATTGATCCCGCGGGCGGATGCACCGGCCCTGTGGGCTCGGCGTGAGCACACCCCGCTCATCGAACCCGACACCTTGCGGGGGCGGGTGGACCGAGCCCTTGCGAGGGATTGTACCCTCGCTGTCGGCGAAGGTATATTAAATAAAGTTCTTAAAAACACTTGCGATAATAGCATTGGCGGATGACGAGCCTTGCCCAGCCTGAACAGTGATGAAGTCGGTATTAGCTGACGCCCAATACGAAGTATTTCCTGGAGGGAGAAGTATTGATAGAGTTTTATGCCAGTGAAGCCTTGATGTGTCCGAGAAGGGTTTGGTTCAGACTAAAGGGCTTTCCTGAGAAATGGCCTGAGATTGCTAAGCCAAGGCTAGAGAAGGGCGTTAGAACTCATGAGGTACTCGGTAAAGTTCTCCGAGAGAGGTTTGGATTTGAGCTTGAAAAAGAGATCAAGCTAAGGTTCCCTAGACTTGGAATGGAGATTCATGGAAGAATGGATGCCTATAAGAACTTTCCTATAGAAATTAAGGGAAAGTCATATCTCCCAAGATTTCCGATTGAGTACCATCTGGCTCAGCTTAACATATACCTTCGGTGGAGTGAATCTGAATACGGCTATCTCTATTATGTGAAGCTCCATGATTCTCCTGAGAGAATTATAAATGGCCTTAATTTTGATAACTTCCCAATAATAAACGGAAAGGGATTTAGGATGTTCGAGATTCCATATGATCCCTCTCTCTTTAAGGAGACAATAAAGTTCTTCTATGAAATCAAACTGTACCTTGAAGAAGACGAGCTTCCTCCAGGTAAAAAAGGTCCACACTGTAAATTCTGTCCCTACAATTATATATGCTTCTCAAATTCACTTACCAACTACATCTAAAGCATCCAAACGTTGTAAAATTTTACATCAATAGTATCTTTTGTAACTTGTAAAATTGCGAAAGTTGGCTCGCTCATTCTTGGAAGGGTAGGTGAGCCAGGGTTAATCAGGATTATCCTTCTTCCCATAGTTTTTACTTCATTGTAGTATGGTCTGTGCGCATGGCCAAACACAATAATGTCTGCCTCTTCCTCTAACGCCTTATATGTAAGGGTTTGGGAGGAAAGGGAGATGAACTGATGCCCATGGAGGACAAGTATTTTTCGGCCAAGTATGTTAAGGGTCTCCTCTTCTGGAAGGTCAATCTTGTCCGCATTCCCTTTTACGGCTATTACTGGAGCTATGTCCTCTAACATTTCAAGAAGAGGCTTTTCAGTTACATCACCTGCATGAATTATGTAGCTAACGTTCCTGTCCTTTAAGAATTCGGCAACTTTAGTAGGAAAGTAGGCTTTTGGAAAATGGGTATCACTTAGAATCCCAACTAACATCGGAGAGGTCCCCTTTCATCATCCTTCAGCTTTTAAACTTTCTCCTCATCTGTTTTTTACCACCCTTCTTTTTCTTATCTCTTTCATTTCTTTCCTTCTTTCTTTTTCTCCTTTCATCTACATAGAGAACCTCTCCAACGTATTTTTCGGGGTCTTTGACTTTAGGTTTTATAGCAACGTAGGGCATCTTGACTGGCCCGAATACGTCCTTAACTATCCCAATGAAATTTAACTTTTTGTCAACGACTGGATCATTTAGTGAGGGAACCCAGTTAGTTCTAACAATAAGTAGCCCCTGCTTGGCATAGTGAGAAACCTTTCCAAGCCTCTTCATGTCCTGTCCCATCCGGGATTCATTTTCATCATGATTTAAAGATTTTCCATGAACTTTTCTCTAATTCTTTTGGCGTATGCTGGTGGTAGTATTCTCTCTATTTCTTTGAATATTTCTTCCATCATTGCTCTATTTTCTTCGGATATTCTTTTCATAACATTTTCTATATACGTCTCAATGAGCATTCTAACTTCTTCTAGCTCTCTTTTTTCTTCAATTATCTCTTTAATTCTTTCGTCGAGCTCATGTAAAAACTCTGCAAGCTCTCTCATTTTCACATTTATTGGTTCCTGAGACTTGATTAACTCCCTTGCCTGTTCATATTCTGGACTTTTTCTTATGTCCTTGGGTTCATACATCTCTGAACCAAACAAAGTTGGCGTTAATAGTATTTCAAGCCTGAGCCCTTTCTTTATCATATAGTACTTTCTTGGCCTCCCTCTTGGTATCTTTTCTATCCTACTCTCAACTAATCCCGCCTCCTCTAACAACCTCAAATGTTCAAGTACAGCCTTTTGTCCGACTCCTAATTCTTGGCTTAGCTCACTAACAAAATAGGGTCTTTTAGTTAGTAGGAACAGTATCTTACGTCTAGTTTCATTTCCAAGAACGTCAAGGAGTTTCCCTAACTCCTCACCCATCTCTCTCACCTCTCACATATATTTTAACCTTTCCTAACTGAATGTTAGGAAAAACTGTTTTAAATATTTTCCCAACACTCTAGCTGAGGGACGGTTTGATGAAAGCAAAAGAAGTGTTAAAGCTTCTAGATGAAGCAGAGGCGAACGTGAAAGTTGCTATTGTAACTTTCCAGACAAGAATACTTGAAAGTCCTCACACTTCCTGGGAATTTACTCAGAGGAGTTTGGAACTCATGGATATCCTAGATGAGCTTAAGGAGTTGAGGAAGAAATTAGAAAAAATGGATCCAGAGGCAGAAGTTGATGACGAGATAGCAAAAATGCTAAAGAAACTTGTGGAGTTCAGAGCTCACGCCTTATAATCTCCACCAGCTCCCATAGGTTATTAATATAGTAGTCGGCTCCCTCATACTTCCTCTCTCTTAATATCTGAACGACTTTAATTCCAGCATTCTTTCCAGCTCTTATATCCAGCTCACTATCACCAACGAGCAGGGCTTCTTCCTTTTTAACTCCTAAGCTTTTTAGAGCCTTGTTTATCAAATATGGATTTGGTTTAACCCCGTCTAGGTAGCTGTAGTCTTTCCCGTAAACAACGTCAAAGTACTTGAGCAAGTTGAACGCCTTAAGAACGAGCTCTGTATTATCCTGGGAAGCATTACTAACTGCTGCAAGCTTTATCCCCATTTTCTTAAGCTCTTTCAATGCTTCCACATCTGGATAAACATGAATTTTTCCCTCTTTGAGTAGTTCTTCCCTGTATACTCTATTGGCCCTATCCATAGCCTTCCAGAACTCTACATGATCAATGCCAAACTTTTCAACGTAACTCCTAGGGAGTTCCCCTTTTGCCATCTTCCTGAATACTTCCCAGTCTACAATTACTCCGAGTCTTTTCATTGCTGGAAGGGCTATCTTTTCATACCACTCCTTTAGATTGTAGCCTTCATAATACACGAGCGTCTCATCGACATCGAAAATGACACACTTTATCATTCCATCCCCCGCAACAGTTTTATTTCCGCCTCTATAAATACTTCCCCATGAAGAATAAGCTCGTTGTAATAACCGGAGGGGCCGGTTTCATAGGTTCCCATCTAGCGGAAGCCCTCGTTGAAGACAACGATGTTGTTGTCATAGATAATCTCTATTCTGGAAGGGAGGAAAATGTGCCGGAGGGAGCAAAACTCGTCAAGGCTGACATAAGAGACTACACGAGTATAGCCGAAATTATAAGGGAGGCGGATTATGTTTTTCATGAAGCCGCTCAAATAAGCGTTGAAGAGAGCATCAGGGATCCAATATTTACTGAGGAAGTTAATGTCATTGGAACCTTAAATATTCTCAATGCCCTAAGCGAGGGAAATGGGAAAATGATCTTTGCATCTTCAGCAGCTGTCTATGGAAACAACCAGAATTTACCCCTTAGAGAGGATGAACCTCCGAATCCAATATCTCCATATGGAGTTAGCAAAGTTGCCGGTGAGTACTACTGCAAGGTGTTTCATGAAACCTATGGGGTTCCGGTCGTAATCTTGAGGTACTTCAACGTTTTTGGCCCAAGACAGAGCTCAGCTTATGCTGGAGTAATTAGTATTTTCATTAAGCGTGCATTGGAGGGTAAGCCCCTAGTTATATTTGGGGATGGAAAGCAGACTAGAGATTTCATATTTGTTAAGGATGTTGTTAAGGCGAACATCCTTGTGGCTGAAAAAAAGAGGGCTGAGGGGGAGGTATTTAATGTCGCGACTGGAAGAGAAACTACAATCCTTGAGCTTGCCTTAAAGATAATAGATCTAACTTCTTCCTCTTCTTCCATAGTATTCGGTCCTCCAAGGCCGGGAGATATAAGGAGGAGCCTTGCTGATATAAGTAAGCTTAGATCCCTTGGATTCTCTCCCGAATATTCTTTGGAAGATGGGTTGGCAGAGACCTTTAAGTGGTTCAAAAGTGAATGGAAATACTTTTAACCACTCAAAAATATTTGAAAAACGTCAAGATAATAGGGGTGATTCAAATGGATAGGGTTGCAAAAGCCAGAGAAATTATTGAAAAAGCAAAAGCAGAAAACAGGCCTCTAGTTGAACCTGAGGCAAAGGAAATCCTTAAGCTCTATGGAATTCCCGTTCCAGAATTTAAGGTTGCTAGGAATGAAGAGGAAGCTGTTCAGTTCTCAAGGGAGATTGGGTATCCAGTTGTTATGAAAATAGTTTCACCCCAGATAATCCATAAGAGTGATGCTGGTGGCGTGAAAATAAACATAAAAAACGATGAGGAGGCAAGGGAAGCCTTTAGGACAATTATGCAGAATGCAAGGAACTACAAGCCGGATGCAGATCTTTGGGGGGTTATAATCTACAAGATGCTTCCCCTTGGCAAGGAAGTAATTGTCGGAATGATAAGGGATCCACAGTTTGGTCCTGCAATAATGTTTGGCCTTGGTGGGATATTCGTTGAGATTCTTAAGGACGTTAGCTTCAGGGTGGCTCCCGTTACTAAGGACGATGCTCTTGAGATGATCAAGGAGATAAAAGCATATCCAATTTTAGCAGGTGCAAGAGGAGAAAAGCCGGTAAACATTGACGCCCTGGCTGATATTATAGTTAAGGTCGGTGAGCTAGCTCTCGAGCTTCCGGAGATAAGAGAAATTGACATCAATCCAATCTTCGCATATGAGGATTCGGCAGTTGCCGTAGATGCTAGGATGATCCTCTGATCTTTTTGCCGTTTCTCTGTTTATTCTTGAGAAAAGCTTAAAAGAGCGTTTCTTAAAAGGTCTATTGGAAAATAGTGAAGGAGGTTATGAACGCCGATGGAGGAGGATGAGTCGAATAGTTTCTGGTCTAGGATATTTAAGAAAAATAGTGAGGAAGTTTTAGAACAGGAAATAACTGACGATGCATACAGGGAGTTGAAGTCTCTTTTAATGAGAGCAAAGCCTGAAATTAATGGAGACAAAATAATCTTATATCTCCCAAAGGCTGAAGTCATACTTAGGCCTGGAAAGTTAATAGTGAAGGCAAAAACAAGAAAAGATGCTGAGAAAATTCTGAGAAACCTTCACCACTACTCTCAGCCTCCAGGGATATGGCCTGCATATGGGTTAACTTATTCAATAAAAAAGGAGAAAAGTCGAATTTCTTAGCTCTTACATTTTCCTTTGAAAGCCTTGCCCTCTAGGGTGAGGAGGAGGTCAATTCTATGTGTTGGAGAGTTGTGAAAATTCCTCTTGTTATTTCTTACCATTTGTTACAAAATTTCAACAGAAAAATATTAAAATCTTCTTCAATATTCGGGAAATAGTCACCAAATTAAGTTCCATTCAATCTGGAGGTGGAATGTTTGGACATTATCCTAATATACTCCTTAATGCTAACACTGTCTTTACTTTATCTCTTCCTGTTTTTTATTAAAAGGGTGAGTAGGTATTCCGGAAAAATAAGAAGAGCTGTCTTAATCTTAGTAACCACCTCATTTTTGGGGGTGGTGGTGAGGGGTGTCGAAGTTATTGCGAAAGCTTTTGGATGGCAGTTGATACCTGAAGTCATATATGTGACATACTCCTTTATAATATTCGGGATGATAGTTGCAATAACATGGTATGTAAGGTTCTTGGAGGAGGAATATCCCTTTATAATTAAACCTATGGAAAGAGGATCTCCCGGGGGTAACGGAGAAAAGCTTCTTGGGGCTTATATAGTATCTGGGGCAAGATCTAGAATTGTAGACCTCATAAATATGATAAGGGAATTAAATGCCCCAATCCTTGTTTTCACGAGATCACCTGACTTTTATAGAGGGCTCGGCGAGAATATAAGAACAGTTTGGATAACTCAAGCCTCAGAAGAAGGAATTCCCCCAACGAAGCTTCACGTCATTCAAGAATATGCAATAAGGTTTGCAAAGGAAAATGGTTATGCTGTTATAATTATAGATTGTCTTGAGTATCTCCTGATATACAATGAATTCCCGAGCGTGTTCAAGTTTCTCGTGAACCTTAAGGATCATCTTCTCATGTTGAACTCTGCCCTAGTTCTGGCTGTTGATGAAAAAGCATTGGAGCAAAGACAGTACACGTTGCTGTTAAATGAGTTCGAGCCTCTGTGATTTATTTTTCCTCTCTTGACAAATATATGAAGAGGCCGGCCGCGGCTAAGAAAGTCGCCAAACTAGTTGCGTAGGGCATAGTTGGATGAATACTTGCCAAAATTCCGGCGATAAATGGGGTGATTAGTGTTATTATTTTTCTGTAGCTTGATATTGCAGCATGGAACTCAGGAGCTCTAAATTCTGGAATCAGGGAAAACTGCCACGCTCTGTAGAATGGAAACCATATAGAATCTCCCATTGAGCCTATTGCATAAGCGATCATTACAATGGAGAATGGGGGAGATAAAGACATTATAAGAGCATATATAGCGTTTAATGCCATTCCAGCCGCTATTGCTTGGAAACCTTTTTTCTTGGGAATTTTCTCACTAATGTACGTTCCGATTATTGAAAATGCACTACTGATACAACTAACTATTGTTACCTCGAATATCGTCTTCTTAAGCTCAAACACTATGTAGTTTATCATGATAAAATCTGGAGCTAGGCTCCAGCCGAGGATAAAAAGAGCTTCAAATATAAGCAGAACTTTGAATTCTCCAACTTTAAATTTAAACGTTTCTTGGGTTATTTTCTCTTGAGCTCGTACTGGTGGAAGAAAATAGTAAATATACAGGGTTGTTGGGATTGACAGAAGTCCAAAGAGTATGAATGCCTTTCTGTAGTTTTCTAATCCTGTAAAGACATAGCCAAAGAGATACCCTAAAATCGGAAAGGCTACCATTTTGCTGATCTCTGGCAACCTTAAGTGCCAGGCGAAGATTTCTTCATACTTATCCTTGGGATATATTATCTGCTCGTATGCTCTATATAGTGGATAAAATAAGGTAGATATCTTCTCTATGAGCCTACCAAGAAAGAACATTAGGGAAGAATATGTGCCATGTGCAAGCCCGTATAGAATGTATGCAATTCCATCAAGAATGTCTATTATCATGAGACCCTTCTTGATATCAAACTTGTTGAATATCTTTCCAATAACATAGGTTATTGGAATTGAGGCTATGTTAACGACTGTAAATATTATTCCGACATCTAGGACTGAGTAACCTGAGTACATCATATATAAGGGTAGAAGCAACCAGACGATCAGTTGGGGCTCTATTATTGTGTGATAGAGCATATAGGCTCTTGCATCCCTTGGGATTTCACTCCACTTCATTTGACCTCAGCTTCATATTATTTGTATTTTTAAGTCTTGCCTATCATAGTCAAGAGTGACCAGAAAACCTATAGTTTTGACCACTTAACGTTCAATCATGGAAAATGATGAGCTCGTCAGGGAAGTTCAGCGGCTTAGAGAGACACTCAATGAGATCATGAAAACATTCGCCATAATCTCTCAAATGGCTCAGGCGTACCTTAGGTTGCTTAACGTTTATGCGGAGTATGGGGGAGTAGGTATAGATGTCGTTATACCGGAAATAAAAAACGATCCAATAGCTAGGGAGATTGTAAGGATACTCTTTGATCTTAAAAAAGCTAATATAAGTGAAATAACAAGGGAACTGAGAGGTAGAAGGGGAAAAGCCTCAAGGAACACCGTGAGATCGAAAATTAAGAAACTGGAACAACTAGGAATAGTAGTTGAGGCTAATGGAGAACGGGGAATAAGGAGATGGCGTTGGAATTAACAAAAGAATATATGGATTCAATGAACATTGGGAAGAAGATATTTGAAGCCATTGGAGAAGAAAGAGGAGTGAAGAGGCTTATTCTCTCCACATTTTTCTTGATTTTATACATTATCCGAATATCTTTTAGAATTGCAGGTCTTGTTAGGATGGCTAATAAAGGCAGGAGAAGCTTTAAAAGGGCTCTAATCGAGAATGGCTTCCCTAAAGATCTCGCAGATGAGCTCGTTGAAGAGCTGTTTCCTAAATTTGACTTGCCGTCTTCATTAAATATCTTGAGGTTTAGAAAAATTAGAACAAGGAAAATGCATAAGGTTCAATTAGATGGATATCTTAACCAGTAAACATTTATATAACCGTGCGACATAGTTAGGACGAGGGGATATGAAACGGTCATTTTCACAATTCATAAGACTAATGGGGTATTTGAAAAATTATAAGCTCGAATTTATCATTGGAATAGTGTTAGTTGTTCTGATGTCTTACACAAATGGTATTATTCCAGTTTTGATAAGAAATGCCATTGACAAGGGTATTTCTGTTGGGAACTACACGTCTGCCGTTCACTATGGCTTTCTAATACTTCTGGCTGGAGTTCTTAACGGTGTCTTTAGCTTTGCTGGCAGATATCTTCTCGTCAAAGCTTCTCAACATGCAATATATGAGCTTAGAATGGACGCGTTCAGGGCGCTTCAGAGGCAGAGAATGGAGTTCTTTGATAAAACTTTCACAGGGCAGTTGATAAGTAGGATTACTAATGACGCGGAAAGAGTGACTGCTTTCTTATCATTTAGACTTAGAATGCTCGTATATTCTACCTTCCTAATAGGAGTTTCCCTTTACTATATGGCTAAAATGAGCGGAAAGTTGACGGTTGTTGCTCTAATTACGATAGCAATAGTTGTTATAATTAACTTTACTTATGCTAAAAAAGTTAGACCCATTTATGACAAGATAAGACACCAGACTGGAGTTATAGCCTCAATAGCAACGGGGACGATAGCTGGAATAAAAACAATAAAATCTTTAGCTGCAGAGGGTTATGCTCAGGAGAAATTCTCAAAGGAAAATGAACAGCTCTTTGCACTAAACGTTCAGGCAACGAAAGTTACTTCAATGTACGGTAATGCTCCCTTCCTTATTATGGGCCTTGCCATGAGTTCAATGCTGTATTACGGTGGAAGGGGAATAATGAATGGAACGTTGACAGTTGGAGAACTTACAGCCTTTTTAACTTACATGCTCACTCTAATGTGGCCCTTAAGAGCATTTGGGTTTATAATAGGGGACATCCAGAGGAGCCTAGCTGCGGCCTCAAGGCTTTTTGACGTAATCGACAGTGCACCAAAGAGCGTTGATCCTCCAGACGCCGTTGATCTTCCCAATCCTCGGGGAGAGGTTGAATTTAGAGATGTGTGGTTTACTTATCACACCGGTAAAACGGTTCTCAAGGGTATAAGCTTTAAGGTAAAGCCGGGTGAGAAAGTTTTGATTACTGGTCCTCCTGGCTCCGGAAAGAGTACTATTCTTAAGCTTATAGCGAAGCTCTACGAGCCTGATAAGGGAGATGTGCTCATAGACGGGATAAGTGTGAGTAAAATAAAAACTGACAGCCTGAGAAGAATAGTTGCATACGTTCCTCAAGAGCCTTTCATATTCAACAGAAGCCTTAGGGAAAATATAGCCCTTGCCAAGCCTGATGCAACGTTAGAGGAAATTAAGAAAGCGGCTGAGATAGCAAAGATCCGGGACTTTATAGAGAGTCTTCCCCAGGGTTATGAAACCGTTGTTGGAGAAAAAGGGATAACTCTTTCAGGAGGGCAGAGACAGAGGATAGCGCTGGCAAGGGCCATGTTGCTTAATCCGAAGATAGTTCTTCTTGATGATCCTGTTTCGAACCTTGACGCTGAAACGGAAAGAAGGCTTGTTGAAGATTTGAAAGATATCCTCAGGGATAAAACTGCCATAATAGTTTCCCAAAGACTTTCCCTAGCTAGAATCGTTGATAGGGTCATAGTGATGGAAGATGGGAAAATAATAGAGGAGGGCTCACCAGAGGAACTCGCCAAAAAAGGAGGAGTATTTAGTGAGATGTTGAGGGCTTCTGGGGTGGGTGAGGACAATGGGTGAGAGATCTAGCCTATCACTATTTATGAGGTTCCTTGGTGAGGCATTCTCTTATAAAAGGGTTCTTGGAATAGTTATTATCGCTATAATAGGCTCAACCTTATCAACCCTAGCCTCGCCTTACATCCTTAGGATAGCCATTGATGAGTACATAATTCCGAAAAAGTATGAAGAATTCTGGAAGATAGCTCTTCTGTACTTAGTGGCCCTCGTGGCTCAGTGGTTCTTCACGATGCTTCAAACTTACTATACAAACGTCTTTGGCCAACAGGTTCTTCAGAAGCTTAGAGCAAAACTCCATGAAAAGGTTCTCTATTCTAATCTTGACTTCTTTAAGGAGAAGTCAACGGGGGATTTGGTTTCGAGAATAATAAACGATACGAATATGGTGAATGACATTTTGGTTTCTGGCCTCCTTGGGGGCATAAGTAGCCTTCTCAGCATAGCGGGAATAATGGTTGCAATGTTGCTTCTTGACCTTAGGCTCACGTTGGTAACCCTCGCTAGTGTTCCCCTCATGGTCTTTGTGGCCTTCTACTTTGGAACCAGGATGAGGAGGGCCTATAGAGAAACTAGACAGAAAATAGCCAAGATATCCAGTGTAGTTGAGGAAAGTGTCGCAGGAGTAGAGACGATAAGGGCCTTTGGAAGGGAAGGGGAAGTTGAGAGGGAATTTTCGAAAGTTTCAAGAGAGACAGTTAAAGCTTATCTCAGAGTGGCGGTTTATATGGGAATTTTCTGGCCACTAATGAACATTACAAGTCTTCTCTCAGTTATTCTGGTTATAGCCTATGGGGGGTACCTAGCCTACAAAGGAGCCGTGAGCATTGGTGTTGTCGTGGCTTTTGTCCAGTATGCCCAGAGATTCAGAGGACCAATAAACAATGTTGTGAGTATGTATGATAGCCTTCAATCAGCATTGGCGGCATTGGAGAGAATATATGAGGTTCTTGACGATGAAAACGTTGAGAGCTATGATGGGATTGAAGTTGAAAAGCTCAAAGGAGAATTAGAGTTCAAGGATGTTTGGTTTGAATACGAAAAGGGGAGGCCAGTTCTTAAAGGGATAAATCTCCAGATATCTCCTGCCTCAAAGATTGCGATAGTTGGGAAGACTGGAGCGGGGAAAACTACAATAGTTAACCTAATAATGCGGTTCTACGATCCAACAAGAGGGAAAGTGCTCTATGATGGTATAGATGGCAGGGAAATAAGCAGAAAAAGCCTGAGAAGAAGAATAGGCTACGTTCCCCAGGAGACCTATTTATTCCCGGGAACTATTATGGAAAATATACTGATAGCGAATCCCGATGCAAAGGAAGAAGACGTTATTAGGGTATGTAGGAAGCTTGGCATACATGATTTTATAATGAGGCTTCCAAAGGGCTATAATACAAGTGCTGGCGAGGCTGGTAAACTGCTTTCAGTTGGTGAGAGACAGCTTATCTCCCTTGCAAGGGCCATGCTTAAAGATCCTGATATAGTGATACTGGATGAAGCACTTTCAAGCGTTGATCCCAAAACTGAAAGGCTGGTTCAAGATGCAATGCTTAAGCTGATGGAGGGAAGAACTAGCATAATAATTGCCCACAGGCTGTCTATAACTAGATTCGTTGATAAGATAGTTGTTGTAGATGATGGTAAGATAGTCGAAGAGGGAAGTTTTGAAGAGCTCTTGGGGAAGAAGGGGTACTTTTACACCTTTTATACTTCCCAATTGCAAGAGGCTTAGTATTCTAAGGATAAAAAGAGCAATAGGACTACAAGAGCAACATTAAACACTGTGAGTGCCCTCAGAACCTTTAACTCAATATTATAGATAGTTTTGGGAACCCCTTTCATGACTTTCTTTGAAATCTTTAATGCAGCAATACCTAGGGCAAATCCAGAGACAACATCATATATCCAGTGGTGAGCTAAAAATACCGTTGCGAAGGGAATTAAGGTGTTCAATAAGAGTAAGACCTTGGCACCAATTTTTCTTTTGTACTTCCATATAACAATTATGTTGATCGCGGCAAAGGCGTTGTGAAGGGAAGGAAAGACAAACTCTTGTCTAGTTAGAAGAGTGTTAGTAAGTGGGTATCCAGGGATATGATAGACATAATGGGGAGCATAAACATGGAAAAGAGTGTATGTTACACCAGCAATTATGTAAGCTGAGAGATAGCCTCCAAGAAGTTCGTCAGAAGTTCTAATGTCTCTTAAATAAAGAAGGATGTAAATAACCATAAACCCTATAGAACCGGCAAATCCTATGTAGTAAACTCCTCTAAGCAAAACGTATAGGGGAAAAATTGACTTAGTAATATCCAAAAGTTCCAAGACGAGAGATTTCGATGTTAGGGGGAGTTTCAAAAATTCTTCGGTTACGTCAATACTCCATCTTCCGAAGTATTCATATAGGAGAGTGAAAATAATCCATCCAAAGTAGCTTATAATGAATCCGTTTAGCCTTATCAAGATTTCCTTATTTGATATCCTACCTTTTATTTCATTTATCATCTCTTTCACACCTTTCACTTCCTCGATTTATGCACTCAATTAAAAAGCATTGAGGTGGGCAAATTTAAAAGTTCAAATAGTAATTCTTGTAAGGTGGTTGAATGATACCTCTTGTATTAGGTTTAATCGTGGGATTTGGGATGGGAATACTTCTTGGAAAGTTGTCTAATAAGAAAAAGGAAATCAGCATGATTATGTTAACTCCCCTTGTTGTATATATAATATCGCTGGGCTTCTATGGGGGCTGGAATAGTAATGTTTTCCTTTCAACGCCCTTTGGGGATTTTAAGGGGGATGAATTAGTTGGAGTAAACACCTTTCTAGCAGTCATCTTAGTTGTTTTGTATCTTCATATTAGGTCTAAGAACACGTTTTCAGTCGATGAGTTCCCAAGCTTCTCAAATTTCCGCTACCCATTAATAGCGGGCCAGCTTGGTCTTGCTATTACTGGTTGGAAGATACTTGCAATCCCATCAATTGTCATCTATTTAGGTGTTACTTGGCTTTGGGAAAGGGATCTCTTCATGATTCTAAATGCTAAACCCTGTAGTGACGATGTCAAGTCCTTCGTTGAGAAGTTTGGCTATAGATGTCTCATGGACTCAGAGAGCATTGGCGTGTACAAGTTTAAGGATTACATTTTGGTTGGAGGGAGATTGCTTAAGGCATGTTCAAGATGGAGGGATATTGTGAGGTGTATTTCTGATATTCCTACTCCCGGAAAGGGAGTTAATGTTTTGTTGAACCTTCTGTACTTACTTCCCCTGTTCGTGGGTTTCTTGCTTAGTGCAGGCGACGTTTCGGCCTTGATAATTATCACCCTGGTTCTTGGGGTGTACTTGTTATCCCTGGGGATTCTCGTGAGGATTAGCAGGAGGAAGATAGGGAATGACTGTAGAGACATCTTAGGAGAGTATAGAAAGTTCCTTAAGGAAAGCAAGAAAAAGTATGGGAAATTGAAAAGTTAATGGTTAGTCCTTTGCTCATGCCATTCACATTCACGTGCTTTCTTTGTATATTCGACAAATGTTTATGCATTTTTCTGAATATTAGTGCATATGTGACAGAAATTCTACCGACATCCTTAACTACCCGAAACAACGAGCGTGGGTGAAGAAGGGTGAGAGAGTAATGAGCCTAAGTGAGAGACCAATGGGCATAAAAGTGTTGCTCGTAATGATATTCCACCATATTTGATTATTCTACTGGACTTACTTTGCTCGGGAGGTGTCTTTTTTGAGGCGCACGATCCTTGACTACCTACAGTTGGCAGAGATAGGAAACCGCTTAAGACGCACGTTCGAGTTATGGGGGTATAGGGAGATAATATTCCCCACAATTGAGGAGTACTCTCCGGAGATAAGAAAAGGAACGAAATTCTCTTACAACAACGAGTTTTATCTCCTCAATCCCGACGTAACATCCAGGATAGTCAAGAAAATCGAAGGGCAGACGAAGGTATTTTACGTAGCTGAAGTGTTAAATGGGGATATTAGAGGAGAATGGCAGGCTGGAGTTGAGCTTATAGGTGAGGGAGGAATTGAGAGACATGTTGAAGTGCTTTCTATAATGATAACAGCACTTGAATCTATAGGGATCGAGGACTTCTACATAGATTTGGGGAGTATTGGGATTTGGAAGAAGGAAGCAGGGGAATTTTGGCCCAAGGTTAGGGAGGCGCTAATAAAGAGAAACTTTGAAATAATTGAAAGACTTCCTCTTCCGGCAGAGAAAAAAGAAAGATTATGGAGACTTTTCAACTTTAGAGGAAAGAGAAGTGGATATGAAAAGCTGGATTCCATAGTTGAAGCTGTTAATGATGAAAGAATCTTCATAGATCTAGGAACAGTGAGACCCCTTCCGTATTACACAGATATAATCTTTGAGGTATATTCCCCGAGGCTTGGAAAGCCTATTGGTGGTGGGGGAGAGTACAAACTAAACGGAAAAGTTGGAATTGGATTTGTGTTTTATCTTGATAGGCTTTCGAGGCTCTATTCTCCAAAGGAGAGGAGTAGGCAGATAATCTCGAATGAAGATATCGGAAAAGCATATGCTTTAGCGAGAGAAATGGTGCGGTTAGGAATTCCGGTTGAGGTGGCCCTTAAATCCGAGAAAGGTGAGAAACGATGAAATTCGTTCTTCCTAAAGGAAGGCTTTACAAAGATTCAGTAGATATCCTTCGAAGATCAGGCGTTGAGATCCCTGAAAAACCCGAAAGGGCCTTGATTTGGAGCAATGGTAGGGATGAATTCCTATTATCCCGGGCATATGACGTTCCAGTATATGTTGAGCACGGTATAGACGTTGGAATTGCCGGGAGCGATGTTGTAGAGGAAAGGGAGAGTGATGTCTTCATTCCTCTAGAGCTTCCCTTTGGAAAGTGTAGACTTAGCTTGGCCATGCCAAGAAGTAAAGTTGTTTCTCCAGAGGATATGGATGGATTTAGGATAGCTACAAAATACGTGAACGTTACTAGGAAGTTTTTCTCGAGAATAGGGGTTGAAGTTGAAATAATAAAGCTACATGGAAGCGTTGAGTTGGCACCTAGGGTTGGAATAGCTGATGCTATAGTTGACATAGTGGAGACAGGGAACACTCTCAAGGCTAATGGTTTAGTGGAAGTTGCTAAAATAATGGATGTTTCTGCTCTGCTTTTGGTAAATAGGATATCTCAGAAAGTTTTGTTCGAGGAGATAAACTCCTTGATAATGAGGATTAGGAGGGTGGTTTATGGAACTTGAGGCATATGTTAGGGAAATACTGGAGGATATCAAGAGGAGAGGGATTGAAGCACTCAAGGAGTACTCTCGGAAGTTTGACAATTATGAGGGCCCTTTCAGGGTTAGTGATGAGGAGTTTGAAGAAGCTGAATCTCAGATATCGGATAGGGATAAGGAAATAATTAAAAGGACAATTGAGAGGATAAAGAAGTATCATTTGACTCAGCTTCCCCGAGATAAGCTGTTAATCAGGAACGGATCTCTTTATGGAATAATTTACAGGCCAATAAGGAGAATCGGAATTTACGTTCCTGGAGGGAAGCCCCTGCCTTCGACTCTAATGATGGTGGGGGTTCCCGCAAGGATTGCTGGGGTTAAGGAGATCGTTGTGACAACGCCCCCGAAAGAGGGTAAGGTTAACCCCTACATCCTTTATGTGGCAAAGCTACTTGGGATTAGTGAGGTGTATAAGCTGGGAGGCATTCAGGCTATAGCGGCTATGGCCTATGGCGTTGGAATGAGAAAAGTTGAAAAAATTTTTGGACCAGGGAATAAATTCGTAAATGAGGCAAAGAGGCAGGTTTTTGGAATTGTGGGTATAGATAGTCTTGCAGGTCCTTCCGAGATAGCCGTTATAGCTGATGAAACTGCCAATAAGGAGTATGTTTTGGCAGATTTACTAAGTCAGCTTGAACATGGGAAGGACAGCAAGGCATGGCTTCTCACGACTTCAAAGGAGCTTGCGGAGTTTTGCTCTCGGAATGGGATTGAGGTTATACTATGTAAGACGCTTGAAGAATGTGCTGAAAGGGCGAATGAAATAGCCCCAGAGCACCTGGAAATAATAACTAAGGATCCACTACTTCTTTTGGATTTAATAGAAAATGCTGGTGCAGTTTATCTGGGCCCCTATACTCCAGTTCCTGCAGCTGATTACTTTCTTGGGGTTAATCATGTTCTTCCTACCGGAGGTGCTGCAAAGTTCATGGGTGTCCTAACGGTTCTCGATTTTATGAAGCCGATAAGCCTGGCCATGGTGGATAGGGAGGAATTCCTGAGGGAGAGATATCTTGGAATCAGACTCGCCGAAATAGAGGGGATGGATATGCATAAGAAAAGCATGGAGGTTAGGAAATGAGGATTAAGGCTAATCACTGTGTTCTTTACTGCATCCCTAGGGAAAGCCCCGAACTGTTATTGTGGGGTGGTCATATTGAGGAGGAAAACCAAGGAGACGGATATAGTTGTGGAAATAGGGAAGAAAGGGGAAATAAATACGGGAGATAAGATTCTTGACCACATGCTTGAAGCAATGTTCTTTTATATGGAAGTAAATGCAGAGGTTAGGGCTAGCTACGACCTCAGACATCACCTCTGGGAGGATCTGGGGATAACCCTTGGGAAAGAGATCAGAAAAAATCTCCCAGAGATGTTTTCAAGGTTCGGTACTGTCATAATGCCCATGGACGATGCATTGGTGCTTGTTGCTGTGGATATATCGGGGAGGCCCTATCTAAATCTCGATCTGGACATTGTTGAGGGGGAGGAGGGATTTGAAGTATCGCTCTTAAGGGAGTTCCTTTGGGGATTGGCTAGATCTCTGAGGGCAACTATCCACGTAAAGAAGCTTGCAGGAATAAATGCTCACCATATCATTGAAGCAACTTTTAAGGGACTGGGAAGGGCCCTATCTCAGGCGATTAGGGAAAAAAGTAGGGTAGAGAGCACGAAGGGAGTGTTATAATCAGCACTTAAGATCCTCATCACCAATCAGAGCTGCGCGGGTTCATCATTCTCATATCCTTTATTTAGTGCATTAGGACAAAGTTTTTATCCTGCTATCCGGTATTACTACCGGGTGGGATGTTGTGAATTTGGTAAGTATTGAAAATATAAAATTATTCCTAACGATTGGGGCTGTTTTAACTTTAGTGTCGTTAATTCCGGGTGTTGGGTCATTAATTGGGTTAATAGGGGCTATAATTTATCTTTATGGATTATATAAGTGGAGTCAGCTAGTAGATGAAAGGCCATTAAAGCTTGAAATAATTGCCGTGATAATTGGGATTTTTGGGATTGCTATAGCTGCATACGGGCTTTCGAGGGTTAGCATTGCTCTGATATACAACTTTTCGTTTTTTAAGATTCTATACGTGTTCTTACTCTTCTTGTATCCCTTCCTTGTTGTTGAGGCACTCCTTCAAAAAGAAGTGCTGAAATACTTTTATGAAGCTACTGGAGTTAATGACTTCTTACTTGCCGGAAAGCTCGTTCTTTATGGTGCTCTATTACTGCCAACTGTTGTTGGGGGTTTTGTTGCTATAGGGGGTAGGATAGTTGAGGTAATGGCCTATAACAAAATGCCATCAAAGGTTCAAACGATAAAAGGAAAGAGCATAACAATCGACAAGCAGAAGTTCTTGGTGTTTCCCTTGGCATCTCTAATTCTATCATATCTGCTTGTCTCAGCACTGCTTCCCTCGTATGACATCGTCGTTGAGGATGGGGATCTCAAGTTCTTTGGCAATATTGAAGGGGATGAAATAAGGGGAGTGTTGGTTTATGAGTTTCCATGTGTGGAGAAGCTATGCATAACGGAAGTTCGGGTTGATGGAAGGGTTGTATATTCGGGGAATCCACGTGAATTCGTTAATGGAAGGCAGGTAGTTCATCTCTCAATGCCCAAGACGGCGAAGTCTATAGAGGTTAAATTTTGGACAGGGGATGTTGCTGTACTTCACCTCGAGTAGCTTTTGTCGTTTGTACAATTTTTTTAATGTAGAAGTTAAATTCTGATATTAAATTCTCATTAAGGATGGACAATGATAGCAATAGTGGATCTTGGTATAGGCAATTTAGCCAATGTGAGGAAGGCCCTTAAGGGTGAGATAACGGATGATCCCTACAGAATAGAGAAGGCCGAGAAAATAGTCCTACCTGGAGTGGGCAATTTTGGTGCCGTGATGGATAAGCTGGAGCCTCTGAAAGATATCATTCTTGAAGGAATAAGGGAGGGAAAGCCGTTTCTTGGGATATGTCTAGGGTTACAGCTCCTCTTTGAGGAAAGTGAGGAAAGCCCCGGGAGAAAAGGCCTTGGGGTATTTAGGGGCAAAGTCGTCAGGCTTAGGGGAGTTAGGACCCCCCACATTGGATGGAACCAGGTGTGGATTAAAAGGAGTTGCCCCTTGTTTGAGGGCGTTAAGAACGGGGCGTACTTTTACTTTGTTCACTCATATCATGCAATTCCGGAAGAGGACATAGTTGTGGGTGTTACGGATTACGGGAATATCGAATTCGTCTCGGCCGTATGTAGGGACAATATCTATGCAGTTCAGTTTCATCCCGAGAAGAGTAGCAGAAACGGCTTGATTGTCATGAAAAACTTCAGGGGGATGTAAAATGGAAGTATATCCAGCTATAGATCTAATGAATGGTCAGGCGGTTAGGCTGTATAAGGGAAAGAGGGATAGCGTGAAAGTTTATGGAGATCCCCTGAGATTTGCCGAAAAGTTCTCTGAAGTAGTTGACAAGATTCACATTGTTGATTTAGATGGAGCCTTTACGGGGAAGCCGAGGAATCTGGATGTTGTGAGGAGGATAATAGAAGAGATCGGAGTTAAGGTTCAGATAGGCGGTGGTTTCAGGGAGTATGAATGGATTGCTAAGGCCTATAGCATTGGTGTTGAAAACGTGATAATCGGAACTAGGGCCTTTGACTTGGACTTTCTCGAGAGGATAACCAAAGAGTTTGATGGAATAACTGTCAGTTTGGACTCCAAAGACGGTAAAATAGCCATTAAAGGATGGGTTGAGGGTGGAATACCTGTTAAAGAGGCTTACTCACTTGTGAAACCATATGTTAGCAGGTTTGTTTATACTTCTGTTGAAAGGGACGGTACCCTGACGGGGATAGAGGAAATAGAGAAATTCTGGGGTGATGAAGAGTTC
Organism: Pyrococcus sp. ST04; assembly: GCF_000263735.1. Classification (NCBI taxonomy): domain Archaea; kingdom Methanobacteriati; phylum Methanobacteriota; class Thermococci; order Thermococcales; family Thermococcaceae; genus Pyrococcus; species Pyrococcus sp. ST04. The sequence goes on along the minus strand of NC_017946.1, from coordinate 1,624,298 downwards.
ATATATGCTGGTGGGGTTTCCAAGTTAAGCGACGTGGTTAAGTTGTCTAAGATAGGATTTTCTGGAGTTATAGTGGGTAAGGCCCTTTACGAGGGGTTTTTCTCTCTAGAAGAGCTGGTGGAGGTTGCGAAAAAATGTTAGCTAAGAGAATAATAGCGGCCCTCGATATAAAGGAAGGGAGAGTGGTTAAGGGCATAAAGTTCAGGAACATTCGAGATGCTGGGGATCCAATAGAGCTTGCGAGGAGATATGAGAAAGAAGGAATAGATGAGATCGTATTCTTAGACATCACGGCGTCTTACGAGAAAAGAAGAATTCTACTTGATTTAGTTGAAAAAATAGCTGAGGAAATATATGTACCTTTTACCGTGGGAGGAGGAATAAGAACAGTCGAAGAGGCAAGAGAAATAATAAAGAGAGGAGCTGATAAGGTGTTCATAAACACTGCGGCTGTTGATAATCCAAGACTTGTGGAGGAAATTGCTCAGGTTATAGGAACGGCGAATTTGGTTGTTGCAATAGATGCTAAATGGAACGGCAAGTTCTGGGAAGTTTATACCCACGGTGGAAGAAAGCCGAGGGGAATAAATGCTGTTGAATGGGCAAAAGAAGTTGAGACTCTGGGAGCTGGTGAGATACTCTTAACAAGTATGGACACGGATGGAACAAAAAATGGTTTTGATATCCCTTTGACAAGGGCCGTTGTTGATACAGTTGAAATTCCGGTAATTGCGTCTGGAGGCGCTGGAAAGCCGGAGCATTTTCTTGAGGTATTTCAAATTGGTGTTGAAGCCGCATTAGCGGCTTCAATATTCCATTACGGTGAGTATACGGTTAGGGAACTTAAAGAGTTTTTGGCCATGAGAGGAGTGCCCATTAGGCTTGATTATTGAAGGAGGGTTAGCTTTGAATATTGAAGAGTTAATAGAGCAAGTAAACTGGGAAAAGAATAATGGGATAGTCCCAGTGATAGTTCAAGACACTAAAGGGGAAGTTCTAACCCTTGCCTATATGGATAGAGAAGCCCTTAGGAGGACCTTGGAGACGGGCTATGCTCACTACTATTCAAGATCTCAAGAGAGGATAAGGATGAAGGGAGAGGTTAGTGGTAACGTCCAAATTGTGAAGGAAGTCAGAATAGATTGTGACAATGATGCCCTCCTCTTGATAGTTGAACCCAAGGGCCCTGCATGCCATACTGGCAACTATTCCTGCTTCTACAGAAAGCTTGGAGAGCCTGAAAGAGTCCTCCCAATGGACTACTCTTTAACAATTCTGAGAGAGCTTGAGGAGCTTATACGGAAAAGAAAAGAAAATCCAGTTGAGGGCTCATATACGTCCAAGCTATTTAGAGAGGGTAGGGAGAAGATATACAAAAAATTTGGGGAGGAGGCAATAGAGGTTTTGGTTGCAGAGAGTAGGGAGAGGATAATCTATGAGGTTGCAGACATGCTGTATCACTTGTTAGTTTTATTAGCATATAATGATATATCACTAGGAGAAGTGATGGCTGAGCTAAGGAGGAGAAGAAAATGAAGATCAGGAGGGAAGTTCTGGAGTTTGAACCCTACCGGGTTCTTGAGGGTAATTATAGGATTTGGCTAGACAAGAACGAAAATCCTTTTGATGTTCCTCTTGAGATAAAGGAAGAGATATTTTGGAAGCTAAGGGCTCTCGAGTTTAACAGGTATCCTCATATTACCTCCCTTCCCCTGAGGGAGAAACTAGCTGAATTCTTGGGATTTGATGTGAATAACATAGCCGTTGGGAACGGAAGCGATGAGCTGATAAATTATCTGGTGAGGATGTTTGAGGGAAAGTACATCATAACGACTCCACCTACGTTCGGAATGTACTCCTTTTACTCAAAGCTTTATGGAATCCCTATAGTGGAGATTCCCTTAGATGAAGACTTTCACATTAATGGAGATGAGATAGCGGAGAAAAGCAGGGATGCACTAGCAGTTTTTATAGCATCGCCAAACAACCCTACTGGAAACTTACAGCCTGAAGAAGAAATTTTAAAGGTCGTGGAGACTGGAGTTCCTGTTGTTGTTGATGAGGCTTATGTTGAATTTGCTGGTAAGTCTCTGCTTGACAAAGTGTTGGAGTATCCAAACTTGATCCTGTTGAGAACTTTTTCTAAGGCATTTGGCCTCGCGGCGATAAGAGCTGGCTATATGGTTGCTAGTGACGAAGTAATTAATGCCATATATAGAATAAAATCCCCATTTAGTGTTAGCTCTGTAACAATGATTATAGCTGAAACTCTTCTCGACCATTATGAAGTCGTTGAAGAGCGCGTTAAGTTCATAGTTGCCGAGAGGGAGAGAATGTTCAGAGAGTTAAGAGACTATGCATATCCAAGTGACGCGAACTTTCTTTTGATTAAGCTTGATGCTTATGAATATCTCCTGTCAAAGGGGATAGTTGTGAGAAAGCTCTCTGGAAGGCTTAGCGGTCATATAAGAGTTACAATCGGAAGAAGGGATGAAAATGACGAAGTAATCTCTGCCTTAAAGGAGTTCGCGGGTGATAACGGTGTGGGTGGTTTTTGACGTTGATGGCGTTCTCATAGATACGAGCGAAAGTTACGACTATGCCACTAAGCTTACCGCTGAATATTTCCTTGAAAAGTTCGGAAAGAGAGTTGATGTTCCCCTTGACGCGATAAGGAACCTGAGGGCTAAGGGAGTATTTCCTGACGACTTCAAGCTCAGTGAAGCTTTAATAATTGGAGCACTCTCTGGTGATCTCAGGACTTTTTGTAGTGAATTTCCTGAAGGGGAGGGAGTTGAGTGGGTGAGGAAGAGGTTTGGGATTGCCCTTGATGAGTGTGAAATTGAGAGGGTCTTCAATACTTACTATTTAGGAACTCTATATTCTCAGAGGCTTTTTGACTTCCCTGGGCTGTGGAGAGTTGAGAAATCACTTGTGGATGTTGAGCTTTTGAAAAAGCTTGAGAATGTTGCTAAAGTCGGTGTTGTTACTGGAAGGGATTCTCTTGAAATGGAACTTGCGGAGAGAGTAATAGGCTATAAATTCAGGAACGTTGTTACAAGAGATATAATAGAAAAGCCTGACCCAAGGGCCCTTTATATCCTAACGAGGGGAGAATATGGGATATATATTGGGGATAGTGGAAGCGATGAAGCAATGATACGAGAGTATAGAAAAAAATTTGGAGATTTTGGATTTATAAGGGTGGGGAGGGATGTGAAAGACGTCAACGAGGCGATTAGGCGAGTCCTATTAGAATTATCCCGAGGGTAGTTAGAACCAGGGAAATCCCCAGCCTTTTGGTAAACCTCTCTTTTAAAAATGCTACGGCCATTAAGGCTGCCATTACTGGACTGGACTCTGTTACAGGAGTCGCTATGCTGGAACCTACTAGGCTTATTGACTTTATGAAGAAATATTGGCCAAGCATTGTTCCAAGGATCGTTATAACCACTACAAGCTCCCAATCCTCAACACTCATTTTTCTCACTGTCTCTCTAATTGTTCTAAAGAACACTAAGGATCCTAATGCCCCGGAGCTTATTCTTAATCCGGTTATTGCAACGGCGGATTCATTACTAACAAGCCAATCTGTAACAAGGACTGCAATCGTCCAGAGTAGCTCTGCAACTATCACAAATCCAATTCCCCTCCAGCTCATTCCTCCTTTACTGTCCATCGCTTCACTCACTAGTACTATTACCGCAATAACAATTAGAACTGCGCCAAGGGCTATTGAGGCGTTTAGTGGCCTATTCAAGAGGTAATGGGCGAGTATCATAGTTAATATTGGATGAGGAGTTACGAGTATGCCGGCTCTCGAGACTCCAATAATGTTCATTCCCTCAAGGAATAGCCAATCTGCAATGGCGAATCCTATTATACCAGAGGCTATTAATATAGCCCACCATGTAATTTCCCTATCTGGAATGGCACCTAGTAAGGCTATAAGGGGAAGATAGAATACTGAGCTTATGAGCAGTCTGAGAGCGTTAAGAGCTAATGGACTTACCCTTTCCATGAGGATCTTTGAGAGCACCGATGTTAGTGCCCATACAAACGCAGCACCAACAGCTAAGCTTACCCCAAGAATTAAGCTCATGTCACAACGTTATAACGAGTATTTTAAAAGTTTCCTTCAACATAACTGGAGGATTGCCAAATGGGAAGGATGTATGAAGCGTACTTCGATCTGAAATTCTTGCTGAACAGGGGGTATAGGAAAAGTAGTGCTCTAGAATTCATTGCAAATCACTACAGGCTAACTTTAAGGGAAAGGCACTTTTTAGCCAGATGTGTTTTTCCTGATTCATGGGTAAGAGAAGTAAGGAAAAAGATTCTTAGGGATTTGAGTGGACTGAGAGTTGGTGTTGATGGCTTTAATGTTCTGATAACACTAGAATCCCTCCTCCAGGGGATTGCCGTAATATGTGAGGATGGTCTTGTGAGGGATTTAAAGTATCAAGGGAAGTATAGGTTCTCAGATCTTACGGAAAAAGTCATAGATATCATGATAAAAACACTAGCTTCTGCATCTCCCGGTGAAGTGTTTGTCTTTTATGGCAGAAGTATATCTAAGAGCGGGGAGATCAGGAAGATTACATTGAGGATCATGAAAAACTACGGACTTAGGGGTGAGGTTGAGCTAGTTAAAAGTCCAGACTATGAACTTAAGAATTTTGAATATGTTGCAACGGCTGATACAGGAATTATAGAAAAGGTCAAGGGAGTGTACGATATTGTTGCAAATTCTGCAAGAATGCTAGGGATTAAACCGCTGGGATTTTCAGAGGCTTTGAAGATTTTCGACGAAAGGCTTAAATAGGTAAGGGAATAGTCGAAGGCATGCTTAGACCAGAGCCTATGATAGAGAAATTCAGAAGAATTGAGATTTCGTTTGAACAATGGAATGAGGAAGAAAAAGAAAGGCCAAAAGTTAAACTCATTACCAATGTGAAGAGAGTTCAGCTCTCATGACATAAAGCTCTTCAAAAAATAGCTTTTCAGAATCAATGATCTCAGTTTTAAATCCTTTAGTTCTGAATAGCTTTTCTGGATCTGGCTTTGTTAGGGAGCTATAGACAAGTAGCACCCTCCCTCCAGGCTCAAGATAACCTTTGACCTCTTGTAGAAACTTTTGAATTATCTCCCCACCACCCTTTCCGCCTATCAAAGCCCTATCTATGTCCTCTTTTATCTCTTCTTCATCTCCTGGAAGATATGGGGGATTAAATACTATAAGGTCAAAGCTTCCTTTTATATTTGAGAACAGGTCACTAAATACAAACATGACATTCCTAACGTTGTTTAGCTTTGCATTTTTCCACGCAAGCTCGAGTGCTTTTCTGTTTATATCAACTCCTATGCAAAACCTAGCTTTTCTTGCCGCTATTAGTGCTAGAATTCCAGTTCCTGTACCCATGTCTAAGACTATGTCATGTTTTCTGACCTCCTTTGCTAGAGCTCTTGCAATAAGAAACGTATCCTCGGCAGGTTCGTAAACCTCTGGAGAAGTCTCTATCCTAAGATCCATATAGTGGACCGCCATGAGATAATTAATGGGAGAATTCTGGCGCCCGGGCCGGGATTTGAACCCGGGTCGCGGGAGTGACAGTCCCGCATGATAGGCCGGGCTACACCACCCGGGCGCTTTAGTGGCCGGCGGCGTCCCCGGCTTCCCGCCCCCTCTCGGAGGGCAGTACAACCGGGATCGCTGGGGGGCTTAACTTCCGGGTTCGAAATGAGACCGGGTGTAGCCCCCCCGCTATGGCCGCCGTGCCGAAATAACCTCCCCAACCCCAACTTAAAAACTTTTCGGAAGATGAGGATTCACCGGTCAGATCCGCGAACTGGTCATCACAGCTCAGGGGGCTCCAGAGTCATCATCCCTTATTATCTTTTCAAATTCCATAAGAATGTTCATTTGCTCTTCGGTTTCAACCGCACTAGGCTTCAGGATTCTTACTTTTCTTAAAGCTTCCTTTAGCGGTAGTCTATGCTTATACATGAGCCAAGCGACTGCTATTGTTCCACTTCTTCCGCTTCCGCCATAGCAGTGAATCAGAACTTTCTTCCCTTCATTCACTTTTCTTTCTATCCATTCGACGATTGTTGTTAGCTCTTTCAAGCTTGGGGCCGTGAAGTCTGGGATTGGAACATGTAGCACGTCTGCTCTTGCTCTCAGATCATCCAAATTATAAACGAGCTCAAACTCTTCTACTAAAACAACAAATGCCTGAAATTCTTTGACTAATTCTTCTAGTTCATCTTCATATGGCATTCTTGAAAATGCAACGCTTTCATCAATGAACCTGACATCCATCTTGGGACTCCCTGAATTTCCTTTCATAAAAATGCTCATAAATTTTTATTTTCACGCTCTTATGGTGATGGTTATGAAGAAAATTGGAATCATTGGAGGGACAACACCAGAGTCGACCTGTTATTATTACAGGAAGTACATAGAGATAAGCAGGGAAAAGTTTGAGAAGTATGTTTATCCTGAGCTGATAATTTATTCGATAAATTTCAAGGAATTTTTTGAGAATCCTGAGGGATGGGAGGGGAGGAAGAAAATTCTGATAAACGCTGCCAAAGCTTTGGAGAGGGCAGGGGCAGAGTTAATAGCCTTTTCGGCAAACACCCCCCACATAGTTTTTGATGATGTTCAGAAGGAAGTCAATGTTCCGATGGTAAGCATAATAGATGCTGTTGCAGAAGAGGTTCTTCGTAGGGGTGTTAAGAAGGTTCTTTTGCTTGGAACGAAGACTACAATGAGTGCCGATTTCTATATAAATGCCCTAAAAGATAAGGGTCTTGAAGTTGTAGTACCCAGTGATGAGGAGAAGGAAAAGCTTAACAGGATAATATTTGAGGAATTGGCTTTTGAAGACTTAAGGAGTAAGGACTGGATAGTGAGCCTGATAGAGAAATATGCAAAGGAAAAGGGAATTGAAGGGGTTATCCTAGGATGCACCGAACTACCGCTTGCAATCAAGCAAGGAGATGTTAGCGTTGAAGTCTTTGATTCCGCTGAGATTCATATGAGGAAGCTTATAGAACTCGCTACTCAAGAGTGATTTCATTTTGTTAAAAAATTTTTGCTTTTTTAGCTTTTATTGGTCATTTTTTCAGAAAAGTTTGGAAAAATCGTAAAAATATTTTAGTTTCTGGTTAGAGGTTAGGTGTGCTAAAATGCTTTCGGAGAGGATAAAAGCCATAGACACAACTGCCCTAAAAAGGGTTCTCGATTTGATAAGCTCGGGGGATGTTATATCCTTTGCGGGAGGAGTTCCAAGTGTTGAAACATTTCCACTGGATAAGCTTAGAGAGATAGTGGAAGAAGTTTCTTCAATCCCTTCAGCATTTCAATATGGGCCATCTGAAGGCATCCCAGAATTAAGAGAGGAGATAGCTGATTATATGAAGGAAAGATGGGGAGCTAAAACTTCTGCTGAGAATGTTATCATAACTCACGGTTCTCAGCAGGGAATAGATATAGTCGGTAGGGCAATGATAAATCCAGGAGATTTAATCCTAGTAGAAGCTCCAACGTACTTTGTTGCCCTCAACACCTTCCAGGTTTATGAGCCGAAATTTGCTCAAATACATGTTGATGAGAATGGCCTTCTCGTTGAGGATTTAGAGGTTCTCCTTAAAACTCTGAGGCCAAAGATTCTGTATACCGTTCCAACATTTCAAAATCCAACTGGTACAACGTTGAGTGAAGAGAGGAGAAAGTACCTTGTTGAGCTTGCTGAGGAGTACAATTTCTATATAGTCGAGGACAATCCATATGGGGATATAAGATATTCTGGAAAGAAAGTTAAAGCAATAAAGGCGTACTCTAATGACAGGGTCATATACCTTGGATCATTCTCCAAAATATTCACTCCCGGATTCAGAATAGCATGGATGGTTGTTCCGGAAGAGTTGTATGAGAGGTTTCTTGTTGCTAAGCAGACAATTGATGTCTGTACAAACTCCTTTGGACAGTATGCTGCTGCCCTTTTCCTAAGAAAGGGTCTCTTAGATGAGCAAATTGAAAAAATAGTGTCTTACTACAAGCCCAAGAGGGATGCTATGCTAGAGGCGCTTGAAGATTATATGCCAGATAATGTCTCATGGACAAAACCAGATGGTGGAATGTTTGTTTGGGCTACGGTGGAAGGGGTTAACACGGATGAACTTTTGGAAAGGGCCGTTGGAAAGGGAGTGGCTTACGTTCCTGGTAGTGTATTTTATGCTGTTAATCCACGCAGTGATCAAATGAGATTGAACTTCACATTCGAAACTACGGAAAGAATTCAGGAGGGTATTAAGAGATTAGCTGAAGAAATTTCATCTTGACATTTGTTAACTTTAATTTTTCTATTTGGAATATTATTTTCGAATGTACAGAATTTTCTTAGATATTGAATTTATTTTTTCGAAATTTTTTTAATTATTTTTAAAAATATAAAAACTTGTTCGATGTGACAAAGATTTTCTCGAAAATTTTATATAGGGTAATTCCAGAGGGCTGAGGGGTGGTGAGTATTAAGCAAGAGAAGGGAAATATTGATCTTGGACTCAACGTTAAGGGAAGGAGAGCAGACACCTGGAGTGAACTACACACCAGAGCAGAGGCTTGAAATAGCATTAGCGTTAGATGAGTTTGGAGTAGATTTCATCGAAGTTGGACATCCTGCCGTAAGTGAAGATGTCTTTGCTGGAATAAAGCTCGTCTCAAATCAGGGATTGAAAGCAAATCTGCTGGCTCATTCAAGGGCTTTAATAAGTGATGTAGACCATGTGTTAAAGTCCGAGGTCGATTGGATAGGGATATTCTTCTGCCTCTCCGAGGCCTGTTTAAAGAAGAGGTTTGGCATTACCCTAGAGCAGGCGTTGGATAGGATTTCTCGGGCAATTGAATATGCAAAAGACCACGGACTTAAAGTTAGATTCACTCCGGAGGACACCACCCGCACAGAATGGAAAAATTTAGAAGCTGCTCTTAGATTGGCTAGGGAGCTGAAAGTTGATAGAGTAAGCATTGCCGATACAACTGGAAGTACACACCCCCTCAAGTTCTACATACTCGTTCAGAAAGTTGTGAGCTTCGGGATTCCCGTTAATGTTCACTGTCACAATGACCTTGGATTGGCCCTAGCAAATGCCGTGATGGGAATTGAGGCAGGGGCAAGTTTAGTTGACGCAACGGTCAATGGACTCGGAGAAAGGGCAGGTATAGTCGATTTGGCCCAAATTGCGACTGTTCTCTACTATCACTATGGAATCAGAAAGTACAGGATTGATATGCTGTACTATTTAAGCAATCTTGTAACCAGGATTACTGGGATAAGTGTTCAGCCAAATTACCCGATAGTTGGGGCAAATGCGTTCACTCACAAGGCAGGTCTCCACGTTTCTGCGGTAATAAAGGACCCGACGTTTTACGAATTCCTTCCTGCGGAAACCTTTGGCAGAGAAAGAACGATATACGTTGACAGATTCGCAGGAAGAGCAACAATACGATACTACCTCGAGAAAGCTGGGATAAGAGATGATAGAATTGTTGACGAACTTCTTAGAAAAGTGAAGAGCTCGAGAGAGCCTTTTACATGGGAAAGGCTCATTGAAGAAGCTAGGAGGTTGATGACATGACCCTTGTTGAGGAGCTGTTGAATGTGAAGTCTGGGGAGGCTGTAATAAGGGAGGTCGATCTTGTTTACGCTCATGATGGAACAATGCCGCTGATAATTGAGGCATTTAAGAGGGCATTTACTAAAGTTAGGGCAAGGGCTTATGTGTTCTTTGACCACGTATTTCCAGCTCCTACCGTTAAGGTAGCAAATCTACAACGGGAAATAAGGGAATTTGCTAGAATTCATGGGATTCCCGTGATAGAAGGACAGGGAATAAGTCATCAACTCGTTGTTGAGATGGGGCTTTTAGATGGAGCAAAGGTGGTTATTGGTGCAGATTCACACACCCCAACAGTAGGGGCTTTGGGGGTTTTTGCAGTTGGAATGGGCGCAACTGACACTGCAGTAGCCCTTGGGCTTGGAAAGACATGGCTGAGGGTTCCCGAAAGTGTTGCAGTAATCTTTGATGGAAGGCCATCAAGCAACGTAATGGCTGCAGATGCTATGATACATATTATAACGTCCCTTAGGGATTATGAAATGAATTATAAGGCCATTGAGTTTTTCAACGTTCCCTTCTCGTTTGACGACAGGTTAACCCTTACGAACTTTAGTGTAGAGGCAAATGCAAAGACGGCACTTATTGGTGAAACATACGATGGAGAGGGGTATGTAAAGGAGCTGGAAGTTGATTTATCATCCCTTCCTCCAATGGTTGCTAAACCTCACCACCCATCAAACGGTGTTCCCGTTGAACAAGTTGAAGGAACAAAGATTGACCAGGTTTTCATAGGCTCCTGTACTAATGGGAGATTTGAACACATAAAGAGGGCTGCTGAGATTCTTAAAGGGGAGAGGGTAAGTGTCAGAACAATAATTGGCCCAGCATCTGTTAACGTTTACAGAAGAATGGTTGAGGAAGGCCTCGTTAATGTGTTCTTAGAAGCGGGGGCAGTTATAATCCCGCCAGGATGCGGGCCCTGTCTTGGCAGACATATGGGTGTTGCGGCTGATGGTGAGATAATTCTCAGCACCACTAACAGAAACTTCAGAGGAAGAATGGGCTCTCCAAACGCTGAAATTTACCTCGCAAGTCCTGTTACTGCAGCTATCAGCGCGATATATGGGGAGATAACAAACCCGGAGGGATCGTTATGATAACTAGGGGGAGAGTTTGGAAGTTTGGAGACAATGTTTCTACAGATGCAATAACTCCGGGACGCTATAATCTTACAAAAGATCCTCAGGAGCTCGCTAGGATAGCGTTTATTGAGGCCAGGCCAGAATTCGCAAAGGAAGTCAAACCAGGTGATGTGGTTGTTGGAGGTCGTAATTTTGGAATTGGATCATCAAGGGAGTCAGCTGCTCTCTCATTAAAAGCGGCTGGTGTTGCTGGAGTTATTGCAAAGTCATTTGGAAGGATATTCTATAGGAATGCAATAAATTTGGGCCTTCCTCTGCTTATTGGAGATACAGATTGGCTTAAGGACGGGGATATAGTGGAGGTGAACTGGAAAACGGGAGAAGTGAAGAAGGGAGATGAGATTAGGTACTTTAAACCTCTAGAGGGCTTTCTCTGGAAAATCGTTGAAGAAGGCGGGATAATTGAGTATGTGAAAAGGAGGGGTGATCTATGTATAGAGTAGCAGTCATAAAGGGAGATGGAATTGGACCTGAGGTCATCAATGCTGCAATCGAAGTTGTTAACTCTATTACCAGCAAAATAAGATTTTATGAGTTTGAGGGAGGAGTAGAGGTCTTTAAAAGATATGGTGTGCCAATAACCGAAGAGGATTTGGAACAGATAAGAAAAATGGATGCCGTGTTATTTGGGGCGACAACGACCCCATTTGACCTGCCTGGATATAAGAGCCTAATAATAACTCTTAGACAGGAGCTTGATCTTTATGCCAACTTGAGGATAATACCAGATTTGAGAAATGGGCGGGAAATAGTTATAGTAAGGGAAAACAGCGAAGGGCTGTATTCTGGCCAGGGTAGGGCCTATGAGGATAAGGCTGTGGATGTCAGGTTAATCACAAGGAGAGGAGCCGAAAGGATAGCTAGATTTGCTGCAAGAATTGCAAAGGACAGGAATTCATTTATAACATTTGTTCATAAGGCGAATGTTCTTACAAGTGATAAGTACTTTAGGAAAATAGTTTTCGAGGTTGCTAGAGAAGAAGGAGTCGAAGTAAGGGAAGCAATAGTCGATTCATTTACAATAAAACTTGTGAGGAATCCTTGGAATCATGGTGTGATACTTAGTGAAAACTTGTTTGGGGATATACTTTCTGATTTGGCGACGATTCATGCTGGGAGCATAGGAATAGTGCCCACTGGTAACTATGGAGAGAACATAGCATTGTTTGAACCTATACATGGGTCAGCACCTGATATTGCAGGAAAGGGTATCGCAAATCCAATTGGAGCTATTCTAAGTGCGGCAATGATGCTTGATTATCTTGGCCTGGATGGAAGGAGAATCTGGGATGCTGTCAGGAGCTATGTGGCAAAAGGTAACTTGACTCCCGATATGGGAGGAACTGCAACTACTATGGAAGTTACGCGGGGAATAATTGCTGAAATACACTCTTTAGATCCCCTTGACTTGGATGAAATGTGGATGGAGGAGGTTAGGCTCGGGAGAATACCTCTAAGGATGGATGAGTAAAAACACCTTATGTTATATATGCAACAAAATATTGTAATATACAACCAAATATTACGAAAACATTACAAACTCATAATGTTTGAAACAGCTTGTCGTTAGTAAAGGTTTGGAGGTGATTTGAATGCCAAAAGCTGAGTGCCCTGTATGTGGGGCTGAAATTGAGCTTGAAAATGTCGAACTGCACCAGATAGTTGAGTGTCCAGTTTGCGGGGCAGAGCTTGAGGTTGTCAGCTTGAACCCCCTGACACTTGAAGAGATTCCAGAGGTAGAGGAGGATTGGGGCGAGTAAGCCCCTAAATCTTTCAATTTTTTGGAGGTTAACCAATGAAAATAGGCATAACATATAGCATTGTGAGAAAGGAGGAATTGATGATTAAAGAACGGGCAGGTGAGTTTGGAGAAGTTGTAATGTTGCACGAGGATGATTTAACGTTTCCACGCAAATATGACGTTGATGTGGTTATAATAAGGAATGTTAGCCACTTCAAGGGGATGTACTTAGCAAAGTTGTTTGAAGAAGAGGGAATACCGACCGTAAACTCCTTCAATTTAATGTTTGAGGCAGGAGACAAGTTGTTGGCAACCTTAAAACTCTCTAAGAAAGTTCCTGTCCCTAGGTGGGGGGCCGCTGTTAGCGAAAACGCGGCCAAAAAAGTTGCTGAGAGCATTGGATTTCCGCTAGTTTCAAAGCCCATTTTTGGAAGCTGGGGCAGATTGCTGGCAAAGATTAACGACGAGGACTCTCTCGAAAGCGTGCTTGAGCATAGAAAGTGGATGAAGAATCCCCTCTATAATATCCACTATATTCAGGAGTTTGTTGAGAAGCCTGGAAGAGACATCAGAAGTTACGTGATTGGTGGAGAATTTGTAACCGCGATATATAGGTATTCAAATCATTGGATCACGAATACAGCTAGGGGAGGAAGAGCCGAACCCTGCCAAGACGAAGAAGTTGCTGAGTTATCAATAAAGGCATGGGAGGCTTTTGGGGAAGGAGCATTGGCTATTGACATATTTGAGGGCCCTAATGGGCTTCTTGTCAATGAAGTTAATCCAAATATGGAATTCAAAAACGCTGCTAGGGTTACTGGAGTTGATATAGCGAGGAAGCTTGTTGAATACGCTGTGGAGGTGGCAAGAAGATGATTAAAGCGGCTGTGGTTGGTGCCAGCGGTTACATAGGGGGTGAACTTGTTAGATTGTTGGCAATGCATCCGGAAGTTGAGATAACTGCAGTAACTTCAAGAAAATATGCTGGAAAAAAGATTCACAAGGTTCACCCAAATCTAAGAGGGTTAAACCTGAGATTTACAGACAGGTATGACTTCGATGCTGATGTTATATTCCTTGCAGTTCCGCATGGAACGTCCATGAAAATCATAGATGAGTTTCTTGGAAGTGCTAAGATAATCGACATGAGCGCTGACTTCAGGGTAAGTAAGGAGCTGTATGAAAAGTACTATGGTCCCCATGAAAAACCTGAACTTATTGAGAAGTTTGTTTACGGATTACCAGAGCTTCACAGGAAGGAGATAAAGAAAGCTGAACTAGTGGCAAATCCGGGATGTAATGCAACTGCAACTATCCTTGCTCTGTATCCGTTTAGAGATGTAGCCGAGGAGGCTATAGTTGACCTAAAGGTAAGTTCGTCAGCTGGGGGGAGGAGAGAGAATATTGCAAGCATTCATCCTGAAAGGAGTCATGTCGTTAGGGTGTACAAACCTTATCATCATAGACATGAGGCTGAAGTTATTCAGGAAACCGGAGTAAAGGCAATGTTCACAGTTCATTCGGTGGACCTCGTTAGGGGCCTTTTGGCCACTATATACTTCCATTTTGAGGGCAGTGAAAGGGATCTATTGAGGAGGCTGTTGATGTACAAAGATGAACCCTTTATAAGGTTGGTAACCGATAAAGGAGGCCTTCAAAGGTATCCGGATCCAAAGTACGTGATAGGGAGCAATTTTGTGGACATAGGATTCTCGTACGATGCCGAAAATTCGAGGGCAATTGTCCTCTCCGCTATAGACAACTTAATTAAAGGTGGCTCTGGCCAGGCCATTCAGAACATGAACATAATGTTTGGTTTAGACGAGAGGATGGGCTTAGAGTACTATCCGGTTTATCCCGTGTGAGGTGATGTGAGATGAGAGTTGTGAAGATTGGAGGCTCTGTTATATCTATGCTGGAAGAACTCTGGAGGAGTGATGGAATATCGGGCCTTATAGAGGATACAGTTATCGTCCATGGGGGATCAAGGCATGTAGATGAGCTTTCAAGGAGGTTAGGGATTAAGATTGAAAAACTCACTAGTCCCTCTGGAGTTTCCTTTAGAAGGACCACGCGAGAAGTTCTTGATGTTTACGTGGCAGCTCTTATGAAAGCTAACAGAGAAATAGTTAACTTCCTAAGGAGCCAGGGAATTAATGCAATTGGACTTAGTGGCTTAGATAGGGGCCTTATAATTGGACAGAGGAAGAAGCTGATAAAGGCGGTTATTAATGGTAAGGTAGTAGCTATTAGGGATGATTATTCTGGGATAATCAGGAAGATTAACGTCCCAGCCCTTAGGGAGTACATGAAAGTTGGTGTTCCCGTTGTTGCTTCAATTGCCTATGACCCAGTTGAAAATGTGCCCCTCAATGTGGACGGTGACAAGGTTGCATATCATATGGCATTGGCAATGAAGGCTAGTGAACTCTATTTCCTCTCTGACACGGCCTTTATTGCAAATGGTAGGGTAGTTGAGGAAATACCAGTTGAGAGGGTTGAGGACTTTCTAAGCTATGCGACGGGAGGAATGAAGAAGAAGTTGATGATGGCAAAGAAGGCCATTGAAAGTGGAGTGGAGAGCGTTGTAATTGAAGGTCTAAACGGTAGGACGGTGATATATTGAGGGAAATGAGCCTCTATAGAAAGAGGCTTAAGCTCGTCAAAGGAGAAGGCGTCTATGTTTGGGATTCACAAGGCAGGAGGTATATGGATTTAGTAGCTGGAATAGGGGTTAATGTTTTGGGCCATAACCATCCTGAATGGGTTTCTGCGATAAAAGAGCAACTTGAAAAACTCGTTGTGGCGGGCCCAATGTTCGAACACGAGGAAAGGGATGAAATGCTGGAGGAGTTAGCAAAGTGGGCGGACTATGAGTATGTCTACATGGGAAATTCCGGGACTGAAGCCGTTGAGGCGGCCATAAAGTTTGCCAGACTTTATACTGGAAGAAAGGAGATCGTTGCAATGACAAACGCTTTTCATGGTAGGACAATGGGGGCACTAAGCGCAACATGGAAACCTAAATATAGAAAAGACTTTGAGCCTCTCGTCCCTGGGTTTAAGCACATACCCTTTAACAACGTAGAGGCTGCAAAAGAGGCAATAACTCGGGAAACTGCAGCTGTAATCTTTGAGCCAATCCAAGGAGAAGGAGGAATTGTTCCTGCAAAGAAGGAATTCGTAAAAACTCTGAGAGACTTGACAGAAGATGTTGGGGCCTTACTTATAGCGGATGAAGTCCAGACGGGACTCAGAACTGGAAGGTTTCTAGCTATAGAACACTATAAAGTAATGCCCGATATAGTTACAATGGGGAAGGGGATTGGAAACGGAGTTCCCGTAAGTTTAACGCTAACTAACTTTGATGTAGAAAGGGGCAAGCATGGATCAACCTTTGGTGGAAATCCGCTGGCTTGTAAGGCGGTTGCGACAACATTAAGAATATTGAGAAAAGAAAAGCTGGTTGAAAAAGCTGAGGAGAAGTTCATTGAAGTTGAGGCCCCAAATGTGATAATGACAAGGGGAATGGGTCTCATGATCGGAATAGTTATGAGAAAGCCCGTTGGAAGATTCGTGGAAGAGTTACAGAATAGGGGTTATCTCGTCCACACGGCAGGTCAGAGGGTAATTAGATTGTTGCCTCCGTTGATAATTACTAAGGATCAAATTATGGAAGTTAAATCAGCAATAGAGGGTGTAATAAATGATATCTCCGGAGGAGAAAGTAGAGTTTCTCAGGAAGCTGGTTGAGATATATAGCCCAACGGGTAGGGAAGAAGAGGCAGCAAGGTTCGTTAAGGATTCTTTTGAAAGCTATGGTATTGAGAGCTACATTGATGAGGTCGGCAATGTAATAGCTGTTAAAAAAGGGAAGGGGCCTTTAATCCTGTTGGCTGGCCATATAGATACGGTGCCGGGATACATTCCTGTTAGGATTGAGAACGGGATTCTATGGGGAAGAGGAAGCGTTGATGCCAAGGGTCCATTGGCAACATTCTTCTTTGCAACAATAGAGAGCGAGGCTAACATAATCTTTGCGGGTCTCGTTGATGAGGAAGGCTTTTCGAAGGGGGCAAAAAATCTCGAGGTCCCTAGGCCCGACTACATAATAATCGGAGAGCCAAGTGGTGTTGATAGTGTTACAATAGGATACAAGGGAAGCTTAACCGCAAGGTTCGTGGAGAAAGTTGAGAAAGTCCATGGTAGTATGGGTGTTGGGGCGGCAGAGAAGCTTATTGAAAGGTGGTTGGTGATATCTAGAGAATTCAACGAGGGGTTTAACGCTTTGAGTGGCAGAATAGTGAGATTTATAGCCTATGAAAGGGATTTCGATTTTTATGGGGAGATGGTGATAAACCTTAGGACTCCTCCTGGATACACTCCGCCCAGTGACTGGGACATAATAGACTTCGTTCCAGCTTATGAGGTTGACAGGAGATCCCCTTTAGTGAGAGCATTTGTTAGAGGGATAAGAAAGGCAGGATTCCGACCAAGGTTGAAGAAGAAAATGGGAACGGCTGATATGAATATCCTTGCTCCAAAATATGGCGTCGATGCTGTAGCTTATGGTCCGGGTGATTCTAGTCTGGACCACACTCCAAACGAGCACATTCACCTTGAGGAGTATCTTAGGGCTATAGAGGTACTGAAGATCGTACTTAAGGAGCTATCGACATAGATGTTCTTTTGAGTTTTGTTTCATTCATTCTAGTCCATCTTTTTGAGAGGAAGATCTAAGCGTTTAAGTCTGTTCCAAATATCACGACTTTTCTCATATCTTTGACAAATAAATACAATCTTTACCTGCTTTTACGACAAAATTCGTCGGATGGATAGGGTCAGCTATCCAAGAGTTTAAATAGGGATTAACTGTGCACATTTGTTGGTGGTCAGGTGATGCCACGCCAATTTACACAGTCAAAGGTGATGCCCCGCCAATGGGTGATGCCCTGCCAATATCTATAGCTGAAGGCGGGGTAGAGGTTCTCAGGAGACTCCTTCTGAGAGCCTTAAATGAGAATCAGAGGCTTATATTGAAGAGCATAAACGGCCAGCACAGGTCACTAAATGCGCTTTTAGAAGAGTTAAGTAGGAAAGAGAAGAAGCCACTCTCAACACTAAAGCTTAATGCAAGGATCCTCAAAGAACTCGGCCTAATTGACTATGGAACGAAGGAGAACCCAAGGCCCGTAAGACTAACCGAAGAGGGTAAGCTTGTTCTCAGCATTCTTGGAGGTGATGGAGTTGAGTGAAGTTTTAACAGCTAAGCTAAAGGAGATGCTGAAACCCGTTAATGGATTTCATATGAATTCCTCCATAACATGTCTCAGAATCATGCAGGCTGTGCTCGAAATTAAGAAAGATAATGATATAGTAATTGTTAGCAAAGGTCACTCAGCTCCAGCATTCTACGTAATGCTCTGGAAGCTTGGTCTTTTAACAGACGATGAACTGATGACATTTGCCCACATAGATGGTCTGCCCAGTCACGTAGCTAGGGGGCTTCCCTTCATTGAAGTATCTTCTGGTTCACTGGGCCAAGGATTGTCAGTTGCTAACGGAATAGCCTTAGCAAACAGAATTGACGGCAAGGAAGGAAGAATATTCGTAATATTGGGTGATGGAGAGCTTGACGAGGGTCAGATTTGGGAAGCTGCTATGACTTCAGCCCATCACAAGCTTGACAACGTTATCGCCATAGTAGACAGAAACTTCCACCAGCTTACTGGGGGTACTGAGGAGATACTTGCCAAAGAACCTCTTGCTGAAAAGTGGAAGGCCTTTGGATGGGAAGTTAGGGAGGTAGAAAATGACGTTGAAAAGCTGAAGAAGGTGATAATGGAACTTGAGAAGGTTAAAGGAAAGCCTAAGGTTATAATAGCGAGGTGGGTTGAGTGATAGAGAGCTTCAGAGAGGCATTTGGAAGGGCACTTGTGGAGATAGGAAGGGAAAATGAGAGAGTCGTTGTTATAGACGCTGACGTCAAAGGGTCCACTAGAACGGTATACTTTGAAAAGGCCTTCCCTAAAAGGTTTATCCAGGTGGGAATAAGTGAACAGGACATGATAGGAACAGCGGCGGGGTTAGCAATAGCTGGGAAAATCCCAGTAGCTTCCGCTTTTGCCTCCTTTCTTATGCGTGCATGGGAGCAGATAAGAAACACAGTAGCAAGGGACAACCTTAATGTTAAAATAGTGTCCACTCATTCAGGATTTTCTGACCATATGGATGGGTCGTCTCATCAATGCCTTGAAGACATTGCTCTAATGAGGGTTCTTCCCAATATGAGGGTTGTTGTGCCAGCAGATGCCTATGCTACAAGGGTTCTTTTAAAGCAGATAATAGAGATTGAAGGCCCTGTATACATGAGACTTGGCAGGGACTACGCTCCGAGAGTGTATAATGATGGGGAAGAGATAGTGCTCGGAAGGGCAAATGTTCTTCGGGAAGGAGAAGATATTCTGTTGGTGGCAACGGGGATCATGGTTTCTGTGGCTCTGCAAGTTGCTGACAAGCTCAGGGAGGCGGGAATAAGTGCTGGAGTTATTGATGTTCATACAATAAAGCCCTTCGATGAAGATACTCTGCTGAAGCTGGCTAAGAGGGTAAATACAGTCGTCACTCTAGAGGAACATACAATCTATGGGGGCCTTGGTGGAGCTGTTGCAGAAATTCTTAGTGAAAAAATGCCAAAAAGAGTTATCAGGATTGGAACTACGGAGTTTGGAAGGTCGAGTAGAGATTATATCTCCCTGCTGGATAGGTATGGGCTAACTGCCGATAAGGTGTATGATAAAATCGCGGGGGTAGTTTAGATGAACGTCATGAAGTACTCTAAGGAGTACAAGGATAAAACCGTCGTTAAGATTGGGGATGTTAAAATCGGAGAAGGGTTTACGATAATAGCTGGGCCGTGTGCAATTGAAAGTGAAGAACAGATTATGAAAGTTGCGGAATTTTTAGCTGAGCTTGGAGTGAGAGTTCTTAGGGGAGGGGCTTTTAAGCCGAGAACATCCCCTTATTCATTCCAGGGATATGGGGAAAAGGCCCTACAGTGGATGAAGAAGGCCGCGGAGGAGTACGGTTTGGTTACTGTGACGGAGGTTATGGACACTAGGCAGGTTCCCCTGGTGGCTAAATACTCGGATATCATACAAATAGGGGCAAGAAATTCACAAAATTTTGAGCTTCTCAAAGAAGTTGGTAAAACTGAAAATCCTGTTCTCCTTAAGAGGGGCATGGGTAATACAGTCCAGGAACTTCTCTACTCTGCTGAATACATAATGGCTCAGGGAAATGAGAACGTTATTCTCTGTGAAAGAGGAATAAGAACTTTTGAAACATCAACAAGATTTACACTGGATATTTCCGCGGTTCCAGTAGTGAAAGAGATATCTCATCTTCCGATAATAGTGGATCCTTCACATCCAGCCGGTAGAAGAAGTCTTGTGATTCCCCTGGCCAAGGCCGCATATGCAGTTGGTGCTGATGGAATAATGGTAGAAGTTCACCCAAATCCAGAGAAAGCTCTCTCAGATTCAAAGCAGCAACTGACATTCGAAGAGTTTAAAATACTCCTTCAGGAGCTGGAGGGCCTTGGATGGAAGGGATAGTGTTTGGAAAGATTGAAGATATTGAGGGGCTTATTGAGTCCCTCTCTCCATTCAAAATTGCTATTTTGACGAACTCTACCGTTGCAAACCTCTGGTTAAAAGAAGTTCTTGATGCCTTGTCTGACCATTCTCCTATCCCAATAATTATTCCTGATGGGGAGAAGTACAAGGATCTTGAGACTGCTAGGTACATTTGGGATAGGTTATATGAAATTGGGTTTACAAGGAAATCTCTGCTTATAGGGCTTGGCGGAGGAGTAGTTACTGATATAGCTGGCTTTGTGGCCTCTACATATATGAGGGGAACGTACCTCGGGTTAATACCAACGACTCTTTTGGCCCAAGTTGATGCCGCTATTGGGGGTAAGACTGGGATAAACTTTCATGGGAAAAATATGATCGGAACCTTTTATCTTCCAAACTTTGTGCTGATCGACATAAGGACCCTAACAACCTTGCCTCTTGTTGAGGTTCTGAATGGGATGGCCGAGGTAATTAAGTATGCCGTTTTGGATAAAGAGGTCTATAATATTCTAAAAGGAATCTCCACACCCAAGGAGGCCATAGAGAGTGAAGAGCTTATAAGAAAATCAGTGGCCGTCAAGGTTAGAGTCGTCGAAGAAGACCTGAAGGAAAGTGGAAAGAGGAGGATTCTAAATCTTGGACATACTGTGGGGCATGCAATAGAGAAACTATCCAACTATAAGATAAAGCATGGATTTGCAGTTTCTGTAGGGCTAGTTGCTGCAGCAAAAATTGGAGAGGAGCTTTATGGGTTTGATTCGGAGAAAGTTATAGAGTTAATAAAGAAGTTTGGTCTTCCTCTGCATAATCCTTTTCCGCCTGAAAAGGTTGTTGAGGCCATGAAAATGGATAAAAAAGCGTGGTATGGGAAAATAATCTTTATAATCCCAATTGATATCGGCAATGTTTCTATAGAGGAAGTTCCAGAAGATTTAATACTCAAAGTCCTTGGAGAGATGAGATCATGATAGCTGGTGTTGTGTTAGCTAGAACAATAAAGGAAGCAGTAAGAATCATGAACTCTACAGATGCAGACCTTTACGAGCTTAGGGTTGATTATCTAGAAAACACATCTGACATTGATTTGCTGGAGCCTTTTTCTAACAAACTAATAATAACCGTTAGATCTAAGGAAGAAGGTGGTTTTAAAGAACTTAGTGATGATGAGAGAATATCCCTATTTGAGAGCTTTTTAAAAATTAGCCCTGCTTACATTGACATTGAATTTAGGTCAAGGATAAGGTATGAAGCTATAAGGTTGGCAGAAGAAGCTGGCTCCAAGATTATTTTATCTTACCATGACTTATTGGGGACTCCAGATTTTGAATCTTTGCTGTCCCTTTTGCATTCAATTGAAGATGAAGATCCAGATGTTGTGAAGATAGTTACATATGCTAGGGACAAGGAGGATAATCTGAGGATAATTAAGCTTTATGAACATGCAAATAATCTGATTGCCTTCTGCATGGGACCTGTGGGTAAGATATCAAGGGTTGTAAGCCTCTTTTACGCTCCCTTTACTTATGCTTCAATATTTGAAGAAGCTGCCCCTGGACAGTTGAGTGTTGAGGAGATGCGCGAGCTTATGAAGCTTTTGGGTGAGTGGGAATGAATGGGGAAACGAAGGTGTATGCGGTGATTGGAAAGCCAGTCAGACACTCATTAAGTCCTGTGATGCACAATGCCCTTTTCAAGAAATATGGAATAAACGCTGTTTATGTGGCATTTGAAGTGTTTCCAGAGCAGTTAAGAGATGCGATTTTAGGCGTTAGAGCATTGGGAATAGCGGGATTGAATGTTACGATGCCTCATAAAGAGAAAATCATTGAGTATCTAGACAAGGTTTCTCCTGACTCGAAGGCTATTAGTAGCGTCAACACAGTGATTAACAGTAATGGAGAACTCATAGGTTATACAACAGACGGAACAGGGGCTAGAAAAGCTCTTGAGCGATTTACAAACGTGGAAGGAAGCAGGGTTTTAATTCTAGGTGCGGGTGGTGCCGGAAAGGCAATAGCTTATGAACTAGCAAAGTACTCTGATGTTGTCGTTCTAAATAGGACGCCTGAAAAGGCGAGAGCCTTAGAAAAATTTGGTATAAAAGGTGATGCTTTGACAATGGAGAACCTGAGTTACTACATTGAATGGGCTGACATACTAATCAATGCAACTTCAGTTGGAATGGGAAAGTATGAAAGCTTAGTCCCTAAAGAACTTCTTCGAGAAGGGCTCGTTGTCATGGATATTGTATATAAGCCGATTAAAACAAAGCTACTTAAAGATGCTGAGAAGGCCGGTTGCTTAACTGTAGACGGTCTCTGGATGCTTGTGTATCAAGGAGCTGAAAGCTTCAAATTATGGACGGGCATTCACCCGGATGTTGAGCTTATGAGGAGGGTCGCCCTTGAAGGGCTCAGGAAAGGCAAGTAGTGCTGTTACTGTTGTAAACGCATTTGCCACGGGGAAGGGTGCTGCAATCGGGATAGACCTTTGGACACATGCGGAGGTTAAGATAACTGAAGAGGGGATAGAAGGGAAGATAGAGGTCAATGGAAAGGAATATCACGATCTCAGGGTAGTTAAGAGTGTTGTTGATGTTTTTAGAGAGTATGTGAACGAAAATTTCGGCATAAAGTTCAGGATAACCTCCGATATTCCTGTGGGTAGGGGGCTCAAGAGCAGTTCTGCTGCTGCTAATGCTCTTTCTGTAGCAATAGCAAATGCCCTAGGCCTTGAAATTCCCGATATCAAAATTGTTAAGTTGGGAGTTGAGGCGGCAAAAAGGGCTGGTGTTACCTTGACGGGGGCTTTTGACGATGCATCTGCTTCGTATTTTGGGGGTCTCTGCATAACTGACAACATAAGAATGGAGCTGTTGATAAGAAGGGAACTGGAGGCTTACCCTGTAGTGTTGCTTGTTCCAAGTGAAATTAAGTTAACGGAGACTCTTAAGGGGATAGACTTTTCTGTGATATCTCCTTATATAGAGGAGGCATTTAAACTTGCCATAAGGGGAGAATGGGAAAAGGCAACGGTGCTAAATGGGCTAGTGTACTCAACATTCTTCTCCTATAACCCGGAACCAATATCCCGAGCTTTAAAGCTGGGGGCTGTTGTAGGCCTAAGTGGTAAAGGTCCAACAGTATTTGCTGTAACTGAAGAGCCGGAAAAAATAATTGAAGCCTGGGAAGGTCTTGGTAACACTTTAGTAACTAAAATTAGATCATAACACCTTGAAAATAGGAACCTTAACTTATGGAAATATGGGTAGTATTCATACTATCTGAGGTTCCTGGGATCAGAAATTATATATCCTAATCCAGCAATCTTGTAATGACATCAATCCCAATAGAACGAAGGCTAGGGGTGGATCTGGATGAGAAGGCTTCAGGTAGGAATTGCTGTTGTTGCTTTAGTTTTCATGGCAATTGTAAGTGGGTGTATAGGAGGAACGCAAACGGCGACACAGGAAAAGAAGGTCAAGGTTGCAATTCTCTTTGATGTTGGAGGAAGAGGTGACCTAAGCTTTAATGACATGGCATATCTTGGAGCTGAAAGGGCTAAGAAGGAGCTTGGAGTAGAGATTGAATACATGACACCAAAGAAGCCCGAGGACATGGTGCCTCTCCTTGAGCAACTAGCTAGTAGTGGAGAGTACGATTTACTTGTCCTCATAGGCTTCTTATGGACCAAGCCTCTTGACGAAGTTGCCGATAAATACCCTAACCAGAAATTTGCTCTTATAGACTCGACTACTGGAAAGGTTAGGAATAATGAAGTTGACATTCTTTTCAGGGAGCAGGAAGTTGCCGCTCTTATGGGGGTCATAGCCTCTGGGATGGCTTATGAGCTTGGAGGAAATAAAATCGGTGCCGTTGCAGGTATGGACATTCCACCACTCTGGAAGTTCCACATAGGTTATCTTTTCGGAGCAAAGTATTTCGAGAAGAAGACTGGAAAGCCAGTAACCCTCATCTGGCAGTATACGGGAACATTTACTGATACACAGGTAGGTTATAACACCGGAATGCAACTTCTTCAGCAAGGAGTTAAGGTGATTTATGGTCTTGCAGGCCTTACTCACGTTGGAATGTTCGATGCAGTAAAGGACTGGAATGAGCAGGGTAAAGGAAAGGCCCTTGCAATGGGTCAGGATGCTAGCCAAGAGTGGTATGCTCCTAAGTATATTCCAATAAGTGGTGCGAAGAGAGTCGATGTGGCCGTTTACGATGCAATAAAGATGGTCGTCGACAACACGTGGAAGGGGGGAATAATAACACTTGGCCTCAAGGAGAACGGCGTTGGCTATTGGGATCTTGATGGAGTCAGACAATTTGCAGAATTTGCCAAAGAGGCAGGAAAGCTCAAGGATTTAACCCCAGATCAGGTTGTGGAGATAGTTAAGGAGCAGAGGGAGAAGTACATAAAGCCGTATGTCTGGGATATAGTCAACGAACTCTCAGAAAAAATCAAGAACGGGGAGATAGTGTTTAAGACTCCTAAGACTCATGAGGAGTATGAACAGATAATAAATGAACTCCAAAAGGGCAACCTCAATGCTGCCCTTGAAAAGGGCTCTGTTGACTGATGTCTCCTCTTTTTTCTACCCTATTTATTTTGTTGTGTTCTAGTGAAAGCTTTTTATTTAGGTTTTGTTCCCCTACTATCAAGGTGTTAATTATGAACGCTGTAGAAATGAAAGGGATAGTCAAAGTTTATCCCGATGGCGTTGTTGCACTTAGAGGAGTTGATTTCATTGTTGAGGAGGGTGAAATTCATGGACTCCTTGGGGAGAACGGAGCCGGAAAATCGACTCTTATGAGAATCTTATATGGGGAAATAAAACCAACTCAAGGAACAATAAAGGTTTTTGGTAAGATAGTCGAATTTTCTGGGCCGTGGGATGCAATAAGACATGGGATAGGAATGGTGTATCAGCATTTTACTCTTGTCCCAACTTTTACTGTTCTTGAAAATCTTTACCTTGCCATGCTCCCATTAAACCCAAAAATAACCCTTAATGAAGTTAGAAAATTAGCAGAAGAGAAAATGAAAGAAACGGGTCTCTCTATCCCTTTGGATGAAGTAGTTGAAGATCTCCCTGTGGGAGTTCAGCAAAGGGTAGAGATAATTAAAGCACTCATGCAGAACGCTAAGATATTGATTCTTGACGAGCCTACTTCTGTCTTAACTCCAATAGAAGTTGAGGAACTTTTCAAGACCTTGAGATCTTTAAAGGAAAAAGGAATAACGACTATCTTTATAACCCACAAGCTCAAGGAAGTCAAAGAGATAACTGACAAAGTCACGGTTCTTAGAAGAGGAAAAGTCGTTGGAACTGTAAAAACGGCCGAGGTTAGCGAGAAAGATCTTGCAAGAATGATGGTTCAAAGGGAAGTCGTGATGAAAATAGAGAAAAAGCCCGCACATCCTGGTGAAATTGTTCTGAAGGTTGAAAATGTCTGGGCCAGGGATGATCGGGGAGTTGAGGCCGTAAGGGGAGCATCCTTTGAGCTAAGAGAGGGTGAGATTCTAGGAATAGCTGGAGTTCAAGGAAATGGACAGAAAGAGCTTGCAGAGGTTTTGGCTGGTATTAGAAAAGTTGAGAAGGGTAAAATATATCTTCTTGGAAAGGACATTACAAATTTGTCAGCGAGTGAGAGATACAAGCTGGGAATTGCTTACGTTCCAGATTCAAGAAAAGTTGGGCTTATAGCAGAGATGAACGTTGTGGAAAACTCAATTTTAACAAATTTAGATAGCATAACATCTGCTGGAAGAATAAGTTGGAATAAAGCAGAGGAGGTTGCGAGAAAGGTAGTCAAAGAGTTTGAAGTTGTTGTTTCATCACTAAAAACACCGATAAAGCATTTGAGTGGAGGAAATCAGCAGAAGGTTATGGTGGGGAGGGAGATAGTTAGAGAGCCAAAGGTCTTCATAGTTTCCGAACCTACCCAAGGTTTAGACATCGGAGCGACTGAATTCATAAGAAGAACCTTGGTTTCGTTGAGGGATAAAGGAAAGGCTGTTCTATTGATTTCTACAGACTTGGATGAGATACTCCAGCTAAGTGATAGGATTGCCGTTATATATGAGGGGAAGATTATGGCCATAGGAAAACCTGAGGAATTTACCGTAGAAAGGTTAGGCCTCTTAATGGGTGGTGTCAATGCCTAGAGGTGTTAGGTTAGAAGGGGTATTTGAGATAGCAATGTCCCTAGTGATAGCATTTGCAATTGGGTTTATCGCACTAGTTGTTCTCGGCTATAATCCCTTTGAGGTCTATGGGATACTCTTCAAATATGGATATGGAAATACTGATTATCTCTTAAACAAGGCAACTCCTCTTCTGCTAACGGGTTTAGCCTTTTCAATCCCTGCAATAGCTGGGTTCTTTAATATAGGGGGAGAGAGTCAACTTTACGTGGGGGCTTTTACTTCCCTGCTCGTTGCCTACTATACTGGGAATGCATTATTGGCGATAATTGTGGGAATCTTAGCAGGAGCAGCTCTTGGGTTCTTCATAGCAGCTCTTAGAGTTTATAGGGGAATAAACGAGGTGATAACGGCTATAATGATCAATTGGATTTTCTACTTTCTTTTAGCATACTTGATCACGGCCAAATACTCAAATCCAAAAATTCCCTATGAATCTGTCCCGGTTCCCGAAAGTGCAAGGATAGGGGGCATTTTTATAATAGCAACTTTAGTAGCAGTGCTCTATTACTTCCTAGTGTACTTTACTGATGTTGGATACAAGCTTCGAGTTTCTGGATTATCCCCTGCCTCTGCAAAGTATGCTGGCTTTGATCCGAGAAAATCTGCAATATTTTCAATGCTCCTTGGAGGTGCATCAGCTGGTTTAGGTGGGTCTCTGCTAGTTTTGGGGATTACCTATAGTATAGATAACACGCTATCGACCGTTTATGGGGTAGGGTTCATGGGAATAGGAATAGGACTCCTTGGGAGAAATCATCCCATTGGTATAATATTCTCATCAATTTTCATGTCCGGTCTTCTGATAGGTGGGCAGTGGGTCGAGCTAAAAACCGGTGCTCCTCCGGAGCTTGCAGATACCCTCATCGGAGTTATAGTTCTGGCTCTTGCCGTTCCTTATGCTTATAGGGAAATCATAAGAAGAATTAAGGAGGGTAGGAAATGATCGAGGATATTTTTACAATAATTTCAAACACACTGATCTCTATGGTTCCTCTAACCCTTGCAGCTGTTGGGGAGATAATAACAGAAAAATCTGGTGTGGTAAATATAGGATTAGAAGGTATTTTAATCCTTTCCGCATTCACATCATCTGTGGTCACCTTTTATACTGGAAATCCCTATCTGGGGCTGTTGGTGGGGATAATTGTTGGAATACTCTCTGGAGCTCTTCATGGATTCTTAAGTGTTTACCTTAATGGGGATCAGATAATTGCGGGAGTTGGATTTAATTCCTTCGCATATGGAATAAGTCTCCTTTCCCTTGTGGCCCTATGGAAGAGCCATGGCTCCTCGCCGCCTGTAAACAAGATATCCATGATAATTATCGGCCCCCTGACATTTTCTCCGTTAACGATAGTTGCAATCGCAATTGGAATAGTCTCTTGGTGGTGGCTTTATAAAACTCCAGGAGGGCTTAAGCTTAGGGCTTGCGGTGAAGACCCAAGAGCTGCAGAGGCAATGGGAGTAAATGTTCATAGAACAAGGTTCTATGCAACAGTCTTTGGTGGTGCCTTGACTGGTTTGGCTGGTTCATATTTGGTCGTTGGATGGCTCGGTCAGTTTACGAAGTTCATATCCGCCGGAAGAGGATTTATAGCATTAGCGAATGTGGCGTTCAGCAATTGGAATCCACTAATGGCAATTATTGGTGGTGCTCTTTTTGGATTCTTTGATGGTCTCTCGATATATATTCCAATAAAATTACAAGAGATGACTGGAAGAATAATAACGGCCGAATCAAACTTGTTCAGGACAATTCCTTATCTTGCAACGTTGATAATCGTGTCAATAATAATGAAGAAAGTGAAAATGCCAAGGGCTCTAGGAAAGCCTTACATCAAGGAATAAGCTGGATTTTTATTTCTTTCCTATCAAAGCTTTTTTCAAATGCTTTAACTCCCTCATTAAGTTTATACTTTGATGTTATCAGTGAACTAACGTCAATTTTTCCGCTCTTTATTAATGTTATTGCTTTGTCAAATGGTCCACATCTGCTACCTACTATCCTGGCCTCTTTAACGACCATCATGGTATAGTTGAATGTTACTGGGCTTCCATGGGTTGATTTTGCTGCTATTACTCCTCTAGGTCTAACAAGTTCTAGCGCCATTTCAAGCCCCTGGGAGCTTCCAGTTGCTTCTACGACATAGTCAAACCCTTGACCTTCTGGAGTCTTTTCCTTAATCCACTTCTTGGCCTCCTCAAACGTTAAAACTTCACCGAACTTCTCTGCTATTCTCCTCTTTGGTGAGTCCTCTCTGGCTATGGCGATAACATTTGGTGTTATAAGACTAAGTAATTGCATGGAGAGTATTCCTATAGTTCCTATACCAATAACAGCGACGTTTGCGGAAGGCTTTACGTTTTCCATTTCAATCATCTCAACAACGGCTGCTAATGGCTCGACCATCGCACCTTCTTCCCATGACAGTCCCTCTATGGAATGTAGCAAGTCAACACTAGTTATCATGTATTCCGCCATTCCCCCGTTGATGCTAATTCCTATTGTCTCTCTATATGGACAGTGAGTGGGCATTCCATGCTTGCAGTACCAGCATTTTCCACAATTAACATTGATTTCAGTTGTGACTCTCATTCCAAGTAGATGTTCAAACTCTGGGGGTGCCTCTTTAATAACTCCAGAAATCTCATGGCCTGGAATTATGGGGAGCCTAAGTGGCTTGTACGTTCCTTTGTAGAAAGCCTTATCGGTTCCGCAAATACCAACTCTTTTCACCTTGATTTTCACCCAATTTTTAGTGATGCTGGGATCTTCAACTTCCTCAAGCCTTATATCTCCAGGACCATGGAGAACTAATGCTTTCATAACTTTCTCACCTACAACAATTGGAGCTTGAAGACTATGTCCTCTTCTTCAGGTCTTATCGATTTTATAATCTTTACTTCTCCTTTATTTCCGATTCTTATAACTCTCGTTGCCACTTCTTCAAAGAGGGCCAGATATTTTGGTTCTGTAAGTTCATAATTCATAAACACGAATGCTCTTCTAAGAGGATTCCCAATTAGGCTTGTGGGGATAGAGAGAACTTCCAGGACAAGGTACTGGTCATAGTTGTACAAACCAAGTAACTTCTCATGATTTAGGACTATCGTTGTGGTATTCGGGTTCTCCTTGTATACCTTCATAATTTCGGTTATGAACTTCGTCACTAGAACAAGTGGATCTTTGTACGGGTCTATCTCTGCTATTACATTTCCCCATTTTGACGTTCCACCTATCTTGATTCTTTTTAATTTCTCTGGGATCTCATAACCAGCAAATTTGAGCCATCTTATAACGTAGAGGCTTGAGTCAAGAAAATCAATTATCAATGTATTTTTGCTATTCTTGAGAACCTCTGAGAATACTATAGGATAGGGTGAGAGGGAAGTGTGCTCTATTAGAACAATTTCCCCAGGATTTATTGAATTTAATATTTCTGAAATATTCATGTTTCTCCCCCCGGAATCTTTTGAAGTATAAATTCTCCTCCCTTAGTTACTCTAACGACGTAGTCTGAATATTCTTCAAATGACTTCAAGAAATACTGGGAAGATGCAGCCACATTTATGAAGATAAAGACTAGTCTATCGTAATCTTCGAGGTGTCTTCTTCCTATAACTTCAAAGTATCTCTCTACAATGCTATAATTTTGGTTTATTTGGTCAAGGAACTTGTTTATGCCAAGAACTATTGTAACTTTCTTTATCTCATCCGGTACATCCCTGCATAATTGTAAATATTTTCCTAGATGATGTTCAAAATCCTCAAACACGTTAATACTTCCAATGATCTTTCCTATCTTTACTTTTCCTCCCTCTTTTATTGTTGGGTAACCCTCTGCATCGATGTCTATCCCTTGGAGCTTCAGTTGTTGTAGGAATACGTGCAAAGTATCCCTAATGTCTATCAGCAATGGGCGAATGTTTTTATCTTTGAAGTATGTTAGAAGCTCATACAGCACTTTCTCTGGATGATCTGGGGGAAAATATTCTATAAGTACTATTCCCTGCTTTATATCTTCTAAAAAACTCCTTATCTTCATGGTCTCTCCTCATTATTTCTTTGTTGAATATATTTAAATGCTTTCCAATTATATGGACGAACTTTAGGCTATGTTCACCTAGCTAAAACGTGATAAAATAAAACTTTCATTATGCATCCATGTTGAAAATTGAACCAGCGAATAATGTGGAGGGTAAAATAAGTGCACCTCCCTCGAAGAGTTACACGCATAGGGCTTTCTTTTTGGCATTACTAGCTGAAAGAGAAAGTAAGATAATAAATCCTCTGATCAGTGATGACACACTTGCTACAATCAATGTAATTAGGGGGTTTGGAGCAGATTTTATAGATTCTATTGTTATTCCTCCCGAGAAGCTCAGACCAAATTACTTCTTTGTCAGAGAATCAGGTACGACGGCTAGAATAACAGTGGCAATATCGTCACTTGCAGATGGCATAAGTATTGTGGAGGGGAGAGGCCGACTTAAGGAGAGGCCGATGGAGGACTTAGTTAAGGCATTATCTTCAATGGGGGTTAAAGTTTATGGAAAAACATTGCCTGTTAAAGTTTATGGGGGGAGAGGACTAAGCAAACATGAAGTTGTTGTTAATGCCTCAAAGTCATCACAGTTTGTAACGGCTCTCCTCCTACTGGGTTCAAGGGCTGGATTGAAAATCACAGCCCTAAATCCTGTCTCTAGGCCGTACATAGATATGACACTCAGAACAATGAAGGCGTTTGGTGTGAAGTTTAGGGTATTTGAGAATACATTCGAAATAGAGCCAGGAGTTAGGGGTTCAAAGTTTAGGGTTCCAGGGGATTACTCATCGGCGGCATTCTTTCTTATTGCAGGGGCTTTATTTGGGAGAGTTAGGGTTGAGAACCTTCATTCCGATGATGTGCAAGCTGACATGAAGATCATTGAAATTCTCAGGAAAGTTGGAGCGAAAGTTCGAGTAGGGAAAGATTATGTTGAGGTAGAAAAAGGCGAACTCAGACCTTTTTCAGTCGATTGCTCTAATTTTCCAGACTTATTTCCAATACTCTCTGTCCTAGCTTCTTATATTCCCGGAAGGAGCATTATAACTGGTAAACAGCTTAGGCTGAAGGAGAGTGATAGAGTTAGGGCAATGGCATTCAATCTCTCAAAAGTTGGAGTTAATGTCAGAGAGCTTCCCAATGGCCTTGAAATTAATGGTGGGAGACCAAAAGGAGGTAGAGTAGAAACATTTGGGGATCACAGGATAGCAATGGCAATGGCAATTCTAGCATTAGGATCTGAAAAGGGAGTTGTAATACCTGATCCCAATGTTGTAAATAAATCCTATCCTGGCTTTTTTGAGGATTTGAGGAGGGTGTCTCAATGAAGGGAAGGATACTAAGCTTCACGCTCTTTGGGGAAAGCCATGGTAAGGGTGTTGGGGTTTTAATTGAGGGCATCCCCCCCGGAATTAGGGTCAATGTTCAAGAGATCAAGAAAGAGCTGGAGAGGAGAAAAGGCATTCAGAGATTCTCAACGAAGAGAAAGGAACCAGATGAGCCGATGATAATTTCTGGGATTTTTAGGGGTTACACAACTGGGACGCCAATTGCAGTCGTTGTATGGAATAAGGATGTTGATTCCTCATATTATGAGGAGATAAAGAACACTCCGAGGCCAGGTCATGCCGATTATCCTGCTAAACTCAAGTACTTTGGCTTCAACGACTATAGGGGTGGGGGGTACTTTTCGGGAAGACTCACGGTGGGCATCGTTATAGCTGGATACTTTGCTAAGAAGATCCTCGAGAAGTATGGGATAAAGGTAAAGGCTTACATAAAAAGGATAGGGAGAGTGGAAGCTAGGGAGGTAGAGATTTCTGAAATATTCTCATCTCCTAACCCTTACTGTCCGGATGAGGAAGCCTTTCAAAAGATGCTTGAAGAAATGGAAAGTGTCAGAAAGGCTGGAGACAGTATCGGTGGGGTCGTTGAAGTTGTTGCAATCAACGTTCCTCCGGGTTTAGGGGGTCCTCACGATGAAGACATAGAAGCCGATTTGGCATCGGCATTCTTCAGGATACCTGCCGTTAAGGGCGTTGAGTTTGGCTTGGGCTTTAAATTTGCTGAAAAAAGAGGAAGTGAAGTTAACGATCCATTTGTTATAAAAGACGGTAAGGTCGTCACTGAAACTAATAATCATGGGGGAATATTGGGAGGAATAACGACTGGAATGCCGATAGTTGCTAGAATCGCCTTCAAACCTACCCCCTCAATTTATCTTCCCCAGAGGACTGTAGACCTTGAGAAAATGAAGGAGGTTGAAATAAAGCTTAGAGGTAGGTTTGACTCATGCATAGTTCCAAAAGCCCTGCCAGTAGTTGAAGCTATGATGTCATTTGTCTTGGCAGATC
The DNA here is from genome assembly GCF_000263735.1 of Pyrococcus sp. ST04. Classification (NCBI taxonomy): domain Archaea; kingdom Methanobacteriati; phylum Methanobacteriota; class Thermococci; order Thermococcales; family Thermococcaceae; genus Pyrococcus; species Pyrococcus sp. ST04. The sequence continues at coordinate 1,591,469 of NC_017946.1, read as the reverse complement.
ATCTTCTCATTAGGAAATCTTGGGAAAGTTTTATGGACATGTGATCCTGGCCAAATTGTTTTATATTCTTGTTCAACTTATCTGCGGGGATTGGTGATGCCACGCCAATATACATAGATAAGGGTGAAGGAATGACGAAGCTGAAATCATTGAGAAGAGAAATAGACGAAATAGATAGGCAGATAATAGCTCTTCTTGAAAAGAGATTGGACATTGCAAGGCAAATTGGGGAAATTAAGAAGAACTTGGGCCTTCCTATAGAGGATAAGGAAAGAGAAGTGGAGATTCTATCCCGGGCAGGTAGGTTTAGAGAAATCTTTGAAAAAATCCTGGAGGTAAGTAAGGATGTTCAACGTTTATGAACTTTTCAACAAGATCAATGAATTAAAGCCGAGGATAAGGCTTGACGTTGGGCAACCTGATATTCCAGTTGCAGAGGAAATTATTAGTGCAGCGATAGAATCTCTCCGAAATAGGGAGACGGGATATGTGAGTACTGCAGGAATCCCTGAGCTCAGAGAGAAAATAGCAGAAGTTGAGGGAGTAGAACCAGAAGAAGTTATTGTGGGGCCAGGAGCTAAAATACTCATAGCTGCAGAAATAGCTATGGCGGAAAAGATAGCGGTAATCTCCCCGTATTGGAATGCCTACCTACTCATGGCCAGTCAATTTGGGAAAGATGTAACAATAATAGAAACAACACTAGAAAACGCATGGGTACCTGAAGTTGATGGGGCTGACGCTGACTTGCTGATAATCAACTATCCCAATAATCCAACTGGAAGGGTTCTGTCTAGAGAGGAGTTGAGAAGTATTCTTGAGGTTGCAGAGGATAAGGGAATGAAGGTTCTATCCGATGAAATATATGCTGAAATATCGTTCAAGGAATTTACCCCTGCTCGGGATCTCTATGACAACGTGGTTACAATAAAGGGATTCTCTAAGCTGTACTCGATGACAGGCTTTAGACTCGGCTATGCCATTAGTAGTAAGGATGAGATTAGGAGAATAAGGAAGTTCATTGAATCCACTGTAACTTGTGTTCCTCCTTTTGTTCAGAAGGCTGGAGTGAAGGCTCTCGAACTGAGAGATAAATTAATTAGGACTGTGACCAAGGAGTACGAGCGGAGAGCGAAGCTTGCTTCAAAGATTTTAAGGGGATTGGAGTTCTATGAACCTGAGGGAGCATTCTACTTATTCCTGAAAGTTCCTACTGACGGCTTAGCGTTTGTTGAGAGAATCTTGAATAGAGGAGTCTCTGCATTCCCTGGAATAGCCTTCGGAAACTACTCGAACTTCATTAGGATCTCACTTACAAGTGACAGGCTTGAGGAAGGGCTTAAAATTATTAGGGAGGAAGTAGAATGCGCATTGCAATAAGTGGCTATGGGAAAATGGGAAAACTATTTGGAAAAATTCTGAAGAAAAAGCATGATGTAAAGTTTTATTCTTCCCATGTTTCTTTAGATTTCTCATCCTTAAAAGATGCCTATGAGTGGGCCGATTTAATGATCCTTGCAACCTCAATAGAGAAAATTAAGGCTCAGATACTTGAACTTAAGGAAATAAGCTCCGAAGTTCCGAAGGATATCGTGATATTTGATATAGCGTCTTTCAAAAGAGAAATTGTTCCACTCTACTCCGGATTTCCTGAAGAAGTGAAGGTTGCTAGCGTACATCCGATGTTTGGGCCGGGTGTTAATTCGTTCCATGGAGAGAAGTTTCTAATTGTTCCTGTTCCAGGAAGGGAAATGGATGGGGATGTTGTTAAGACTATAATATCAGAAGACTTTGGAGGAGAAGTTGTTGTCGTTGATGCTGAAACTCATGATAGGATGATGGGTTTTGTAATTGGTGTTCCATATGCAATTGGCTTGGCATATTTGAAGCTCACTCATGAGTTCGATTTGGATAAATTTGGTGGAACTTCCCATAAGCTTCTCAAAACATATGGACTTTTTGTGCTGAATGACTCTGAAGAATTCATTAGGCACATATTGGGGATGTCAGGAAGTAATGTCAAATACTTTTGCTCTTTGCTTAATAGAATCATTGCTGGTGATATATCCTTTTTTAATATCGAAGAAGACTCGAGGGATATAATTGAGGCATACCAGAAGATATATGAGATAATTAAAGGAGAGAAAAAGAATTAGAGAAACTACTCAGAGCCTCCTTGTGCTTCTGCTATAGCTTCTTCTAGTAACTCTGTTGCTTTTCTCAATGATACGTATGCTTGTCTTAGGAATGGTAGCATCCTTATGTCTCTGAGGTGTCCTATTATGTCCCCTCCCGTGAGCTCTAAGACTTTCTGATAATATTCAAGAGCTTGGCTGTATAGGGCTTCTGCTTGTTTAAGGACATCGTCACTTACTCCAACTTCTTTGGCTTTCTTCAAGATCTCCTTGTATTTTTCGAGATAAATGTTGTAGTATGCATAGCTTAGCATGTTCAATGATTCTATTGACACGGGTCTTGGGATATAGTACCTTACCTTAAGAACTACTGGTGATGAGAACTTGACCTCAACGAATAGGTATGTGGCCTTGTCTCCCTTGTCTACCCACCAGCTGAGTACGTGTCCAACTTCTGCTTCAACTCCTGTAACTTTGGCATTCTCTGGAAGCATGATCATGAGAGTTGCCGTAGTACCTGTTTCGCCCTCCACTGTAATTTCTAGTCCATCAGATACCTTTGTTTCCTTAGTTATCTTGACGTTTGTTCCCTCAACGATCTTAGTTTGTGGCTGGGTTACATAAGTTGTTACTGGTTCTTTTACATTTATATTGAATGTTCCATGGAAGTCTTGGTACTCTTCTGAGATTACATCCACAGCTATCTTATCATCCAGCTTGGTTGGGGTGTATGAGAACTCTACCTTTCCATCATTGGTATAATATTCGACTCCGTTTATTATGACTTTGAGTAGCTTCCCAGTTATTGGCTCTGATGTTGCCTTGTCTAGTATCCATAGCGTGAAGTTACCTTCTTCACCCACTTCAAGGCTTTCTGGTTGTACTAGCTTCACTTCAAGCTCTGGCATGCCTACCTGGATTATAACTGGGATTACTCCTAGGACATTTCCAAATTGATCCTCTATCCCTATCGCTCCAAAGTATGTTCCTTCTTTTTCACCAGCCTTCACTTTGAGCTTGAGCGTCCTTGATTCCCCTGGGAAGAAGTATGCTAAGTCAGTTGGTGATACTGTGAGCATTGATGATTCCTTGTCTCCTTTCCTTATTGTGAGGAGGTAGAACACCCATTCTCCATAATATCCTTCTGCGTAGACATATGCTGGGGCCTTAGGGAGAATAGCGTCAACAACTCCTCCCCTTGCGACTCTGAACATTGGATAATCTGAATTTAGGTCTGTGCCCATCTCAATCCATAGTTCTTCTAGGGAGTCAAGTGGAATTGTCCCTGCTTCTAAGTATAGGATGTCTGATGTATCTGGGAACCCGAAATATGTCCAGTTCCCTGAATTTAGTACCATTGTGATCTTCTCTACGTTATCTGTTGTGAATGTCTTACCGAGGAATGTTGAGTATTTGTTTGTGACTTTTACTTCAACAGTTTTTTCCTCTCCAGGCTGTAGGTCAACCCTTATGACGTTTGGCTCTGCCATTATTCCATAGAGCTTAATGTCAAATTCATATGTTATCTTTTCCTTGTCTGTCCATTGTGGCTCTCCAAATACTACAAGCTCCCAGGTTCCTGGCGTTGGATTGTTGAATGTTATTGTTCTATTTCTCAATCCAAAGCAATCATATCCAATGTATCTTAGCATCTGGGTTCCTTGTGGTGGTACTAGCTGGAAGCAAATGTCATTGTGTGAGTTAGTTGTAACACTCACTTCTACTTTACTTACGTCTTCAGGGATCTCAAAGAAGTACCTGTTAACCCTCATTGACTTTGTATCATACTCCCCTACAAACTTCACTTCTCCGTTTTCTGGTTTCTCTGGAATGAGTATTGTTACTGGCACATATCCTTCAATGTATGTAGTAGATGGATCATCGATGTAAATAATCGCTTCGTACAACCCTGGTTTCTGGAGTTTAGTATAATCAATGCTTACAGTGAAGGAAGATGGTTTTGATGTAGATACATTAAGTTCAGTTACTGAGGGTTTAATCCAGTCTGCCGTGGTGTAAACCTTAAGAGTGCCATTGTAGTTGAGGCTATAAACTTCTACTGGTACAGAGGCAGGGTGCTCATTCCTCAGGTAGATACCTCTGTACAGGTAAGGCAATCCATATTCAACTACCATGTAGGAGTTAAGCTTATTGGCTGGAATCCATGGAGTTCCTAGAGGAGTCTTGAATGTTGTAACGGGAACTCCGGCGTATATGATAACTGACTTCTCGTTGCTTAAGTTCTCAAGGATCTGGATTGCTCCCGGTATGTTGAGGAATCCGAATCCCTCGTCGGCATAGCTAAGCCCTTCTGTCTTGGTTGCTGATAACATTAGTGCCTGCTTTATCTTGAATGGATCATAATTAAGGTTGTGAGACTTGGCATAGCTAATCAGCAATGCTGCTGCTCCTGCAACATGCGGTGTTGCCATTGAGGTACCACTCCAAATTCCATACCTTCTTGGCCTCCATATTGGTAGGGATGAGAATATTAATCTTCCAGGTGCTGATATGTCGGGGTCGAGCATTCCATCCATCCTAGGACCTCTTGAGGAGAAGTATGCCATGCCATTTTGTACTCCTGGGATGTCATAGAATACCTCCCATCTTATTCCCTCAGCATATGCTCCGACGGTAATTGCGAAGTCGGCTGTTCCGGGGGATCCTCCAGTATTAAGGGCTGGACCCTCGTTTCCTGCAGCTATTGCAAACACAACTCCGAATTTCTCTGTTATATAGTTTACAAAGAAGTCTTCTGGATTATCAGTTCCATCATTGTAATCTAGCCATCCTCCAAGGCTCATGTTGATGACATCTGCTTCATCTCCGGTACCTGGGATTCCATCTGGACCTACTGCAGCATATAGCATTCCCGCTATTATCCAGCTGGCATATCCATACCCTGCAGACACTAAGACCCTAACTCCCATTATCTGGGCGTTTGGTGCTATTCCATAGGTTCCGTTGAATAGTGGATCCGTTGGAAGGCCAACTCCCGCTATTGTTCCGGAGACGTGAGTTCCGTGACCATGTCCATCCCAGAAGAAGTGTGCCTCTGCATTCGTTGAATTTATTGGAGAGAAGTCTGCTAAAGCTATTGAGAGGTTCTCCGGGGTAACTATGTAGTCGAGGGTATCTCTATAGACTCCATGAATTATGTACTCACTTTCTGTAAGGTTGTTATCCTGGTCTATATCCAGAGATGCAAAGACAACGTTACCATCGCAGGTTCCTATCGCCACTGGGAATTCATCTGTAATGTTCCCGTTGAAGTTTATGTCAAAATATCTCTCTGGTAGGTATCCGAAGTAGTACGTGACGTTTGTACATTCCGTTACTTGGGGCACGAGATATGTTGTGTTCCCAACTTTAAATCCACCAAGAGTTGAATTATACTCCACTTTTGTTAACTCAACAAGTCCCTCGTCTGTGCTATCATGAACATCAATTATCTTTGGCTTTCCATCTAACGTTACTTGGAGGAATGGGTTCGCAACATCAACTCCCGTATCGAGGACTGCAACAGTAACATTGTCTCCAAGAACGCCATAGACTGTCCATGCATAATATGCTCCGGTGGTATAGTCGCTGATAAACATTTTCGGAGCTTCTTTGGGATTAATGTTTATCGTATCTTCTTGTGGTTTGGGCAAGTATATCTTCCTATCTTTCCACACGGCTTCTATTCCTGAAATTTCTTTTAACTTCTGAAGTTTGTCTTTGGGGATTATAGCGACTATAAATTTGAATTCTGGCCTGCTAATTGGTAGTATCTTTCCTAATTTGGCTATCTCTTCATAAGTTTTTGTATCTCCTTCTTTTTTAGTTGCTATTATCACCCTGATGTTTTCTTCATTAGTACTATCTTTGAGGATCTTTGATATCTGAGCCTGGACGTTATATGTTCCATTTGATTTCTTGAAGTTCAAAGTGGTCTCTTGAGAGAGAGCCATTGTGGCTGGTGGGAATACTGAAAGCACTAGAGCAAATACCAAAAGCATTGTTGCAACTTTTTTATCCATTCATTTGCACCTCCACATACTTATTCAACTATACATATTTCGGTAGACAAGTTTGGTGGTCCCGGAAAGATTATGTGCTTCAATGTTTAAATATTATGGTCATTTTTACAAATATTAAGGCTAACTCACAGTGGTGAATTCAAGGAAAACATAATTAAGGTACTATTTTTTGACGCATTTTCATGTTTAGTTTTAAATTTTTAAAATGTGTAACAATAAAACTTGCAAATAGTAGTAAAAAGTGCAGATCAATATGACTTTTCTTTTTCAAACCTCTCCTTTTAGGGTAGGTCTGTTAGATTCCAGAGAGCTCTCTCATCTTCATCTGTAATTCCGTGAATATTGTCTGTTTGCTATGGGATGGTTCCAATTTATTTATCACTTCTATCAATGCACTACCCACGACAACACCATCTGCACCTGCTTCAAACAAGCTTTCTACGTGTTCTCTCTTCGAAACTCCGAAGCCTACGGCCACCTTATTTTTGCAGATCTTCTTGGCCCTTCTTAGTAGCTTAAAAGCAGTTTCTGGTATTCTATCCCTGGCCCCAGTGGTTCCGTAGAGGGATATTAGATAAACGAATCCTGTTGTTGCTTTATCTATCTCTTTGAGCCTTTCGTCTGGCGTGTTTGGAGCGGCAAGAAAGACGGTTTTAATTCCCTCTTCTCTCGCAATGTCTAAAAACTCTCCCGCGTGGGTGACTGGGAGGTCAACTATGAGCATCCCGTCTGCCCCGGCATCTTTAGCCTTCTCAACGAACTTCCTAATACCCGTTCTATATACTGGATTGTAGTATGTCATTATCACAAGAGGAGTTTCTGAGTGCTTTCTGAACTCTCTTATTATATAGAATGCGTCTTCGAGTCTAAACCCGTTTTTGAGGGCTCTGAAGTGTGACTCCTGAATTGTTTTTCCATCTGCCATCGGGTCGCTAAAAGGTATGCCAAGCTCTATTGCTCCAGCAAACTCATCGACTGCCAGGAGGAATTCTAAAGTTGAATCTACAGTAGGGTCTCCAGCCGTTAAATACGGGATTATGGAATGATCCTTAAACATTCCCGCTCACCTTTAATACGATATCTAGATCTTTGTCTCCTCTTCCAGACAAGTTTACTATTATTACTTCATCTCTATCCATTTCCTTGGCAAGTTTCATTGCGTATGCAACTGCATGCGCCGATTCTAGGGCTGGTATTATCCCTTCAGTTCTTGACAACTCGTGAAACGCTCTTAGCGCCTCTTCATCCGTAACCACAACGTATTCTGCCCTGCCACTCTCTTTTAAGTGCGCATGCTCCGGTCCAACTCCTGGATAGTCTAAGCCGGGAGCTATGCTGTGAGTTGGTGTTATTTGGCCCTCGTCATTTTGAAGGAAGTAGCTCAGCATTCCGTGAAATACTCCTTCTTCTCCGGCGTTGAGTGATGCTGAGTGCAGACCAGTTTCGAGTCCCTTCCCTCCAGCCTCTACCCCTATCAGTCTCACCCTTTTCTCTCCAACGAATGGGTAGAATATCCCCATTGCATTACTTCCTCCTCCAACGCAGGCGACTATGGCATCTGGTAGAGTTCCCTCGGCTTCGAGTATCTGTTGCTTTGCCTCTCTTCCTATTACTGACTGAAAATCTCTAACTATTATTGGATAGGGATACGGCCCAACGACTGAGCCTATGAGATAGTGAGAGTATTCAAAAGTTGCTACCCAATCTCTTAGGGCTTCGTTTATTGCATCTTTGAGCGTCTTTGACCCTGAGTGAACTGGAACAACGTTGGCTCCAAGCAGTTTCATTCTGAAGACGTTCATTTTTTGTCTTTCGACGTCTTCTGCGCCCATGTATATGTCGACTTTCATTCCAAGCAGTGAACCTGCCATTGCGGTTGCAACCCCGTGCTGGCCGGCTCCAGTTTCTGCTATCAGTCTGCTTTTCCCCATGAACTTTGCGAGAAGAGCTTGACCTATTGCATTGTTTGTTTTGTGAGCTCCGCCGTGAAGTAGGTCTTCTCTCTTGAGGTATATCTTTGCTCCGCCGATTTTTTTGGTTAGCCTCTCTGCATAGTATAGGGGAGTTGGCCTTCCGGCCCAGTTTCTTAGGTAGTAGTCTAGTTGCTCTTGGAACTCTTTGTCATTTTTCAACTTTTTATATGCCTTCTCTAATTCTTTTAAGGGCTCAATTAAGGTTTCAGGAACGAACTGACCACCAAATCTACCAAACCACATTTTTTGCCCTCCTAACGAACTCTCTCACTAGAGATTCGTCCTTCCCTCTTTCCCCCTCAACTCCAGAAGAAACGTCAACTCCAAATGGCTTTACTTTTCTAATGACTTCTTCAACATTTTGAGGGTTTAATCCTCCTGCGATTACTACGGGAATTTTTTTGGCTATTATAGCTGAGACTCTCAGATCATGCATTTTTCCAGTACCTGCTCCGGTATCTAAGAGAACCCTGTCAATTTCGTACTCATGGATCTTGTCAAGAAGTAACTCCGCGTCTTCCTCGGGATTGTCGCTTTTCCCTGGAACTCTAAAGGCTTTCATTATGAACACTCCATACTCGCTTTTTAGAGCCTCTATGGTCTGGGGAAGAGCATTCGAGTGTATCTGGATATATTTGGCATTTGTTCTTTCTATTGCCGTTGCCCATTCTGAGAATCCAATCATGGTTGAGACGAGAAAAGTTGGTATTGTTGAGTGCTCTATAATTTTCTTTGCTTTCTCCAAATCTATCCTCCTTTTGGAGTTTGAGTTAACAACGACTCCCGTAGCATCTGCATATTTTTCAACAATTTTAAGCTCTTCTAGGCTCTTAACTCCACAAATCTTCACGAACATTATCTTGTCATCTCCACAAAGTTTTTAATCATCTTAAGACCCTCTCTGCTTTCCCATTCCGTGAGAACACTTTCTGGATGAAATTGAACTCCCTCTATTGGCATTTTCTTATGTCTTATTCCCATTATTATGTTGTCATCGAGAGAAACAGCAGTTATCTTGAAGCCCTTTGGAACCTCGACTACTGCCAGGGAGTGGTATCTTCCCCCCATTAGGGGGTTCTTTATTCCCCTGAATATCCCCTCTCCATCATGTCTTATTGGACTGGCTTTTCCATGCCTGGGCTTAACTCTCTCAACTTTTCCTCCAAACACCTCTGCAATTATCTGATGTCCAAGGCAAACTCCAAGAACTGGAACCTCTGCTTCTAGAATTATCTCTGGGGAATTCCCTACTTCTCTTCTATCCCTGGGATGTCCTGGTCCTGGGGATACTATTATCCCATCAGGGTCAATCTTCTTGACCTCTTGGGGAGTTATTCTGTTTGATACGACTTTTACTTTGTCGAAGAATGATGCATACTCTGCTAAATTCCAAACAAATGAATCTCTGTTGTCAATTATTAGAATCATCCGTCAACCCCCCAGAGCTTTTAAAACGGCCCTCATTTTGTTCTCTGTTTCGTAGAACTCTTTTTCTGGAAGTGAATCAGCGACTATTCCGGCCCCTGCTCTCACGTATGCTTTCTTCTTCTCTATCTCTGCCATTCTTATCCCTATTGCAAACTCTGCCCATCCAGTTGCTGAGAAGTATCCAATGCCACCTCCGTATATCCTTCTTCTGCTCTTCTCAAGCTCGTCGATTATCTCCATGGCCCTTATCTTTGGGGCTCCTGTGAGGGTCCCGGCGGGGAACGATGCTTCTATTGCATCAAACATATCTTTGTCATCTGCAAGTTCTCCAACGACTTCACTCTCTATATGCTGGACGTGGCTGTATTTTATCACGTCGAAGAATCTAACTAACCTAACAGTTGTTGGCTTTGAAACTTTCCTAACGTCGTTTCTTGCTAAATCAACTAACATTACGTGCTCTGCTCTTTCTTTTTCATCGGAAAGAAGTTTTCTTTTTATTTCTTCATCTTCTTCGGGAGTTCTCCCCCTAGGAGCTGTTCCAGCTATTGGATTTATTCTAAATATTTTCCCCTCCACGGCTCCCATTGTTTCTGGCGAAGCCCCGACTAATGTCTTCTTAAACTCTAGGAGGAAGGTGTATGGGGAAGGGTTTATTCTTGTAAGTCTCCTGTGTATCGTTAGCGGATCCAGATCTGACTTTACTTCATACTGCCTCGAAAGAACGACTTGAAACACGTCTCCTGAGAATATGTACTCCTTTCCTTTCTCGACGATTTTTATAAATCCCTCCTTGTTGGCATCTGTTTTCGTGATTGTAGCTCCGCCTTTTTCTTCTATGACTTGCTCGTTTCTAGCCCTCTTGACGATACTCTCTGGGTCGAATGGGGGTTCTTTAAGGGATATAAACTTCAGTTCTCCCTTGAGATGATCGTACACGAAGACCCAAGGATAATATGCAAAAAGCGAGGGTTCTTCTACGGTTCCCTCTATGTAGTTGTGCACTGCATCGTATGCTATGTAGCCAACGAAGCCTCCCATAAATCTTTCTCCTTCAATTCTGTCCTTTATGAGGCCTTTTAATGCCGAGAATGGGTTTGTGTTATCGCTTATTTTTACTCCATCAATGTAAGCCCCTTTGCCGGAAATTTCAACGATGAATTCTGGCTGGGCTGAGATATATGTGTATCTGGCCTTTTTGCTGTCTTTTTCTGCTGAAAGAAGAATAAAGGGGAAATCAAATTCTCGGATTACACTGTACAGCTTTATTGGATCAACATGGGTCAGCTTTTTGAAATGCATGCTATCTCCTCCAGCTTTCTGATCATTTCTTCTCCAAGAACGTTGTTTACTGCTTCAACACCTTCTCTAATGTCACCAACAACTTTTGCGGCATACAGTGCAACCGCTGCATTTGCCAAGATGAATGTTTTGTCCTCTTTCCTTCCATTCCCTGAGAGAACAGCCTTTACTCTCTCGGCGCTCTCCTGGGGAGAATTGCATGGGATTATTTTAGCTGGTGTTAGGCCAAGGTCCTCTGGGGTTATTGTGTAAACTTCTATTTTCTTTCCATTTACCTCGGCTATTATAGTCTCTCCTCTTGGGTTTACTTCATCTAATCCCTCTCCATGAACTACTAAGCCTCTTTCTATTCCAAGGTAGCTCAGTGCCCTTGCAATTTTTTCAATTAGATCCTGTGAGTTGACTCCAACGATTTGATAGCTTGGCTCTGCGGGGCTTGCTAGAGGTCCGAGTATGTTAAAGACAGTCTTTATTCTAAGGAGCTTTCTAACTGGCATTATTCTCTTAAGAGCGGGGTGATACATTGGGGCAAATAGAAACGTGAATCCTGTTTTTTCTATCATCTCCTTTGCTTTTTCTGGGGGGATTCTTATGTTAATGCCTAGTGCTTCAAGGAGGTTTGCCGAGCCGCTTTTTGATGTTATAGAGACATTTCCGTGCTTTGCTACTTTTGTAAAGGCTGAGAGAATAAGTGCTGATGCAGTGCTAACGTTTATTGTTGAGGCCCCATCCCCTCCAGTTCCCGCGGTGTCCGCGACTTTACCTAGATCCACTTTTACAGCCTTATCTCGCATGGCTTTTGCGAGTCCAGCGATTTCTTCAGCTGTGTATCCTTTTGTTTGCATTGCTGCCAGATAGGCAGCTATCCTGACTTCATTCTCTCTTAGGAGTTCGTCAAATAGATTATACGCCTCTTTAAAAGTTAAGTTTTCCCTGTTTATTATTTTCTCAAGAAGACTCATGGTTTTGCCTCCACAAAAGTTTTGAGGAGTTTTTCGGGATCATCTGCTTTCATAAGGGCTGTTCCTATAAGGGCGGCGTCTGCATACTTTAGGGCTATTTTTAGGTCCTCTATTGTTGCTATTCCGCTTTCACTTACTTTGATGAACTTGTTTGGGATTTTGGGGGCAAGGAGTTCTGTTAATTTTACAGTTCCATCGTCAAGTTCTAGCTTCCCTATGTCCCTGTTGTTTATTCCGATCATTGTTGATTTTGTTTGAACGGCAATCTCGAGTTCTTCTGTAGTATGAACCTCTACTAATGTATCTAGCCCGTGTTCTAGGGCGTAATCTACGAACTCAAAAATATCCTCTTTTAATACTCTGGTTATTAGGAGTATTGCAGATCCGCCAGCCTCTGCTGTTTTTTCTATTTCTTCCTTACTCGTTATGAAATCTTTTCTGAGAACTGGAAGTTCGGTCTCTTTGCAGAGTTTTTTAAAGAACTCAAAACTTCCCCTAAAGTACTTGGGATCAGTTATGTAGGATATGCCAACTGCTCCTGCTCTTTCATACTTCCTTAGAATGTCAAAGGGGTTCCTGCCTCTCAAGAGATCTCCATACTTTGGAGAATAGAGTTTCAACTCGGCTATAATTGCGTTCTTTTTACTTCTCCTTATGGCTTTGCTCAGTCCAAAAACCATCACCCATTTGAGCCCACCAGGGTGTTCAATTTCTGCCTTTGAATTTAAAACTTTGGACAACTTGACATGCCTTGATTCCGAACTATCTAAATAGAAAATGTTTTAACATTTTGTCACTTCATCTCATCAAGGTGTTGTATATGGAAGAAGAAAAGAAAAGCATTTCTAAGCTCGTTAAGGATCTTGTAATGACTAAGCCATGCGTAAGGGAGCTAATGATTCTTGGAGTTGTGAATTATAGTGCTTTAGCTAGGTTGTTCCAGGTAGAACTTGAAAAGAAGGGGATTAAAGCGTCTACGGGAGCAATAAAAATGGCTCTCATAAGACTCGGAGAAGAGTTGAGTAGTGAAAGGGCTGAGTTTGAAGAGTCCATTCGAAGAGTTATTGCAAAAACGGTAATTGAGCTCCAGTCTGACTTGGCTGTTATAACTGTAAATAAACAAGTTGCTCTTGCTAGAATAAATGACATACTTGAAATTATGAAGAAAACAAGGTTCTTTCAGTTGTCTCAGGGAGTTGACACTTTTACAATTGCAATAGCCAATGAGGACAAGGAGGAAGTCGTTAGAGCCCTTAAAGAGGGAATAGTTGATGTAGTCGACGGTCAGACTGCAATAATTCTTATAAGCCCCTATGGAATTATGCAGACTCCAGGAATAATAGCGTTCATTACAACGGCCCTTGCAGTCAACGGGATAAACTTAACTCAAGTGATTTCCTGCTACAAAGATACTGTGCTTTTAGTTGACAGAAAAGATGCCCCCTCTGCATATAGTGTGTTAGAGGATCTCATTCTTAAAATGAGGAAAAGTTAGTTCTATTTGTAACATTATATTTACATTTTTGCATCAGTAGTTACAAAAGGCATATAAATATTCCACTTCCCAGCTTGAGAGGGCACTTCATGGGTAGTGAAGTGGGGTATCTAGTACTGGAAGATGGAACAATTCTTAAAGGGAAACCCTTTGGTGCGAGGACGGTAAGGTACGGAGAGGTAGTGTTCACGACCGCCATGGTTGGATATCCAGAATCACTAACGGATCCCTCTTATAGGGGACAGATACTTGTAGAAACTAATCCTCTAATGGGAAACTACGGCGTTCCTAGCAAGAATCTCACTGAGAATGGACTTCCACAACATTATGAATCGGACTCCATAAAAGTTGAAGGCTTTATAGTTTCAAGACTAATGAGGCCGAACCACTGGAGTAGTGTAATGACCTTGGATGAATGGCTAAGGGGGGAGGGAGTTCCAGGTCTGCAGGGCATAGATACAAGGGCCCTTGTTAAGAAGATTAGGGAAAAGGGTGTGATGAGGGGGGCTATAATCACGGATGGTTCAAATCCAGAGGATGTTCTTGACAATGTGCAGAAAATCAACTACGAAACAACGAACTTTGTTGAACTAGTTTCTCCAAAAGAACCGATAATTCATGAACCAGACAGAGTTCTCTACACAGTTGTAATGGTCGACATGGGCGTTAAGTATGGAATCCTTAGAGAGCTACTCAAGAGGGGAGTGAAGGTGGTAAGAATACCCTGGAATTGGGATGTTATCGAGGCTTACTACGACTATAATGCTGATGGAGTGTTCTTTTCAAATGGACCTGGTAATCCTGTACTGCTTAAAAGTGTAGCAAAGAGTGCCAAAAAAGTTATTGAAGAAGAAATACCAACAATGGGGGTCTGTTTAGGAGAGCAAATCCTCGCATTGGCAGATGGAGCAGAAATATACAAGCTGAAATACGGGCACAGGGGAATCAACAAGCCTGTTAAGGATCTGGAAAGTGGGAAGGCCTTTGTAACAACTCAGAATCATGGCTATGCAATAATACCTGAAACGCTAAATGAGTTTTCTGTATGGATGATAAACCTTGATGACAATACGGTTGAGGGTATAAAGCATGAAAATCTTCCGATAATAGCCACTCAATATCACCCCGAGGCTTCTCCTGGACCTTGGGATTCGACATGGGTGTTTGATGAGTTTGTAAAACTTCTGGGAGGGAAGGATGATGCTTGAAAAGCTGTCAAAAGTTCTAATTATAGGGTCGGGAGCAATTAAAATAGGTGAGGCTGCTGAGTTTGATTACAGCGGGAGCCAGGCCTTGAAGGCTTTACGGGAGGAGGGGATTGAGACAATTTTAGTTAATCCAAACGTTGCCACGATCCAAACAAGCCATGAAATGGCTGATAAGGTTTATCTCGTTCCTCTAAAGGAGGAATTCGTGGAGGAAATAATAAAGAAGGAGAAACCTGATGGGATTCTACTGGGATTTGGGGGTCAGACTGCACTTTCGCTGGGAGTGTCATTGTACAAAAAGGGAGTGCTTGAGAAGTATAATGTTAAGGTGCTTGGGACGCCTGTTCATGGAATAGAGAGGGCTCTTGACAGGGAAAAGTTCAGGGAGACCATGATAAAAGCGGGGTTGCCTGTTCCTCCGAGTGGTGCTGCTAAAACTCCTGAAGAGGCAATTGAGATAGCAGAAAACATTGGATTCCCCGTAATAGTTAGGGTAAGTTTCAACCTAGGAGGAAGGGGTTCATTCATAGCTCATTCTAGAGAGGAGTTTGAGGAGTACATACTAAGGGCCTTTGCCCAGAGCGAGATAAGAAAGGTTCTTGTGGAAAAATATCTGGACGGATGGAAAGAGATAGAATTCGAAGTTGTTAGGGATAGAAATGGCAACGCCGTTGCCGTTGCTTGTCTTGAAAATGTTGAACCCATGGGAGTTCACACAGGTGAATCCACGGTTGTTGGGCCGTCTCAAACCCTCACAAATAGGGATTATCAAATCTTGAGGACCGCGGCAATAAAGGTTGCTGAGGCGATTGAACTAATAGGGGAGGGAAATGTGCAACTGGCCCTCAGTCCGAATTCTGAAGAATACTACGTTATTGAAACTAATCCAAGGATGAGCCGTTCCTCTGCATTGGCGAGTAAGGTTACAGGTTACCCATTGGCCTATATTGCTGCAAAACTTGCAATAGGCTACACTTTGGATGAGCTTAGGAATACAGTTACCGGCGTCACGACTGCTGCATTTGAGCCAAGCCTCGACTACGTGGTGGTCAAGGTTCCAAGGTGGGATCTTCAGAAATTTGATGGTGTGAGTAGAAGTATAGGGAGTGAGATGAAGAGCATCGGTGAAGTTATGGCCATAGGAAGGAACCTCCATGAAGCCTTTCAGAAGGCAATAAGGATGTTGGATATTGGGGACGAGCTGATAGGGAAATATTACCTCAGAGATGAGCCTCTTGAAAATGTCCTCCTCAGGCTCAAAAGAAGGGAACCCTACCTCCTTATGCACTTGGCAAAAGCTCTTAGGCTTGGAGCAACAGTTGATCAGCTGTACGAGATTACAAAAGTCGATAAGTTTTTCCTGTATGTTGTCGAGGATCTGGTTAACATTGCCGAGCAGTTAAGGAGGAACCCCAGTGAGGAGCTGGTGGAAGAAGCAAAGAAGCTTGGGTTTAGTGATGCTCAGATAGAGCTACTGACCGGCAGGAAATGGAAGAGGAAACAACCTGTAATCAAGAGCATAGATACGCTGGCTGGAGAGTTTCCAGCAAAGACAAATTACCTATATGTAACCCACGATGGAATTGAGAATGACATACCTTCCCCCTCAAAACCCAGGATAATTGTCCTTGGGGCTGGAGTGTTCAGGATTGGCGTGAGTGTTGAGTTTGACTGGGCTGTTGTAAACTTTACTAACGCGGCTAGGAGGAGGGGGATAGAGGTTGCAATAATAAACTATAATCCAGAAACAGTCTCTACAGATTGGGATATGAGTGATAGGCTGTACTTTGAGGAGATAACACTCGAGCGCGTTCTTGATATATACAACTTCGAAAAGCCTATGGGTGTTGTCGCCTTTGCGGGTGGTCAGCTGGCTAACTCTCTTGCCAGGAAGCTTGAAAAAGCTGGAGTTAAGTTGTTGGGAACTTCTGGAAAGAGCGTTGACAGAGCTGAGAACAGGGCAAAGTTCTCGGCGCTCTTAGAAAAGCTTGGGATACCACAACCCCAGTGGATTTCTGCAGAGAGCATTGAAGAGGCTTTAAGGTTTGCTGAAGACGTTGGATATCCAGTGATAGTGAGGCCAAGTTACGTGCTCAGCGGAACCGCCATGAAAGTCGCTTGGAGTGAGGAAGAGCTTGTGAATTACCTAAAGATGGCAACAGAAGTTTCTCCTGATCATCCCGTTGTCGTTTCAAAGTTCATAAACGCGGTTGAGGCTGAGATAGATGCTGTTTCAGACGGAAAGAGGGTTGTTGGAGTAACACTAGAGCACATCGAAAGCGCCGGTGTTCATAGTGGGGATTCCACAATGGTTACCCCTTGGAGGACAATAGGAGAGAAAAATGCAAAGAAAATGGGAGAGATAGTTTATGCATTGGCTAATGAGCTCGACATAAAGGGGCCGTTTAATGTTCAGTTTATAGTTGATAGGAAGCCTTATGTTCTCGAGCTCAACCTTAGGACAAGTCGTTCTATGCCGTTCTCGAGTAAGTCTAGAGGAGTGAACCTAATGGAGCTTTCAGCTCAGGCCGTGCTTGATGGAAAGTTGTCGATGGGTGTTGAGGGAGAGTATTACGAGATACCCCCCGTGGCGTATGCTGTTAAGAGTCCGCAGTTTTCGTGGGCACAGCTTCAAGGTGCCTACCCATTCTTAGGCCCAGAAATGAGGTCTACAGGGGAAGTGGCTTCTCTGGGAACTTACTATGAGGACGCTCTTCTCAAGAGCTGGCTCTCGGCGAAGCCAAATGAGATGCCAAAGAAATCTGCCCTTGTGTATGGTTGGGAAAAGAGTTCCATCTTAGGAGAAACGGTGAAGATTCTGGAGAAGCTTGGAATAACTGTATACACAGTTGAGGGTAGTCTCAGCAAGGGTGAGCCAAAGAGTGTCCAAGAAATTGCCAGCATGCTCAAGGGAGGGGAAATTGACATAGTTATGACGACTGGGTATGCAATTGAGAGGGATTACATAGTTAGGAGGCTTGCAGCGGATATGAATGTCCCCTTAGTCCTAGATGCAAACTTGGCCTTTGAACTTGCAAAAGCCCTTGAGTGGAAAGTCAACAGTGACTTTGAAGTCAAGGAGCTTAGGGAGTACTGGACAAAGCTAAAAGAAGAAAAAGTAGAGTATGCTCTGTCTATAGCTAGAGGATAGCAGTTTATTCCTCGTTGACTATCTTTGTTGAGAGTATCTTTGATTTTTTGGTTGCTGCGTCTATTGCCTTCATTATTGCAGTCCTTATCTTTCCTTCTTCTAGCTCGAAGATTCCGTCGATGGTTGTTCCACCGGGAGTTATCACCATGTCCCTTATCTCCGCCGGGTGATCTCCAAGTTCAAGTAACAGCTTAGCAGTCCCGAGAAGAGTTTGAGCCGCTGCGAGCCTCGCTATATCCCGTGGTAAGCCTACTTTAAGTCCCCCATATATCATGGCCTCCAAGAATACTGAAACGTATGCGGGGCCAGAACCACTTAGCCCCGTTATTGCGTCCATGTACTCCTCGTCAATTTTCAGGCACTTACCAAAGGAACTGAATATTTTCTCTACCGTCTTAATATCTTCTTCGTTAAGGTCTTCTGCAGAATATGCGGTGAAAGATTCTTTAACGAGAACCGCTATGTTTGGCATTGCTCTCACGAACTTTGCTTGAGGGACGAACTTTTTAAGTAGTCTTATTGGAATGCCTGCCGCGAGGGAAATAACGATTTTGTTACTGATATTCTCTTCTATTTCTTCGAGAATTTTACCGACTTTGTTTGGTTTTACCGCAATTATAACAACATCGGCCCATTTACTCGCCTTCTTATTGTCTTTTTCGAGTTTAACTCCGTAGTTCTCGAGCCATTTGACCTTCTCTATCTTTCTTCTCGTTGCAATTACCTCATAGCCTGCCTCTGCTAATGCCTTTGCCACAGCACTTCCTATAGTTCCGGCTCCGATTACAGCTATCCTCAACAATTTCACCCAAAATGCAAAATTTTCTTTGGCTCCTAAATAATATTTCGAGCATGGTTTTGTCGTTATGTCAGTTTAATCGAGAATTCCCTCAAGTTCAAGCTTTTTCTTCTGTCTTAGGAATATAACCGGAACACCTGCCTCCCTTAGTCTCTTTCTTAGTCTTCTGTCGTTTGTGCACACTATCACGTTGTCGTTAGTTATTGCATATTCGTATAGTAGCTCATCTGTTGTCTTCGACATGAACTCCCCAATGTAAATGACTGGAAACCTTTCAGCAATCTTTAATGCCATTCTTGCCGCTACTAGATCTTTTCCTTTAACCTTACCTTCTTTTATTATCGTCTTGAGTTCTTCGAGGACAACATTTGGTATCATAACTTTGTACTTGACATCGAGAATTCTTTCAAATTCTGAAATTATATCGACTCCAAATTGACCTGGTATGAAAAGAAAATTTGTATCAGGGAGAACTAGCCAAATCTTTCTCATGGCTACTCCCTAATGAATCCGTAACCTATAAGTCTCCATCTTGAGCCTATCTGCCTGCTTATTGCCACCCTGTCCCCAGGCTCGGCACATACTGGAATCTGAAGCTTGAGCTCTATCTCATCTTTTCCTAGTCCTGTAACTAAACCCATCGTTCTTGCGGTTCCGACGTTGAGTAGGAGAACTTCCTTTCTCTTTATCGGCTCAACCTTGAGCTCTTGTTCAGTTCCGACTACTCTTTCAAGTAAGTGTACCTCGAGTCTAAGCTCTTCCCATACTGGAGGTAACTTGCCGGGCTTTCCAACAACGTTTCCTGCCATTAGGTCTCCTTTAGTTAGATAGGGATCCAGTTTTGTTCCAACTCCAACTAGCCCTCCTGGATATGCTTCTTCAACGAATCTTCCGCCGGCCTGCAGAGAGACTATCTCGGTTGTTATTGGTTCGTATTTTATTCTTCCGTGCTCTTCATAGGGGACACCAGGTCTTATCTCAATTTCGTCCCCAACTTTAAGTTTACCTTGGACTATTGATCCTCCAAGAACTCCTCCAATGAGTTTCTCAGGGGGCGTTCCTGGTTTATTCACATCAAAACTTCTAAGAACCAGCATCTTTGGTGGTTTGTTTGGGTCTCTTTTTGGTGTCGGTATGAAGTCCTCAATCGCCTTTACGAGGACATCTATGTTTGCTCCGTGAAGGGCTGAAATTGGAATTATTGGCGCATTTTCTGCAACTGTTCCTTTTATGAATTCTTTAATTTGTCTGTAATTCTCTAAGGCCTTTTCTCTGTCGACAAGCTCTATTTTATTCTGGGCTATTATTATGTTCTTTTGTCCAATTATCTGAAGAGCCATGAGATGCTCTCTGGTTTGAGGTCTTGGACATGGTTCGTTGGCCGCTATAACAAGAATTGCACCGTCCATCAATGATGCCCCGGCGAGCATGGTTGTCATCAAAGCCTCGTGTCCTGGAGCGTCTATGAACGAGACCCTCCTTATAAATTCAGTTTCATGCCCACAGTATGGACAGACTGGAGAGGTTGAATATCTTCCACAGTTTGGGCATCTCCTAATTTCAGCGTCAGCGAATCCTATTTTGATTGTGATTCCTCTTCTCAGTTCCTCGCTATGGGTATCAGTCCACACGCCGGTTAGTGCCTTCGTTAGGGTTGTCTTACCGTGGTCAACGTGACCAACCATCCCTATATTTACCTCTGCCTGTCTTGTCTTCCTCTCCTCTGACATGGCTCTCGCCTCCAGAAGTGTTTCAACTAAGTCCATTTATAGGTTTATCCCATAGTGAAAGAAGAGTAAGAAGATTAGGAATCAATGCTTAATGAATCTTCCTTCAAGTCCAGTACCTGCCGGGTCAATGTCGTCTCTCATTATGAGAACTACCCTGCTTGGTGCATATTCATCCTCAATGTGGTAGCCTGGGAGATGCTTTACTAATGCCTCGGCAAATTGCTTGATTTCCTCGTGGCTTGGCATGTTATTGATTGTCAGCCTGTTTCTCGAGTAGCCAACGAACATATATGCTTTAGCCTCCACGAACATTGGTCTAGCTTTGAGTATAAGCTTTGCATAGTTTTCAGGACTATGCATGTTTTCTCCTTTGACTAAGGTGAGCCTAACTACCGTTCTTGTTTGCGCATCCTTCATCAGCTCTAAAAACTCCATTATTCTCTCCCATCCATCGGGTATCATCGGAATATTTACCCTATTATAGGTCTCTATGTCGGGTGCTGTGATAGATACGTAAAGCTGTGTTGGAAGCTTATCTTCTCTTATCATCTCCTTTAGCCTTTCTGGAACTGTTCCGTTAGTAACTATGAATGTTGTGAATCCTCTCTTGTGAAACTCTTCCACGAGGTCTCCCATGTATGGGTACAGCATAGGCTCCCCTGAGAGGCTTATTGCTGCATGTCTTGGTTCCCATGCTTCTTCAAACTTCTTTTTGTCCACCTTAGGATTGCCCTTATAACCGACCAGTAATTTCCTTTGAGCTTTTATGCTCTCCTCTACTATAAAGCTAGGATCATCCCATGGTTGAGGAAGTTCAACTCCAAGAAATGTCTCCATTGGTCTCCAGCAGAAGATGCAGTTGTGAGTACACCATGCTAAGACTGGAGTCATTTGGAGGCATCTGTGAGAGTGTATTCCGTAAAATTTCTGTTTATAGCAGAATCTTCCCTCGGTTAGGCTCTTTTTAAGCCAGTGACATAGCTTGACACCACTGTGTCTTCCAACGAGTTCATAGTGTTGCTTTTTAAATAACTCGGCAATTTCTTTTGGCATATTAGGATTAGCTTGAACTGTAATCTTTCCCGGCTTTATATTCATCTCTCCCACCTCCTAATTAGGCTCGCCTAATCTGGGGTTCCTCAAAGTTATTTAAAAATATAATTGGCCAATTATGAGGATTGTGAGGTTTTAGGACTTGTGTAAAAAAAGTGTGAATGTTCTTTCATAGGTAGTGTTTTATCCGTTGGTCTCGAATATAGGGTTGGTGATGAGCATGAAGGTGTTAATACTAAGTGCTGACCAGTTCGAGGATGTTGAGCTTATCTATCCCTACCACAGACTCAAAGAAGAGGGACATGAGGTCTTTATTGCAAGCTTTAAGAGAGGAACTATCGTTGGGAAGCACGGATACTCAGTGGACGTTGACTTGGCTTTTGAAGAAGTTAACCCTGATGAATTCGATGCATTAGTTCTTCCTGGAGGTAGGGCTCCTGAGAGGGTTAGGCTCAATGAGAAAGCCGTTGAGATAGCCAGAAAAATGTTCAGCGAGGGCAAACCGGTTGCAAGCATATGTCATGGACCTCAGATTCTAATTTCGGCTGGTGTTCTTAGGGGAAGAAAAGGTACTAGCTATCCAGGGATAAAAGACGACATGATAAATGCCGGCGTTGAGTGGATTGACGCTGAGGTCGTCGTTGATGGGAATTGGGTTAGCTCTAGAGTCCCTGCAGATTTATACGCATGGATGAGAGAATTTGTCAAGCTTCTCAAGTGAATTTACCAACAAGTTTTTATATTTTATTCTTACTTATTGTAGTTTGGTGAGTGTTGTTGAGAAGAGGTTTCTCTATATTCGGTGTACTCATCTTGGTTGCTGTTGTTGTGGGTGTTGTGGTATTAGCTACAGTTGCGTTGCTCTTTGTCCACATAACCGACCTTACCTCCCATCTCAAGGAGTGCCACTGTGAGTGCAACGGCAAAAAAGCCACGGGGCCTGTAATGGAAATTGGAACTTTCACCTTCTCGGCTATCAACATAGATAACGCTGTTGGAAGGGTGATTATTAAAGAAGGACAAGGAAAGGTGCTTTCAAATGTTCCAGTAGAAGTGACAAATAGAAATGGAACGTTGATAATTCTCTGCCACAACTGTGCGGAGTATGAAGAGCCAGTAATTATAATAGAGAGCACAAACATCTCAAAGCTTGTACTGGGCAATGTTCTTGGAAAGCTTATTGTTGATGTTAACGTCGATAAGGTAAATTTTGAGAACATTCTCGGTGAAGTTAGGATATCGTCTGCAAGAAAAGTCGTCGTTGAAAATGTTCTTGGTGAGCTTGATGTCAAGGTTCTTGAGAGCTTTGAAGCAGAAAACGTTCTTGGTGAAGTTAATGTAGTTATTCCTAAGAATGCAAAGCCTGAGATTTCTGTATCCAGGATAATTGGGAAGTTCAACAACAACGCCGGGAATGAAGGCAACTTCACTGTTAGAATAAAAGTGCAAAAACTTATTGGGAAGCTGACGGTTGAGAAATAGCGGTGGGCAGTGTGGATGTTGTGAGGGCTTTCATATTGGGGAGCCTAGTAGAGGTAGCTGTTCCCAAGCCAGGAAATGTTTCAAGGCTTAGAGATTTTGAAGATTTAACATTCTATCATTTTCTATTTGCAAATACAGCTTTAATTGGCCCTTATATTGAAGCTGTTAAAAGGGGGATCCTTCTCAAGGAGGGGAAGATAAAACCCAATGAAGTAGGGATTGGTGAGTTGATAAAGACTGCAGTTTCAAACTCAAAAAAGTATCAAGATGCAAACCCTAACTTTGGGGTGGTTACGCTTTCAGTTCCTCTTATAGTGGCTATATCTTCAGGAGCTTCCATTGAGGATGCTGGTAAAGTTGCTACTAACTTGATTTTTAACTCAACACCCCTAGACTCCGTCGAATTCTATAAGGCCATAAGGATAGCAAATCCAAAGGGAATTCCAAAAGGAGTAAAGTACGATGTTTATAGTGACTCTTCTTTTAAGGAACTCATTGAAGATGACATAAACCTCTGGAGGCTTGCGGAAATCAGTTGTCCAAGGGAGCTGATATTTTGTGAGTGGTTGCACAGTTACGAGATAACTTATGAAACTCTTGAAATGCTAGAGAGACTATGTGGCTCTTTGGAATTAGAGGAGTGCATTAGAAAAACATTTCTGGAGCTCTTGGCAAGATACGAGGATACATTAATTCTAAGAAAGGCTGGTAAGGAAGAGGCAAAACTCGTGAAGGAGATGGCTAGAAAGGTTTTGCATGGGACTTTAAAAATCGAATATTTCGAAAGATTTATGAGTGAGAGAGGTGATTTGAGAAACCCTGGTAGCTTGGCGGATATTATGGCCGTAGCCCTGTCATTGCTATTTTGCAAGGGTTATTATTTGAGGGGATTATTTTTGAAGAAGTTGTAAGCCTAGATAGTAGTGCATGGGAAATTTAGAACTCTTACCTAGGTAGTTCCTTATATAATTTTTAGCCACCCTATCTTGACCTTGGATGATTAACATTGGAAGGATATTCTACTATTAATTATTCATTATTGCCCCATTCCTCTATAGGGGGATTGGAGGGCTGAGAATTCCGAAAAGTTTATATACTTTTAGGGCCCAAATTCCAATGAAAGAAGCTTGTAGGAGGTGTGGATGATGGGAGAGTTACCAATTGCCCCAGTTGACAGGCTTATAAGGAAGGCAGGTGCTCAGAGAGTTAGCGAGCAGGCAGCAAAGCTTCTTGCTGAGCACCTCGAAGAGAAGGCCCTTGAGATCGCAAGAAAGGCCGTTGACCTTGCAAAGCACGCTGGCAGAAAGACCGTTAAGGCTGAGGACATTAAGCTCGCAATTAGGAGCTGACTTCTTCTCTCCTTAGTATTATTTTTAAAGTTATTTTGTAACGTCTTCTCGTGGTCGAGGTTGCTGTAAGAATAACAAGAAGGAATCATAATGCATTCGTTCATCTTCTTGCTGCATTGGAGAGCCAGGGCTATGACTTGTCAGATATCCTTGTAACCAAGAGTTTGGAAGAGATAGTGAGAGCTAGGCCCAAAGTTGTTCTTTATTCCTTTTATTCTCAGGAGGTTGAAGAAGTTAAGAGGGAACTTGATTTTCTAAAGAGTAAACTCGACTCAATATTTGTTGCAGGTGGCTACCATGCAATGGCAATGCCTAGGCACACGTTGAGAATTTTGGGGTTTGACATTGCAGTTATTGGAGAAGGTGAAGAGGTACTCTTTAATCTTCTAACGGAGTTGAAGAGGAAAGAATACAAGGTTGGTAGATATCTGGAGAAAATTAAAGGTCTCGCCTTTTATCTTGGAAGTGAATTCGTTTTTACGGGATTTGCAAAAGTTGAGGACTTCTGGAGGTTCCCACCCTATCCGGAAGGACTTAGGTTGATATCTCCAATGGAAATTAGTAGGGGCTGCCCCTTTGGTTGCTATTACTGTCAAACTCCTTACGCCAAGGGGTTTAGAATGAGGCACAGGCCAATAGATCAAATCGTCAAGTACTCTCGGCGTATGAAGGACATGAGGTACATAACACCCAACGCCTTTGCTTATGGAAGTCCTGGTGCTATACTGAAAATAGAAAAGCTGGAGGCTCTACTTAAAGCTCTTCAACCTCTAAGAAAGGAGGGTAGAAGGCTGTTTTATGGAACTTTTCCAAGTGAGGTTAGACCAGAATTTGTTACTAAGGAAACCGTTGAGTTACTTATCGAATATACAGACACTAGAAGACTTGCTATAGGGGCCCAAAGTGGAGATGATGCGATGCTTAGGGCAATGCATAGGTTGCACAAGGTTGAACATGTTATGAATGCTGTTGAGCTTGCTCTTGAATATGGGCTTGAGCCTGTTGTTGATTTTATAGTGGGTCTTCCTGGAGAAAGCTTTGAGAGCCAGAGAAAAAGTATAGAGCTTATGAAATGGATAATGAGGAAAGGTGGAAAAGTTAGGGCTCATTACTTTATGCCCCTCCCCGGAACCCCCTGGGCTAGGTGTAAACCTTCCCCTCTTAGTGAGGAAATGAAGAAGTTCTTGGGTAGAATGGCTGCTGAAGGAAAAATCGAAGGTTCGTGGGGAGTTCAAATTCAGATATCGAGGAAGTTACAGAGGCTAATTGAAGAATTCTATGAAGAGCCTTTCACTTACCATGGGAGAATTAAGGAGGTTTGTTAATCGCTAAACTTATAACTCTCAAGTTAGCCTTACTACTTGACGGGGCTATGTACCCCGAAAATATTGACAGATTTGAAAGGATAATCGAAAAACTGCGAGAGTTTACGGGCCTAATAATCGTCGAAGGAAAGCGAGATGAGGAATCCCTGAGGAAATTGGGGGTCCGAACGGAGATACTCAGGCTCTCCCGCTCATCCCTTGCAGATATTGCACTAATGGCATCTGAATACGAAGAAGTAATGATCCTCACAGACTTTGATAACACGGGAGAGCAATTGGCTAAGAAATTGCATTCCCTCCTTGAAGGTTTAACTAAGGTAGACATTGAAACCAGGAGAGAACTTAAGTTCATTGCGATGAAAGATGCAAAAGGAATAGAAGATTTATACTCCCTGTGGGAGAGCCTGAGTCTCCGTTTCTGGCCCCCCGAGGAGGGGATTTAATGAAAAGAAAACGAACGATACTTCAGCATATCCTATCTGAAAAGCAGAGATTCGAAAAATTAAAAGAGGGTGGTGTTATGGCAGGAAAAGATGATTTTGGGACTACAAAATACATAATTCACGCTGAATTTGAGGCTAATGGTGTCGTTGAAAGGCCTGACGTTGTTGGAGCAATATTCGGTCAAACTGAGGGATTACTGGGAGACGACCTAGATCTAAGAGAGCTTCAAAAAACTGGAAGAATTGGAAGAATAAAAGTTGAAGTTCACACAAAAGCAGGTAAAACTTATGGAACAATTCTCGTCCCTTCAAGCTTGGACAGGGTGGAAACTGCAATAATAGCTGCAGCACTTGAAACAATTGACAGGGTAGGGCCCTGTGAGGCAAAAATCAGGGTAATAAAAATAGAAGATGTTAGGGCAACAAAGAGGAAATACATCATAGAGAGGGCCAAGGAAATCCTCGAAACCCTCATGGAGGAAGAGATTCCAGAGACTCAGGAACTCGTCGAGGAGGTAAGGAAGGCCGTAAGAGAAATGGAGCTCATTGAATACGGTCCCGAAAAGCTCCCTGCAGGTCCTCATGTCCCGTTCTCTGACTCAATAATAGTAGTTGAGGGCAGAGCGGATGTTCTAAACTTGCTAAGGCATGGTATAAAGAATGCAATAGCTGTTGAGGGAACTTCAATTCCAGAAACTATAATTAGGCTCAGTAAGGAAAGGATAGTTACAGCGTTTACTGATGGTGATAGGGGTGGAGAGCTGATACTCAAAGAACTTCTCCAGGTTGCTGACATAGACTATGTAGCGAGGGCTCCCGAGGGCAAGGAGGTTGAGGAGTTAACAAAGAAGGAAATAATTAAGGCCCTAAGAAGCAAGGTTCCTGCCGAGCAAGTTATGAATGAACTATTCAACAAGGGCAAAAGTTTCTATGAGATAGTTAAGGAGCGAGAGAAAGAAACTGAAATAAAGGAAACAGAAGAACAGAAGGAGGAGAATAAGCAAATAACTCAGCAAAGAACGGTTGTGAAAGCAAATGAAAAAATAGTTAAACCACTAAAAGTTCTTCAGCCAAATTATAAAGAATTTGAACCATTTATTGAGAAAGTTAAGAATTCTTCAGATCCAATTGCACTATTGCTCGATGAAAACAAGAATGTCATAAGTGAGGTACATACAAGAGATCTGCTAAGTGCAATTGAAGAAAATGAATCGGTCTATGCGATAGTGTTCAATGGTATAATAACCCAGAGACTGATAGATGTTGTTAGTGAGAAGGGTGTTAGGTACCTTATTGGAGCTAAAAAAGCTAATGTTGTCAGGAGGCCAATTCACCTTAAGGTGATAACCTTTGCCGAATAGTTTTCTTCCTTCTTTTCTCTAAATTTAAGACCGCAATTATTTAATAAGGAAAAATTCATTAGAATTTTGGGAGTGAACTATGCAGGCAGTATTACTAGCGGGTGGAAAGGGAACGAGACTTCTTCCCTTGACTATATATAGGCCAAAACCGATGATGCCTTTCTTCAATAAGCCCCTAATGGAATATATCCTTCAAAGCCTTGTAGACATTGGTATAGAAGAGGTGATAATACTTGTTGGCTACCTGAAAGAGAAAATATTCGAATACTTTGGCAATGGTGAAAGGTTCGGAATTGAAATAAAGTATTCTAATGGGGAAAATATTAAACTAGGAACAGCTGGTGCACTCAAAAAGGCAGAGCATTTCATAGATGACACGTTCATTGTTGCATCGAGTGACATTTTGACGAATTTGAACTTTAAAGCTTTATTAGAATTTCACAAGAAGAAAGGTGGTATAGCTACAATGGCTTTGACGAAAGTCGAGGATCCAAGTCATTATGGAGTTGCCGTTTTGGATAAAGATAATAAAATCCTCTATTTTAAAGAGAAGCCAAAAAGAGAAGAGGCTCCAAGTAATTTAGTTAATGCTGGAATTTACGTTTTTGAGCCTGATATATTTGATTTGATACCTAAAGGCGAAAATTATGACTTTTCACTAAACTTATTCCCAAAGATGCTTAAGGAAGGAATACCAATATATGGATTTCCTTTTGATGAATATTGGAACGATGTTGGAAGACCTTCAACATATCTTCAGGCAACTGAAGATGTTTTCGCAGGGAAGCTTAAGCTGCCTCAGATAAATGTTGGTTCCTTAAAAGGGAATATTGAGAAGGGAGGTAGCCTCTTTACTGGGAGTCGATGCATCCTTAGAAGGCCAAATATAGTGGGCTTTGCAGTGTTGGGGGACAATGTAGAGGTCGGGAGAAATGTTAGGATTGAGAGGTCTGTAATATTTTCCAATGTTGTAATAGAAGAGGGAGCAGAAATTAGGGAGGCAATAATTGGTGAAAACGTATATATTGGAAAAGGAGTAGTAATTGAGCCGGGTAGCGTTATAGGGGATAACTCTATTATAGAAGAATATAGCAAAATTGGAGCGAATGTTAAAATTTGGGCTGACTCAAGAGTTGGGAAAGAGAGCATTATACTACCTGATTGAGGGGGTGGAGTGAATGGAATTATATAAGTCAGAAAAATTTAACCCTGAGGAGCTCGCGCTCCTTGGAAGAGCAATAGGAACAGCCGCTCAAGGAACTATTGTTGTGGGAAGAGATGGTAGAGCAATTTCAAGATACGGCAAAAGAGCATTGGTTGTGGGAATAGTTAGCACAGGCTCTACTATTATGGACGTTAGATTAATACCTCTAATAGCACTTAGGGACTTTGCAAAGAAAAAAGGCTACCCATTCGCCTATGTGTATTACTATGGAGGAGTTAGGGTTGAAATCAGCGGGCTTGAAGTTGATGAAGTTAATGCCATATTAAACAACAGAGCGTTTGTTGAGGCTCCTCCTAATGACATAGGTGCTACTGTTTACTATCCTAACGCGCTTGATGACATGTTGCATGAGTTATTCAAGCACTACGACTTCAAAATAGAAGGGAAGGCATTAGTTGATTGTATGAACACTCCAGCCGTTCTCCTTTTCCCAAGACTCAGTGAAAGATTTGGATTTGAAGTTGAACTAATGAATGATATGATGACAAGTTACCTCCCTCCAAAGCCCAAGGAAGTATTCGTGCAGAAGCTGACAAAGGGGAATTATGATTTTGGTCTCAGGTTTAGGCCGGACGGAGTTGTAGAAGTATATAAAGATGGGGAGGTAGAGGAGTTCAACAGTCTCTGGAAGTTCTTAGATTATCTCAAGAGGCTCTAGCATTCTTTTGTACTTTTCATTCTGGTGATTCAAATGAGTGGTATCTTTATAGTGTTTGAAGGCATTGATGGTTCAGGAAAGAGTACTCAGGCCAAACTCCTTGCAGAGTGGTTTGAAGAGAGAGGATACGAGGTAGTTTTGACCAAAGAGCCAACAGATAGTGATTTGGGGAAAATTATAAGGAAGTTAATCGTTGAAGGAGGAATAATAGATGGCTCAAGGGTCAGTTATGAAACTGAAGCCCTGCTCTTTGCCGCTGATAGGGCAGAACACGTCAAAAGGGTTATCGAGCCAGCCCTTCAAGAGGGAAAGGTTGTAATATGTGACAGGTATTTTTACTCTTCCCTCGCCTATCAGTGGGCCAGAGGGCTTAGCCTTGAATGGCTTATTAAGATTAATGAGTTTGCAATAAGGCCAAATCTCGCTATCCTTCTGGATCTTCCAACTAAGGAAAGCATAAGGCGAATAAAAGTTAGAGGTGGTGCGACGGAATTTGATAAGCTTGTGGAACTTCAGAAAAGAGTAAGGCAGAACTATCTCAAACTTGCTGAGATGTTTCCGGAGATGAAAATAGTTAATGCAATGGCCAGCATAGAAGATGTTCACAAGGACATTGTGGCCTTAGTGGAGCACGAGCTTTTATAAGCCCACACTTCTCTCAATAAATTGGTTGGTGAAGAGAAATGGTTCTAGACACATTAGGTAAGGCACTCAGCAATGCCCTTAAGAAGATAGCGAGAGCGGGGAGTGTTGATGAAGCACTAATTAAGGAAGTTGTTAGGGATATTCAAAGGGCTCTGATTCAGGCTGACGTTAACGTTAGATTAGTTTTAAAGCTCACAAAAGAAATCCAAAGAAGAGCCCTAGAGGAAAAGCCTCCTGCTGGAATATCAAGGAAAGAACACATAATAAAGATAGTTTATGAGGAGCTAACAAAGCTACTCGGCACCGAGGCAAGACCTATAGAGATAAGGGCGAAGCCCACAATTTTACTAATGGTCGGAATTCAGGGAAGCGGTAAAACAACGACAGTCGCAAAGCTTGCGAGGTACTTCCAAAAGAGGGGCTATAAAGTTGGCGTCGTATGTTCTGACACTTGGAGACCAGGGGCATATCACCAGCTGAAGCAACTACTTGATCCTTATCACATAGAAGTCTTTGGGGATCCTAAAGAAAAAGATGCAATAAAGCTTGCCAAAGAGGGAGTTGAACATTTCAAGTCAAAGGGAGTTGACCTAATAATAGTAGATACCGCTGGAAGACACAAGGAAGAGAAAGATCTAATAGAGGAGATGAGGCAGATAAGTGAGGCGATAAATCCCCATGAAGTTATATTGGTCATAGATGGAACGATTGGACAGCAGGCTTACAATCAGGCTTTAGCATTCAAAGAAGCAACTCCAATAGGATCAATAATCGTGACAAAGCTGGATGGTAGTGCTAAGGGTGGTGGTGCTTTATCCGCAGTAGCCGCAACTGGGGCTCCAATAAAGTTTATTGGTGTTGGAGAAAAGATAGATGACTTAGAGCCATTTGATCCCGCAAGATTTGTTTCAAGGCTTTTAGGCCTTGGAGACATTCAAGGATTGCTTGAGAAGTTTAAAGAAGTTGAAAAGGAAATTGAACTCAGTGAGGAGGACGTTGAAAGATTCCTAAAAGGCAAGTTCACTCTCAAGGACATGTACGCCCAGTTAGAGGCTATGAGGAAAATGGGCCCCCTTAAGCAAATCCTCAGGATGATCCCTGGGCTTGGCTATTCACTGCCTGACGAGCTTATCTCAGTTGGAGAAGAAAGGTTAAGGAAATTCAAAGTCATCATGGATTCTATGACTGAGGAGGAACTTATGAATCCTGATATAATCAACTACTCAAGGATTAAAAGGATAGCTAGGGGTTCCGGAACTTCAATAAGAGACGTTAGGGAATTATTAAATCAGTATAAGCAGATGAAGAAATTTTTCAAGAGCATGAACAAAAGACAACTTGCAAGGCTTGCAAGGAGGTTTGGTATGTGATGGATGTGTTCATACTCTTAGTAATCCATCCTGGACGGGAGGAAGAGGTCTATAGAAAACTTAAGGAAAGGCCAGAAGTTAAAGAAATATACAAGGTTTATGGTGACTATGATATAATCTTAAGGATATCTGTTGATGGTATAAAAGCACT
Organism: Pyrococcus sp. ST04; assembly: GCF_000263735.1. Lineage (NCBI taxonomy): Archaea > Methanobacteriati > Methanobacteriota > Thermococci > Thermococcales > Thermococcaceae > Pyrococcus > Pyrococcus sp. ST04. Next base: position 1,560,202 of record NC_017946.1, on the reverse strand, counting down.
CGATGAATTCCATGATTCAGTTCTAAGAAAAATCCCTGGAATAGAAATAAGTGAAACCCTAATTGCAAGCTCTTATTAATGGTGAGATTAATGGAGAAGGAGCTGATAGCGGTATTAAACGTCAAAACAGGGGAACTTGAGGTAATTAAAAAGGATTTCAGGTTTAAGTGTATAGAGTACTGTGCAAGATGTTGTATAGAAAATGACATCCCTCTTAGAGAGGAGGACATTGAGAGGATAAAAGCTCTTGGATACGATGAAGAATACTTTGTGGACTTCACAAAAATGTTCTATAGAGGTCCAAAATTCCTGGGTTACGGAATGAGAAAGAGGCCTTTTGACGATGCTTGTGTCTTCCTCGACCCAGAAACGAAAAAGTGTACCATATATGAACATAGACCTCTGGCATGTAAGCTCTATCCTTTCGTGTTAGTGAAGCATGGGGAGAAACTTGAAATATATGTGAAGAGAGATAAAATCTGCCCAGGAATAAATCATCCTGATGGTGAGCCTATAGAGGAGATAATCCCAAAGTACTTTGGTGAAGTTATCAAGGAAATGGGTGGGGAATATGGAGCTAGACGATTTGGACAGGAAAATACTCAGCATTTTACTAAGGGACTCAAGAACGTCGTATAGAGAAATAGCCAAGGAATTAAATGTAGCTGTTGGAACGATTTACAATAGAATAAAGAAGCTTGAAGATTCGGGAATTATCCAGGGTTTTACTGTAAAGCTAAACTATGAGGTCATAGGTTACGAATTAACAACGATAATAGGAATAAAAGCCCAAGGAAAGAAAATTAGGGAAATAGAGAGAATAATAGCGAAAGATAAACACGTAACTTGTGTGTATGATGTAACTGGAGAGTATGACATAATAGTCGTTGCAAAATTTAGGAATAGGGAAGATATGAACAGATTCGTAAAGAGTGTTTTAAGTATAGATGGCGTTGAAAAAACAAACACTCATGTTGCGCTGGAAATAGTAAAGGAAGATTTTAGACTCGAGCCTTAGAGCCTAACAAGTGCATCTACTGGAATGTTATACTCCTCCCTGAGTTTGTCAATTACATCCCCAACGCTTATGAGGAAGAACATCCCAACGGGAGTTGCATCCGCCTGTCTACAAAGTTCTAGCAATGCTCTCTGAGTCTCCCCACTTCTTATGACGTCATCCACTATCAGAACTCTCTCCCCTCTCTTTAATGCCCATGCAGGTAAATACAGCGTGGTTATACTTCCCGAGGCACTCGGAACATAGTTGACCTCGTAAAACTTTGTAACCCCAACTTCTTTTTTCTTCTTTGCGTATACAACGTCTATTCCAAGCTCATTGGCAATATGAACTGCTAGGGGAATTCCATCAGTTGCGGCCGTTAGAACCTTACTTACACCCGTTTTTATGTATCTCAAGGCAACTTCTTCAGCTATAAGAGCAAGGAGATTTGTGTCACTCAAAACGCTCATAGTGTCAAAGAACCCAAATGAGTCATACTTTAGCCTCCTCTTTACTTCATCCTCGAGGTTTATGTACGGAGAAAGCTTTTCGGTAAGTTCTCTCGCCCTCTCAACACTTGGTAAAACTTTTCCCCTTACGTATCTGTTGAGAACTGTAATTGGGAGACCAGTGATTTTTGAAAGCTCCTCGTATGTATAGGTTTTCTTTAGAACTCTAAGCATTCTAATGACCTTGAGTTTTTCTTTCATGGCCTCGAGTTGATTCATTACTTTCCCCCAATGGGCAATTGACAAAAGTATGTATAAATGGCTTTCGCTTCATTAACTTTCGAAATTCTTAAATACCCACCCTTCATCATCGGAATTGAGAATGGGCCCGTGGTCTAGACTGGTTATGACGCCGCCCTCACAAGGCGGAGGTCCGGGGTTCAAATCCCCGCGGGCCCACCAGAATTCTGTTAACCTTAGAAGTTTTATTTAGTTACTTTTTTGGAACATGTTCAAGAAAATTTCCAAAAAGTTAATATTCTTTTCGAAAAAACTTAGGAATTTGATGTTCGTTAGGAGGTTTGATGTATATAATGTTAGGGATGGGATAGCCATAGAAAACTTTGTTACATCGAGTCCAGAGATAGCTAGAGGAGTGTTTGAATTCCATACAGAAAAGGCAGATTTTGATATGGAAAAGCCTGAAGGAATCGATGTTTTTGGAATAGCATATGGGGAGCCGTCGACGTACATAGGAACATTAATGGATATGCAAACCGAGGAAAGATTTACGGCTATAATAAGGTTCATTAGAAGTGAAGAGCTTAAGAGTAAAATGGTGATAGCTGGCGTTAAGAAGCTTGAAAGAATGAAAATCTACTTTGTATCTAGGGGTGAGTACTCGGATATTCTGTACTCTAACGATTTAAAGCCAGGAAGAGAAGTTGCTTTTTGGGGAACTAGAGTTGCACATAGTAAAGTATAACCAAAGGTTTAAGAAATGTTATTAAAGTTTTATGTTTAATTTTTTCAAATTTATATTAACGGTGAGTGGAATGAAGTTGCTTTATCTCTTAGCAGTTTTGCCAGTTTTTGGCTCTATTACAACAGGTATTCTAGGAAGTGCTGCTAAGACAAGTGGAATTCAAGGAAGTGGAGTTGCTGCTCTCCTAGCTCTAATTTTAATTCCCTCCCTGGTTCTGTACCTACCAGCACTTATAGTTAAGGTTGGGATAATTGGTATTAGCGAAGAAGAAAAGGGATATATAGCAAAATCTGCCGTAGTCTGGATAGTTTGTCTGATACTCGGGATCTTCATGATGTCCTTTTATACTAGGTGAACAGCATCTCGAGCTCCTTTTTCATTATTTCCCTGTTCATGGCAATATGTTTAGCTTTTTCCTTAACCTTGGATTCTTTTTAGCCTCCTCAAACGCCTTTGCCATGGGATTCATTGAACCACCCAACTCACTATTTGAGCAGAACATAAAAATGTTGGAGTTTAAAACCTCAGGTTTTGTAGAGCAATCTTAACAAGAAAAGTTTAAATGAACGTGCATTTCTAAATGTTTGGGATGATGACCGGTTTCGGGACTGAAGCGTGATGAAACCAGCTATCGCTGACCTCTTCTGCTTTCGTTTTCGATAACCTGGATTACGTAGTCTATGAACTTTCTAACTTCCTCAAGCTCCTCTTCTGGAATGTCCTTTATCTTCTTATTCTTGCTCTTGTATGTTAGTAACTTGAGGAGAGCTAATCTTCCGATTGCCGTTTTAGTGCTTATCTCACCGTTTTTCCAATCTCTCCATATAGCGTTGGCTATTCCGTAGAACTCTGGTATGCTGTCCAGTCCTGGATCTCCAACATCTATAACCTCTTTTCCGAGGTACTTGTATCTCCTCTCCTTCTCTTCTTTTGAGAACTCCTTCATCCTCTCCTTAATGTACTCGTGAACCATCTTCACTCACCCAGTTTATAGTTCTCTTAAAATTTTATTAACCTTTCGTTTCTAAAACTTCGGCGAAGATTTATATTCGCATAAACCCCCAAAACTTTAGGTGGCGATTATGGATGTTGAGAGGATAGCACTGAAGTACGCATTGATAAATGCGATAGAGCACGATGGTAAAGCTAATCCAAAGGCAGTTATAGGTAAAATACTTGGTGAGAATCCAGAATTGAGACCAAAGGCAAGGGAGATAGTTCCAATAGTAAACGAGGTTGTTGAGAACGTTAATAGGATGAGCATAGATGAGCAGATTAAAAGGCTCAGAGAAATCTATCCTGAATATTTTGAAAAGAAGGCAGAGAAGAGAGAAGAAAAGAAGGGTCTTCCACCTCTTCCGAAGGCAGAAAAGGGTAAGGTCGTTACGCGCTTTGCACCGAACCCTGACGGTGCATTCCACTTAGGAAATGCAAGGGCAGCAATTTTAAGTTATGAATACGCTAAAATGTACGGTGGAAAATTCATCCTAAGGTTTGATGATACAGATCCAAAGGTGAAGAGACCCGAGCCAATCTTCTATGAAATGATAATAGAAGACCTTAAGTGGCTAGGTATAGAACCCGATGAGATAGTATATGCTAGTGATAGGCTGGAGATATACTATACCTACGCTGAGAAGCTTATAAGAATGGGAAAGGCTTATGTCTGCACCTGTCCGCCTGAGAAGTTCAGGGAACTTCGTGATAAGGGAATCCCCTGTCCGCACAGGGATGAACCAGTGGAAGTTCAGCTCGAAAGATGGAAGAAGATGCTAAACGGGGAGTACAAAGAAGGAGAGGCAGTGGTTAGAATAAAGACGGACTTAGATCATCCAAATCCAGCGGTTAGAGATTGGCCTGCCCTTAGGATAATAGACAATCCGAACCATCCAAGAACTGGAAATAAATACAGGGTGTGGCCCCTCTATAACTTTGCCTCTGCTATAGATGACCACGAACTAGGAGTCACCCACATATTCAGAGGACAAGAACATGCAGAGAATGAAACTAGACAACGGTATATTTACGAATACTTGGGTTGGGAGTACCCGGTAACGGTTCACCATGGAAGGTTAAGCATTGAGGGTGTTATTCTGAGCAAGTCAAAGACAAGGAAAGGAATAGAAGAAGGAAAATACCTTGGATGGGATGATCCAAGGCTTGGCACAATAAGGGCATTAAGAAGGAGAGGTATACTTCCCGAGGCCATAAGGGAGTTAATAATAGAAGTTGGCCTCAAGAAGAGCGACGCTACAATAAGCTGGGATAACTTAGCTGCAATAAATAGGAAACTTGTAGACCCCGTAGCAAATAGATACTTCTTTGTCGCGGATCCAATACCAATGTATGTAGAAAATGCCACCGAATTCGAAGCTAAGATCCCCCTTCATCCAGACCATCCAGAGAGGGGATATAGGGTTCTTAAATTCTCTCCAGATAAGCCAATATATGTTTCAAAGGATGATCTAAATCTTCTGAAGCCAGGAGGATTTGTTAGGCTTAAGGATCTCTTCAACGTTGAAGTGCTAGAAGTAACCGAAGATTCCATAAGGGCTAAGTTCCATAGCTATGAGTACGAGATAGCCAAAGAAAACAAGTGGAGAATGATTCACTGGGTTACAGAGGGAAGACCTTGTGAGGTTATAGTTCCACAGGGGGATGAGTTGATTATTAGGAGAGGCCTCTTGGAAAAAGATGCAAATGTCAAAGTTGATGAGATAGTACAGTTTGAAAGGTTTGGCTTTGTGAGAATTGACAAGATTGAAGGAGAAAAAGTCATTGCCATCTTCGCGCATAAGTAATGCTTTTTCCATCTATAATTTTATTGCTGGCGCTATTGTACTAAGGGGGGATTACATGTTTTCTTATTTTATTAAATATTTTGAAGTTCCTTTATTGGCCTTAAGCAATGCACCGTACAGAGGGGGCCTAAAAACTCTGGATTGAAAAAGTTGAACGGGAGGAGAAATGAAGCGGACAGTAACGGTAAAACTCCAGCCCTCAAAAGAGCAGGAAAGAATCCTACTCGAATTAGCTCAAGCATCAGCAGTAATCTGGAATAAGCTTAATTATGAGAGGTTAAAACAGTTCAAGGAGTTCGGCGTGATAGACTTTGCCACCACAGAAAAGGAGGCGTACCACGCCTTTAAGGACTGGGTTGGTGGCTCAATAGTCCAGCAGTTGGCGAGGAAGAATGCGGAGGCTTGGCGTTCATTCTTCTCACTCAATAGGAAGAAAAAGTCTGGGGAATTGCCTGAGTGGTTCAAGCTTAACCCTCCAAAATTCATCAAGGGAGAAAACGGTGGAAAGTTATTCATTATTCCCCTCAGGAATGACCAGTATCGGATTGAGGGGAACGTTCTGGAGCTGAGAAGACTCGGTAAATTCGGGAGGTTGAGAATCCAGTTCAAGGGGAGGGTTCACTTTAAGGGCAAGCAGGGGCGCTTGGAAATCCAGTATGACGAAGTTAAACGCAAATGGTATGCTCACGTTAGTTTCACCGTTGAGGAAAAACTCGAGGGCGAGGAGTGGATTAAACTTCCGAGGAAGCCAAAGGGAAACCTCACGGCTGGAATTGATTTAGGAATAAACAATCTGATGGCTGTTTATGTAGAGAATGGGGAAAGCTTCCTCGTGAATGGTCGCCCTCTGAAGGCAATAGCTTTTTACTGGCGGAAGAGGGTTGCCGATTACCAGTCAAAACTAAACAAGTCTGGGACTAAAACAAGTAGGAAGCTAAGGAAAATGCACGAGAAGGCGAAACTCCAAGCCAAACATTACATCAATACTGTGGTGAGACAGACTGTTAAGAGGCTCTACGAGCTCGGGGTTTCGAAGATTGTCATCGGATACCCCAAGGGCATCAGTAGAAACTCTGAAAGGGGTGAAAAACAGAATTTCCTCCTCTCCCACGTTTGGCGTTTTAACTATGTTATTAAACGCTTGAAGGAAGTGGCTGAGGAGTATGGTATTCAAGTTGTCTTAGTGGATGAGGCTTTCACTTCACAAACCTGCCCTCTCTGTGGCCAACGCCACTCGAATGGGAGAATCTTTAGGGGTTTGTTTAAGTGCCACGGGGAGGGCGTTGTAATGAATGCTGATTTAGTTGGTGCTTTTAACATTTTGAAGAAGGTTGTGAGGACGATAACCCCGAGCCTGCCGGGTTTAACGGCAGGTAGGGGTAATTGGCCGGAGACCCGGCCGGAGGGGCTGAAAGCTCGCTTTGAGTTGAGCTTTAATGAAGCCCCTCAAACCTCCCCACCCATAGCGAGGGGTTAACTCGCTGGAACCCTCGCCCTTCAGGGCGGGGAGGAGGTCAGTGCTACCGAGGCTAAAACCTACGTTCTTCTCAAACTTGGCTACAATGCGACGGGAACGACTAGCGATGGCATTGGAGTATTTGCCCCTATGGGGGACATAGAATGGGCTGGTACAGCAACCAAACTTGGTATTTCTATTGGGAAAGCTGTTAGGGAAGCTTTGAAGGAGAGCCTCAGAAAGTGGGAGGGAAGTAGATAGTCTTTTATGTTACTTTGGAAGTATACCATATATGCTGGACGTTGAAAATGCCCGGAGAGCAATACAAACTGTCGAGAATGCAATTCCCCTTATGAGGGTGGGAAGGCCAATAGTCCATAGAACCCCCGAGGGCCTTCACATTGACGTTCCTATTCTATATATGGACTTTGCTGTCGATAGGATGCATTTTGACCCAATGACTATGAAGCCTTCTCCAAAGGGATACCCTGTTCATTTCCAAGGAGATGTTAACATTGAGGATGTGATGAATGCAGTTGAGGGTGTATTGAGGGCACTAAAGCCTCTTCAGGCCTGTGAATTTAGGAAACCAGAAAGAAGCTGGGTGGTTCCTGTTGCGTGGGAGAGCTTTATAGTTCTTCATGTCAAAGTTTCCGAGGATGGAAGAAGTATAGTTCCTGATTATCCATTAACTGAGGAGATCAGGAGAAGGCTGTAACAGTTAAAACCTAAAAGAGGTAATTCACAACGAAGCTCGTGAACGTGAAAGAGCTAATAAAGAGAGAATGGTTTTTATTTATCTTGGTCACAATCTGGTTAGTTTTACCTTTCTTTGGCTTCTCATTTAAGGTTCTGCTCTCCTTTATTGACTGGAAGAGTGTTCTCTTGATAATTTCTCTTATAATGGCTTCAAAGGGGATAGAGCTTTCCGGTGCATTCACTAACTTAGCAATATATATAGTTCATTTTTCTAAAGGGTCATTTAGGAGGCTTTATTTCCTTCTTGTAGTCTCTGTGTTGCTTTCGTCTCCAATAATAATGAACGATACGGCGATGCTTGTCTTCATTCCATTGGCTGTTACATTGGCGAGAATTTTCCCAATTGATCTTAGCAAGCTTGTAATCGTTTTAACAATATCAGCTAATGTCGGCTCTTCTTTAACTCCCGTAGGAAACCCCCAGAATGTAATAATATGGAAGTTCTATCAAATCCCGTTCTTAGATTTTATTAGGATAATGCTCCCTTATATGATCCTTTGGATGCTTCCCTTACTTGCCATTGTAATACCTGAGAAGGGCAGGATTGAAGTTGTGGAGATACCCATGGTAGCGGTTAATAAGAGGCTGTTTGTTCTCTCCACAACCCTTCTTGGGATGAATATACTCCTATCTAAATTCAACCTTGAGGTTTATGCTTTCATATTAACGCTGTTCTCTTACCTGGCATTGGGCAGAGAGGTTTTGTTTGCATTTGACATCTTTTTGGCTCTGACTTTTGTCTTTATTTTTATGGACTTTGGAGCTCTCTCAGCTCTTCTCCCGGTTCCAAAGCCCAAAGGGTTCCTTCAATCCTTCTTACTTTCTCTCGGTCTTAGCCAGCTTGTGAGCAATGTTCCAGCGACTGTAATGCTGGTTGGTTCTCTTGATCCTATTCCCCTTCTTTTAGGAGTGAACCTTGGTGGTAATGGGATTGTGATAGGCTCTCTGGCGAATTTAATAGCTGTGAGGATCGGAAATATAAGCATGAGAGATTTTCATAGGTATTCAATTCCCTACCTTATCGTCGCTTTTATACTCACGGTTCTCTATACAGCGATCTTCCATGGGCATCTATAGCTACCAAAAGGGGCATGTTCCGAACCTCAAGTTCCCAAACGGCATCTGCCATTCCAAGATCTCTCCAGTATACGTTTCTTATTCTGACAATAAACTCTCTCGCCAGACTTCCTGCTCCTCCAGGGAATGCAAAATATACAGCTCTTCCTTTAAAGGGCTCGACCTTCATGCCGCCCTTTCCGATGACACCTCTTACACCGGCCCTAAATATAGACTCTAAATAGGGATTCATCCTAGCACTCGTGGTTGGGCCTGCTGATATTATCGTTGTATTCTTAACCAAAGGCCCGCAGTGGTATATAACGGCACCTTCGGGATTAAATGGGAATCCCTTCGTAAGAAATCTCTTGTGGGCAAGGTCTCTAGCTGTATATATAGTTCCACTTAGGAGTACTCTATCCCCAACTTTCAGCTTAAGGACATCCTCAATGTCTAGAGGTGTGGTAAGCTTTATTGCCAAATCCTAACACCCCCATCTGTGAACTCTATAAAGGCCCTTCTGTGGGCCCAACACTGAACTGAAAGGGCTGCAATAAAGCTTGCAGGATGCCTAGTTTCTACTTCGATTTTAACATCTAAGGCCGTTGTTTTCCCTCCAAGCCCCATTGGTCCAATTCCAAGGGAGTTTACTTCTCTAAGTATCTCTCTTTCGAGATTGGCTATCATTTTGTGTTTGCTTCTTTCTCCGATTTTCCTGAGGAGAGCAATCTTTGCGAGCCTCATTGCCTTTTCAGCTGGACTTGCGATTCCTATTCCCAATATTACAGGAGGGCAAGGTTTTCCCCCGCATTTCCTAACTCTTTTGATGACTTCCTCTTTGACTCCTTCAAACCCTTGGGCAGGTGTTAGAGTGAAGAGGGAAGAACAGTTTTCACTTCCTCCTCCCTTCATTAGTATTGATATCCTAGTAGTTCTCCCCTCCTCAAAGTGTATCTCAGGGGAATTTCCTATGACCTTGCCAGTGAGGAGGGATATTGCGTTTGGTCTGAGGGGAATTTCTTCGGTAGCCCTGTTTACGGCTTCCTTTATTGCTCTTGATAGCTCCTTTACAGTGAAATCTTCTCCAACTTTGACAAAAAATATGGGTGTCCCAGTATCTTGACAGACTGGGATTGAATTTTCTCTAGATATCTCTATTGCTCTAAGAATAAGTTCTAAATTATACCTAGCAACGTCACTTTCTTCCTTTTCATATGCACTTTTCAATGCATCAATGACATCTTCGGGAATTTTAGTTACCGCGAGCCTTATCCCTTCTACAATGGCATCCACTACATCCATTTTACACACCCATCCCTCGGAGCCCTTGAGTTGCCTCCTATTAAGTATTGTCCAGATGTTTTTAACTACATGTGCTAGAGAATTATATGGGGAAAGGAGATGATTGTCCTGATAACAGGTTCATCTTCTGGAATAGGGCTAGAATTGGCTAGAATATTCCTCAATAAGGGGTTTGAAGTTATTGGCGTGAGTAGGAGGGAAGTTTCCCTAGGCGAGAGATACACTCACATAGTTGCCGATCTTTCGAGGTTTGAAGGAATAATTAAAGTTAGAGAAGCTTTGGGGGAAAAGAAAATAGATATCATGATTAATAATGCTGGTTTTGGGATAGTTAAGCCTCTTCTCCAGCATACATGGGATGAAATTGAAGAGATTTTCAGAGTTAACACAATATCCCCTGTAGTTTTAACAAAGGAGTTGCTGGGCAATCTAAAGAAGGGCTCTACGGTTGTTTTTGTGATAAGTGGTGCTGCATTTGTGAAAACACTTGATATGCCCGCGTATGGAGCTTCCAAATCGGCTCTTCACTATCTTGCAACTATACTATCGAGTGAATTGAAGGAGAGAGGAATTAAGGTTCTCAGGGTTTATCCCAAGCAAGTAAATACTGATTTTTGGAAAGGAAATGCTCCGAGAGGATCTTTAGATCCTAAGGATGTTGCGATGAGGATAGTGAGGGCTATAGAAGAGGGGAAAGAGGAAGTTTTCATACCTTGGTATATAGGTCTTTCGAAGCACTTCCCAATAAAATACAGATTGTACCAGGATTAAGAGAGAAAGGTTTTTATATGTGAAGCTCCAATATACCTCGAACTTCGATGTATTTACGTCCGAGGTATGGGGGTGTGCATATGGAGATAATGGTTGTGACAACTCCTGAGATCCCGGGCTATAGGATAGTTGAAGTTAAGGGAATAGCAAGGGGAGGAATAGTTATGGCGACACATCTTGGAAGGGATATAATGGCCTTTCTAAGAAACATTAAGGGTGGTGAAGTAAAGGAGTACACCCAGATGATGGCTCAGGCCAGGGAAGAGGCTCTAAAGAGAATGATAATTCACGCAAAAGAGCTAGGAGCAAATGCCGTTGTGAATGTTAGGTTTGCAACTTCGAACGTTGGTTCTAGTATGGCTGAGGTTTATGCATATGGGACTGCCGTCGTCGTTGAGAGGGAGGAGTAATGAACCCTGCTCCAATGATAATCCTTGGTGGTGCTTTAGCTTGGTTAACACTATTCCTCTTTGGACTTAAGAAGATCAGAGCCGGCGAATTTATTCTTGGTGTATTTCTATTTTTCCTGGCTATATTTGCCCAGGGAATAATCCAACAAGTTCCTTTTCTTTGGACTGGAATAAAGTCTAATGCAGATCTAGTTTCCAAGGGAATTAAGGTAATTATATTGGCTAGCGTTTGGATAGGACTTACAGCGGCTCTATTTCAAGAGGGGTCAAAGTTCTTCTTTGTTAGGAGGAAGAGTTATTCTTTCGCTTACTCTGTTGGGCTAGGATTTGGGACAGCTGAGGTTCTAATGCTTGCTCTTAATGTGACTCTCGTAGGGATGAAAGTTCATGTGGACGTTCCACTGACAATAGCCCTCTTAACAATGGCCGAAAGGTACTTGGTTCTGTTGTTCCATGTTGGTACTGCAATTCTATTGGCTAATGGAACGTGGAAGGTTCTTCTAAGCGTGATTGGAGCCCATGCAGTGGTCGATACATTAGCGTCGTTCTATACTCTCTCAAAACTGATAAGTCAGGAAATGGCGTTTAAGGTCTTGATAATTTCTGAGGGAGTATTGGGCATTGTGACATTTGTTATCCTTCTCTTTGCCGTTCCAGTGGCTTTGAAAGGTAAGGAAGACGAAGAGGAGGTGGAGTGGTGATTTTGAAAAGAGACGTTGCCAAAAAGTTCAAAAGAGACATAAGAGCTGGTTTATATGCTTATTTAATTTTATTGCTCCTTGAAAGAAAGGGAGAAATACACGGATATGGGATAAGAAAGGAGCTTGAGGAGGTTAGTGGAGGTAAGATAGTGCCAAGTGAGGGAACCCTATATGATCTGCTTAAGAGGTTAAAGAAGTATGGTTTGGTTGAAGATTACTGGGCAGAGGTTGGTGGTAGAGAAAGGAGATATTACAGAATAACGGATCTTGGAAAATCTGTTCTTAGAGAATTGGATGGAGAAATATTGTCAATAATTTCAATCATAGAGCATGTAAAAAAGGAGAACTAATCCTTTATGAAGACCTTGAATTTTCCTCCATAGAATTCTTTGACAAGCTTGTATCTTTCTTTAACAAGGTTCAAATATGGACCTTCTCCCTTATAGATTACCACTTCATAATATCCGTTCAATATCTTGTCCCTAACGGCTTCCTTATTTAGTATCATATCCACTTTGGCTCCCGGATAGTAGAAGCCTGCCATTGTATAGAGACTTGGGGAAACGAGAATACTGGATGCAGGATAATTCTTACTAGCGAATAGTAGAACTTCGGAATCATAGACTCCAAAAGAGTTCCATCTGTTCTTCAAAGAGAAACCTGCCTGTGCAATGGGTATTAGTAAGATAATTCCAAGAACAATGGCAATTACTTCCTGTTTTATCTTATCTCTCCTGAAAAAATTGATCAACAACGATGCCTTATGAATGAAGTATGCAACAAGTATTCCCAGGGCAGGGGAGAGAAATGTTATGAATCTAGTCTCTTTGTGAATAACCATCATTATCATTCCGAATCCAACGAGAACCCAACTTATCAGCAACCATCCTTTCTCATCTTTTTCCAACAACAGTAATCCGAAGACTGCAAGAACTGGGAGAACTATCCCGACATCCTCTATTAGGAGGGATAAGAATTGAACTACTGAAGTTGGCTTGTCAAGAGTGACGACTCTGTTGGCTATTTCAAAAGGCCTCAGGAATCCTCCATAGTAAAGGTGCCCCATGTAAAGCCAGGGGAGTAGTGTTAGAAACAGAAGGAAAAATCCAATTAAATATTCCTTTTTTCTTACCCACTTAAGATCGTCTATAATCCAAAGATATGCCAGAAAAACTCCAACTATTGAAAGCCCTGTGTATCTTGTTAATATAGCCAAGCCAGCGGATATAAACGCTCCATAGATTCTCTTTGGTTTTTTAAGCTTTCTTCCGGTGTAAAAGAGATATACAGCTAGTGTATAGAAGAATGTGAATTCACTGTGAACTAGCTCTCTTCCTCCCATTGTCAATGCTAGTCCATTAAAAATGAAAAACAAGGTTGCTAGAATTCCTTCAACGTTCTTTCCCTCAAATATTTCCCCTGCAAATTTGTATGTTAACGTTGCGGTCATTGCAAAGAACACTGCAGATATAATTCTAGCGACTTTAAGCTGGAAGAGGGGATCATTAATGAAGTGGAAGAAGAGAGAAAGTGTATAAGGGTAAAGGGGTGGTCTATACATCATATAAATCCCCTGGTATGTGAAGTTTGTTATTCCTTGGGTTAGGCTTCTCGCTATACATATATACAGAGCTCCGTCATATGTCAGAGTGTTCCAAGGGGGAAAGGTCAAGAGTTGTAGGAGAAAGGCAAATGTAAATATCCCGAGTAGAGCAACTTTTGATCTCATTTAAGGCCCTCCGTTATGTTGCATTTCAGCTTTGTTCAAGAGTTCTGCGTAGGTATTTTAACTGTTTTCTCATGTAACGTGTTATCCTCCGGCTCTTGCCAGTTTTAGTGTGTTGATGAACTTTTCTATCTCCTCCTTAGGTCCTAAAATTTGAACGCGATTTAGAATAATACCGTTTCTTTCAACCTTTTCAACAAGGAACACTATTACATTTGCCTTACTTTTCCTCTTAATATCCTCAAGCTCTTTAATAGGGATAGGAGTCTCGATTATCATACGAGATACCCTACGTGAATTGAGTTGACTCAATCCTTTGCCGCAGTTAGTTTAAAGTTAAACCCCCTCTCCTTGGCTTTTTGCTGAACTTGAAGCCTGAACATGCAGGCTTTGCAGATCTCTCCACTTGTTGGTTGGCCACATATTTTACAACGGTTTAGCTTTACCTCCTTGGCGTAGGTTTTCGCAAGTAAGGGGAACAATTTATCATAGCTCCTTAGGAGTTGGTACTTGGTTCCAGGGTGCTTCTCTTCCATCTCGTTAAGCCAGTCCCTTATCTCGGCTCTGAATGCCTCAACGGCGTAGGGGCACTCACTTAAATCTACCTCAATGTTATTCAGAACGGCGTACAAGACTATCTCCTTTTCGGGGACCTCTCTTAGGGGTTTTATCCTTGGGATAAGCCCTTCATGGATAACTTCATAATAAGGGCCAGTTCTCCCTAGCCTGGCTATATCTCCTCTCATCAAGTTCATTAGAAATACTTGGACTTCATCATCTAGATTTAGACCTAGAGCAAGTTTATCTACTTTGAGCTCTTCTGCGGCCTTGTTAAGGAGCCACCTTCTCCAAACTCCACAGTAGGAACATGCACCAACTCTCTCTCCTCTTGGCCCCATTATCTCAACGGTTTCATCTAGAGTAAAGCCTATGTAATCCTTAAACCTGTATATGTGATGCTCTATTCCAAGGAGCTCTGCATTTTTCTTCGCAACTTCGACACTTTTGTCTCTGTACCCTTTTATTCCCTCGTCTATCGTTATCGCGACTAGCTCGAAGGGGAATTTTTTTCTTAGCTTTGCGAGCAGGTGCATTAGGACAACGCTGTCTTTTCCTCCGCTGACAGCCACGCCGATTCTTTCTCCTCTTCTTATCATTCTGTACTTTCTAATAGTTCTCTTGACCTTACCCTCCACTAGCTCGTTAAAGTGTTTGTGACAATAATACCTCCCTTCATATCTTGCAAAGTATACTGCTTCTCTTCCACACTTTGAGCACTTCATGGTTGTTCGGATGAAAAGAGAATGCTTAACTTTTAAAGTTCATGGGGCAATGGTGGTTATGTTTCAATTTCTTTTATTCTATTTAGAGCCTTCTTAATTTCTTTTCCGAAGTCTTCTATATCGACTAAATGCCATTTAAGTCGGTTTTTCTTATCAAACTCGAGTGTTAAAACTTTAAAGCTTGGATTAAGTTCCTCGTATATGGTATTGTAAATTTTAGCCCTTCTGAATATTTCTTCATAATGAATGAGTGCTGACACTGGTCTTAGAATTATCCAGAACTCATAATCTGGGAACAAATATCTCCCCTCATCACTTAAGTACTTTGATACAGTTTTGTCAATTTTCTTGAGAGGATCTCCTGTTCCTATGAGGGTTTCTATCTCGATAATTACCCTATTATCTCCCTCATATACCATATCTGGAATTATCCCTTCTTTGATAGGGGTTTCAATTTTTATTGTTCCATTTCTGAGCAGTCCCGCTATAAATTGATAAAATTCATCTTCTGAGAGTGGCTTTTTTTCAAGTTTTTCCAACTCCCTGTTCACAAAATAGGAAAATGTTGCAACTTTCATGGGATAATGGAGAGTCTCTCTAAACTGATGCCTTCCATTTACACTCTCTCCCATTGGAACAAATATTGATAATACTTTGACTGTGTCCCTTAGTGATTTATGATATTTCTCCAACATTGACTTAAAATCTAGATCTGATGGATTTTTAATACCGAGAACTCCATATATTATGGCCTTTTTTAATATAGGATCATTAATATTGTTGATTATTTTAATGATATGTGCTCCCTTACTTTCATTTTTAATCTCTTGTAAGGTACTTGAAAAATACCTATCTTTCAATCTCCGAGGGTCGCCGAAGTTAATAATTAGGAAACCTAGTCCTTGTAGATATGCTGTTTTTATCCTTCCTCTTACGGTTCGTAGGAACATTTGAATAGACACATGTTCAGCTATTCTTCCATCTATAATCTCTACTCTTTTTGTGAACTTAAATGGAAATAATAGGCTAACATCTTGAGTAGAATCAACTTGTTCTGGTTTATCGAAATCTCTATAGGCAGGAATTGGTGTCTCTCCTCCCTTTATTTCCTTATATAACTCTGCACAGACATATGCAAGAGGAATGTGGAGCTCGTTTTCATATTTGTCAAACATCAAAATTAGAATTGGTTTCTCTAGTACTTCGCTGGCACCTTTTGGAAACGCCCCTTCTTTGACTCTAAAGAGTTCCTCTAAGAGAGCTTTCTCTTTCATTTTTTTCGCCTCCTCTACTATAAAACCTCCAATATCCAATAACTCAGCGACATTGCTTGAGAATTGGAGAACTGGCAAATATTTCCATGATTTAAGGGCTACCTTAGGGTATATGCCTATAGACTTTGCATATAGAATTTCTTTTAAGATATTGAAGTCTGATATTATGGGCATCCTTTTTATAGTAAGACTTGGAAAGGGGAAACCATCGTTTCCACGCAGTATGGAACTATTAATTTTTAAAATCCCTATCGATAAAGTAGAGGCGTCTATGGGAGTAATTTGAGGGAATAAACTATTGAGGGTGGGTAGCAAGGAGAGTTTTGAAATTCTCAAAATAATGGTTCCTTGCGATGATAGTGGCGTAACAAAAATTCTTGGCAGAGCTAAGGATGACACTTTTGAGAGCTTCTGCTGTGAATATGGGAGTGTTTTAGTTATCTCAAAAAAAGTTATTGCTTTTATAAGCGGGATCTTAATTTTTGGGAAAATAAGAGATCTTGGAAAGTGAGTATCCTCTTGAGCATGGATATTAATGTTAATTGAGATCTTAGAGCTCTGTATTTTTGAAACCTTAGGAGGGTTTAACATTCCAAACTCATGAGAACTCACTCGGATAACTTTGTTTATTGTTCTAACCTCCCTTGTTTTGGTAAGTGTTCTCCTTTTGACGTTTAATCTGGGTAATGGACATCTTTTTTTATCTGGTACTTTTGAATTTAGTGAAACCCTCTTGTAGGCGATCTTCATAGGTCTTAGTTTGGAGAGAGGGAGAGAGATATTTGGAATTTCTTTCTTAAATCTGAGAGATGTTATTCTCTTGATGAGCTTGGATTGTGGAAGTGGAGGAAGAATGGTAAAGGGTATGTGAGTTGGTATACTAATATTAACATTCAATAACCTGGCATTTATATAGATTGGAGGTATTGACACTTTGTTGAGTGAAAGGTTTTGGGCTTCCTCTTTTACCTGAGTTTTTTGATTTGGTTCTGTTTCTTCTTTAAAAGAGGAATACATTATTTGGAGTATTGCCTCTTTTGTTGTTTTCTCGATGCCTTTTAGTTGCTTCTTCATAGAGTTTCACCTATACTCTCCAACTCCTTGAGTAGGGTTAAGTAAGATCTTGGATTAGGAGGATCTTCGCAGTTTCTTGGTTTTAAAACTAGATACTTAAACACAACAGTTGTATTACTATGACCCCATGAACTTTTTTGAAATTTGCTCTGTAGATATTTTGTGGAGAGCAGAGGAAATGCATCTTCAAGTAGAATTGAAACTGGTAGTTCTGTTTTAGAAGACGGGAACCATTTTCTAAGCTTTTCAGCGATATTATCTATTATTGTGAAAAGATAACCTGGTGAACGGGCGTATTCATAGGCGTATTCCTTGGCCTTTTTAATTTCATAAACAGCAAAGGAGGGATACTCGTTAGTTCTTAGGATATCTACACCAGTTAAATCTTGATATAATTTAGATGTAGATTTAACAAACACAACTGAGTTAATGTTGTCCTCACAAAGTTCTTTAGAGAATAGTGCCTCCTTAAGGAGATTGTGTGGCCTCCATATTCTTTTCTTTACAAGTTCTAAAACTGCTTTTTTCCTTTCTTTCCAGAGTTCATCAAACATTCTATCAACATTAGTTTCTTTTGAAAATACTCCCTTCAAGAGACGGTGGAGGTAACCTTCTTCTCCAAACACTTCCAGTATTTCTTTTGACAATCCGTAATCTTCAAAGAGGAGGATGTAGTCTCCTCCATAATCCTCGTCAATTTTTTCTACTTCGTTTAAGCTTTCCGTAAGTATCTTTGGTTTAAACAATTCCACTAATTCTCTTATATCAGTTATACTGCAGTCTAATACTTCTCTTAAAAGACTGAGGGTTGATGTGTTAAAGTACACAATGAACTGAACATAAGGACTTGATGGCTCGAGCAAGCTTAATGATAGGTTTAGGAAGTTAGTCAGAACTTCTTGAAGTTGAGGTTCTTCTGGATTAATCCATGAGTAATAATCAATATTTGAAATTTTTTTATACACTCTTTCCTTATATGTTTTAATTTCAAATTCTCGAAGTATGCTTTCTATTTTGGCAATCAGATTCTCAAAGAATTCTTTAGATTGGCCAAAAATGTTCTTTCCAACAAATATTGTTGTATATTCTCCTCTTTTTAGATAAACCTCTAGGCTTGTTTCATAATTTGAAAAGTCTCCAGTCTTTACGTCAAATAATTTAAACATGACCCTGCCAAAGGCATTTTCCTCATATCCTCCCCCAGCTATTATGAGTTTTGCCGGTTCTTTTAGGTCTTCGGGGAGAAGACCTATTTTCTTTCCATGAAATGTTTTTCTTAGCCAGTTCTGGAATTCTCGAAATGAGTAAAGGTAACTTAAAAAGTCGAGTAGTTGATTGATAAACTCTTTCCAGCTTTCTGTTTTGTATATCTTTTTATTCTTAGCCCACTCTATGATATCTATTCTATTTTCGTTGTTGTTAGTCTCCATATTATAACACCCAATTATAATTATAGTTCTTCCAAATTTAAAAGAATGTCCGTCTAGAAATTAGAAACTTGGGAACTTTATATTCCTTGGGTCAGCCCATGCGAGTGTCATCATCACTCGGCCGAAATCTCCTTCATCATCCCCTGGCCGAAGATATACCAAGAAGTTAAAAACCTGTCGTAGATTAATGAAAGTTAGCCATGATACCCATAATAACTTTCCTCTTGGTAGTTCTAATATCGGCAATAATAGTGAGGATAGGTGCGGTAGCCCTAGAGATGACAGGGTTATCCAAGGATGTTGCCGCCTTTCAGGCTCAGTCGGCGTTTTCTGGAGTTGGCTTCACCACTAGTGAAAGTGAGTACGTTGTTTCCCATCCTGTTAGGAGGAGAATAATAAGGATACTCATGCTCCTTGGGAGTGCTGGAATAACGTCCGCTATAGCTACTCTTGTATTAAGCTTTACTGGCATAACAAGGGAACAAGCTGGGCAAAGGATAATAATCTTAATTCTTGGATTAATAATTTTGTATCTCTTCTTCCGCTCTAAGTACATTGAAAGAGTTATGAGGAAGATAATAAGAAGAGTTCTTTCTAGAGTTGCTCCCTCATTGAGGGTTCTCGATTATTCCCAGCTTTTAGGGATAACAAAGGGTTATTCAATAGCACAGATTAAGGTAAAGAAAACTGGCTGGCTTGCTAACAGATCATTGAGAGAACTCCAGCTTGATAAGGAGGGTATTTTAGTTCTTGGAATATATAGGAAGGTTGAGGGAAGGGAAGTCTATATAGGAGCCCCTCATGGAGATACCGTGATACTCCCAGGAGATGTTGTAATACTTTATGGCCCGGAGGAAGTTTTATCCAAGCTTTCCAAGAGAATTAAAGGTGCCAGAGGAGAGAAAGAGCATGAAGAAGCTGTAGAGATGGCAAAGCTTAGGAGAATGCAGGAGGAAAGGGAGGCTGGGATAAGTGTGTGAGTACGTTTACTCAAGTGGAAAGAAGTGCAGAAGAAAGCCCCTGAAGGGATCCAAATATTGTTCTCTTCACATACCCTTTGAGGAAGGGGAGTTGCTCTATGGAGACAAGATAAGAGAAATAAAAAGAAGAGCGTTTGAAAGGGCTCTTGAGAGAGGTGTTAGGACGTTTGAAGGGGTTCAACTGTACGATGTTATCATCCTAGAAAAGAAGATAGATCATCCTGTAATATTCAGAAATTCAAAAATCAAGAGGATAATAATTGGAAAGTCTGAGTTAGCAAGTTTGACAATAATAAACTCTGAAGTTGATTCAATAGCTATAATAGATTCGACCGTGGATTTTCTATACCTAAATGGTCTGAGTGGTTACGGCGTGAGCATATGCTCCACGAAGTTCTCTTCTTCAATTCTCGTTAGGAACTCTAATGTGAGGTATGTCATGATAAACTCTACAGAATACTACCCCAAGGAAGTCACGGCTGAAGAGGAGTTTGGAGAGGCTGGAAGAATGGCTGGTAGAATAGAACTTTCGAATCTTTCGGGTGTTAGGAGGATAGCTTTGAACTCTAGGTATCCTCTGATCGAAAGATTACGCCAAGAGCTTGGTATAGAGTTTGAGAGCAAGAAAAGACCTGTCAAGGCTCATATACTTCACATAGCTAATATTAGTTTTGACGAGAGTCCGCGATTCAAGAGGCAGGTGAGGATTTTCGTCAATGGATTTGCTGGCCAGTTACTTATTGAGAATTCTCAAGTGCCCGGACATGTTGAAATCGTGAATAGTAAGGTTAGATACCCGGAGTTTGTTCACGTAACGATTCTAAATAACCTCGTTCTGAGGAACTCCAAGTTCTATAGTGATGAGAACTGGAATCTTACATACCTTCCCAACCTTTTAGCAGAGTTGAGTGTTTTTGGTTTTATTGTTATAGAGAATTGTACCTTCAACAACCCCTATCTTGCGGAAGTTTTCTACAGGATAGCTAGAACGACATGGGAAGGTAGTGGGGACAAGGAAAAGGCGGATGAATATTACTACCTTGAAATGCTGGCTAGGAGAAAGAGGGTTTTGGCTCACTATAGGAAGGGACCTAAGACCATTAAAAAGGCCCTTAGGCTTTTGGAAGTTATTTTTGAGTTCCTGTTTGCAGATTTAACGTGTAAGTACGGAACTGATTGGAGGAGACCAGTGTTTTTGTGGCTTGCACTTGTGATTTTTGGTTTCCCCATAGCCTATGCTTTAACGGGTAGTGTTATCCCTGTTAACTCTCCCTTTGACTATGTGTACTTCAGCATAGTTACCGCGACGACACTTGGGTATGGTGATCTTCACCCCGTTGGAGTTGGAAAGGTGATAGCTTCAATAGAGGCTATATTTGGAATGTTCATGTGGGCGGTTTTCCTGACTGTATTTGCGAGAAAGTATATGAGGTGAGAACATGAAAATTGGGCTTATAGTTAATCCAATAGCTGGAATGGGTGGAAGAGTGGCACTTAAGGGCACTGATGGGGTTGTTGAAGAGGCTATAAAGAGAGGAGCTAGACCGGTAACTCCAGAACTTGCCAGACTTTTCCTTAAAGAACTTGAGGGATATGGAGTGAATGTAGAGTTCTTGACGGGTCCTGGACCGTTGGGAGAGGACATACTGAAAGAGTTTCACTTCCCTTATCATGTCCTGAGGCATAGGGATATCAAGTGGAGGAATATTATGGGAGTTAAAATTCCAGATACAACGGCGGAAGATACAAAGTTCTTAGCTAAGCAAATGCTCGATAAAGTTATGCTGATAGTTTTTGCAGGCGGGGATGGAACCGCTAGAGACATAGCCGAGGTTGTTGGCAAAAAGGTTCCTATCCTTGGAATTCCCACTGGGGTTAAGATGTTCTCTGGTGTTTTTGCTACCTCCCCAGAGGATGCAGCCAAAGTTCTAGCTGAATTCACCAAAGGGAATGCTAAAATCGAGGAAAGGGCTGTCATGGATCTTGATGAAGACTCCTACAGGAGAGATGAACTCAAGGCAAGGAAATTCTACGATGTTCTAACTCCGATAGTTGAGAGCTTGGTTCAAGGGAGTAAAGAGGCTGTTAAGATTGATGAAGAAGAAGAGCTCGAGGCACTAACAGAAGCTGTTGCAGAGGACATACTGCTTGAAGATGGCATATACTTCCTTGGAGCTGGTTCAACTATAAAGAGGATAAAGGATAAGATAGGGATTCAGGGAACTCTCTTAGGTGTTGATGTGGTCGAGGTCAAAGATGGAAAGGCTAGACTTCTAGTTAAAGATGCCAGTGAAAGTGATCTGCTCAAGTTTCTTCACAAAAATCCAAAAATCGTGGTTACGGTAATTGGAGGGTTGAACTTCTTGTTTGGGAGAGGAAATCAGCAGTTCTCTCCAGAGGTTCTGAGGAAGATTCCGAAGGAAAATATCATTGTAGTTGCTACTCAATCTAAGATTAGGGATGGCATCGTTAGGGTTTATACTGGTGATAAGAATGTTGACAGCAAATTCAAGGGCTATATAAAAATCAGAGTATCTCCATGGATGGAAAAGCTTGTTAAAGTTATCTGAAATGGCATTTTTTTAATAGGGAAGCTAAGAAACGCTTTGAAACGGGGTAGAAACTTCAGATCCCTTTTCTATTTTCAAGTTTTAGGTAATATTGGTGATGAGAATGAGATGGGTTGGAGCGGCCGGTATTATAGTGTTATTAATTATGAGTATAGTTGGCTTACCTGAGACACAGGCAGCAACTCAGAACATAGTAATACTAGTAAGTGACAATGAGGCAGACTTAACACTGGCCCAGAAGATAAGTGATGTACTAAACGCAACTGTCGTTGTCACAAAGTGGGGAGTGTATAACGACACGATAACTGCAGAAATATCGGAGCTTAATCCTGACTTGGTAATAATAATAGGTGGTCCTCTAGCAGTAGTCTCACTTTACGAGGAGGAACTCCAGGCCTTGGGAATAAATGTTACAAGAGTTGGAGGCAGGGACAGGGTTGAGACAAGCGAAAAGGCAGTTGAGTTGATACTTCAAATGTATCCAGAGCTAGCAGAAAACCTAACTCTAGCCTTGGCCTATGGATGGGACTACGCTGCTATGATGCAGATCAGAAATCAGAGTGGAGTTATACCTCTACTCGTTAAAAATGACACCTTGAACATGACAATAGCCTCCAAGTTTAGAAACGTGGAAATCGTGAGGAGTAGATTTAGTGAGAAAGTAATGGAAAGAGTCAGGGAGAAAGTCGGAAATGTTAGTAGGGAAATTTTCGTAAATATAACCGCAGAGAGAGCTGAGGATGTTATAAAGGTTGCAGAGGAGAGAATTGAACTTGCGAAGCAACTTGTTGAGAATGCAACAATTCCAAGTGCAGAGAAGCTCATTGAAGAGGCTGAGAAGAAGCTGGAGATGGCCAAACTGGCATATAAAGAGGGCAAGTATGGAGAGGCCTTTGGACTAGCCGTTGCAGCAAAGAACATAGCTGAAGTAGTGATAGCTCGGGCTGGAGAAGAATTTGAGAAGAAAATATCTGCAAACTACTCCCTGAAACTTGAGCTGAAGATTAGAGTTCTAGAAAAGATCATGCTGAGGCTTAAGGCAAGAGGAATTGATGTTTCAACTGAACTTCAACTACTTGAGCAGGCCAAACAAGCTTTAAATGCTGGAAATGTTCAAATTGCTAAGAACTTAATTGAAGAGATCGAAAAAGGGCTTAAGGTGAAGTTAAAAGAGGAAAGGGAGAGCAGGATTAAAAAACCAGAGAAGCCGGGGAGGGGTGAGAGGCCGTGAAAAAGGTTCTCTCCCTTCTTTTATCTCTACTAGTCATTCTCCCCATGCTCGAGAGCTTTGTCTCTGCACAGGCCGAGAACATAGTCATATTGGTTAGTGACAATGAAGCTGACAGTGCATTGGCCGAGAAAGTTGCTGAAATACTCAATGCAAAAGTTGTAGTAACCCCCTGGGGGATTTACAATGAGAGCGTTGTTGCCGAGATAATGAGCCTGAATCCTTCTCTTGTAATAATAATAGGAGGTCCTAAAGCTGTTTCTCCGCAGTACTATGATGCCCTCCAGAGCCTAGGGATATCTTATACCCCAATCTGGGGAAAAGACAGAGTGGAAACTAGTGAGAAAGTAATTGAATTCCTTATGAAGGATTATCCACAATTATTCTCAAATGTAACTCTAGTAATAGTTTACGGGTGGGATCTTAGTGGTATTGCGAGGCTTAGGCACTTAAAAGATAAGCATGTAATTCCGTTGTTTGTCTCCAAGAACACCAACGTGTCGATCAATGCTTCAAATATTTTGATAATAGAAACACCTTTCTCAGAAAAGTTCATGTTTAGGTATAAGGAGATGTTCCACCATGCTCCTATTATTAAGGCAAACATCACCCCAGAAGTTGCCAACGAGTCAATAAAGAATGCCGAGATAGCATTAGAAAGGGCTGAGAGGATTATTGAAAGAAATGTGACGTCTCCTCTTGTCTCTAGATTGCTGGATAAGGCGGAAGATCTATTGAATAAGGCCAAAGAGAAGTTTTCTGCCGGAAATTATGTTGAGGCCTATGTTTTGGCACTCCACTCAAAGTGGCTTGCTGAGAGGGCTCTTAGCATATCACTAACCTCTGCATATCACATAACGATATCTGCAGAAAGAAAACTTACAATGGAACTGAGACTCCTTTGGACTGTAACGTTAAGGCTTGAGAAAGCTGGATATAATGTCGATACAATAAAAGAGTTACTCCAAAAGGCTCAGGAGGCCTTGAAGAATAGGGATTACGTGACAGCAAGTAGGTACTTAGAAGAAGCCAAGGATCTCTTAAGGAAAATTAGAGAAGAAAACCATCCTTCACCTCCAGTACATGGAAAAGTGCCAGGGCGTGGGAGAAGAGGGCCATGATTATCTCGCATGGATCTCCACTATATCCCCATCCTCGAGGACGTGATCGGGGCCAACTCTTTGGCCGGGAAACTTTACACTTTTTCCCCAAACTCTTGCGTATCTGAAGTTTTTCACTAAATCTTTATGAATTCTTTCGGCAACATCAATGACTGTAGCCCCTTTTCTGAGGGCAATTGGGGGGTAGGCAGGTTCTTCCCCTGGACTTTTAGTGAACACTCTTATTATATCTGCCACATCATAGAGAGCCTCTTTCACGGCATCAAGGTTTATCTTCTTCTTTGCAGAGACTGGGACTATCTTGAATCTATCTCCATAAGCCTTCACAAGTTTCTCATAATTCTCCTTACTACCTGGGGCATCTCCTTTGTTTGCTATTATAATAGCTTTTCTCCAAACAAGGCTTTCATCAAGAGCATCTGCGAATTCCTCCAAAGTTACTGGTTCTTTTACTGTAATCTCGGCGGAATGTATTTTTTCTTCTCTAAGCATCTTCATGACTTCATTTATGTCTCCCTTTATGTTTTCAGCTCCGTTGATAACTATTCCACCGCTGGGGGTTTTTCTTATCTCAACCCTTGGCCTTCTCTTGTTCACCTTAATACCTGCCCTTTCAAATTCTCTGAGTAGAATTTCCATCTGTTTTATGGGGTCTTCCGTGAGATCTATTACTAATGCAATTGCATCAGCATTCCTAATGACTGCTAACAGTTGGGGCCCCATCCCCTTTCCTAAGGCCGCTCCTTCTAAGAGGCCTGGAACTTCAACTAGTTGTATTTGGACATCCTTATGCTTCATCATTGCTGGAATTGGCTCTGTTGTTGTAAAGGGATAGTCTGCACTCTCAACATCGACTCCTGTTAGGGCTCTTAGGAGTTCTGACTTTCCAACGTTAGGAAGCCCAACGAGGACTATTTGAGCTGCTCCCTCTTTTTTGACAGCTAGTGAATAACCTCCTCCTTTTTTCTGCTGTCTCTGTTTTTCTAGCTCTTTCCTGAGTTCGGCTAGCCTTCTTTTTATTTGGAGTCTCAGTTTCTCTGTTCCCTTGTGTTTGGGAACTAGCGCATACATTTTCTCAAGTGCCCTGATTTTCTCGGGGATCGTTTTTGCCCTTCTATATTCCTCCTCTGCGGCGAGGTATTCGGCGGTAACGTTGGTTGGCATCGTTGAACACCCTGAGAAGTTCTGTTGATATTGGGATAGTGGAATTTTATAAAAGTACCGCGAAAGATTTAAAGTAAGCTTTGGTTATTATATCCTGAGGTGATAGGAATGGTGAAGGTGAAGTTCCTTGGACATGCTGCATTTTACATAGAGGGGAGCAAAAAGATACTGATCGACCCATTCTTAAGTGGAAATCCCCAGGCAGCGGCAAAACCAGATGACTTCAGGGATGTTGATTTGATTCTAGTTACTCATGCCCATGGAGATCACCTTGGAGACGCAGGAGAGATAGCGAGGCTTAGCGGGGCTAAGATAGTTGCAATGTATGACATTGCTAACTACATAAGTGAAAAGTACAGAGGAGTTGAGACCATTGGAATGAACTATGGACCTACCGAGGTTGATGGTGTTAAGATCATCCAAGTTCCAGCCTGGCACTCAAGTAGTGACGGGAAGTACAGCATAGGTAATGCCTGTGGCTACATAGTAGAGCTGGATGGTGTTAAGATATACCATGCAGGTGATACCTTCGTTTTCAAAGATATGGAGCTCTTTGCTGAGCTTTACGGCCCTATAGACGTTGCCCTCCTACCTATTGGTGGTCACTTTACAATGGGACCTAGAGAAGCTGCTAAGGCTGTTGAGCTGCTTAGGCCAAAGTATGTTGTTCCAATGCACTACAACACCTGGCCACCTATTTCAGCTGATCCTGAGGAGTTCAAGAAATTAGTTGGAGAAAAGGCAAAGGTTGTTATCTTGAAGCCAGGAGAAACCCTAGAGCTTTAAATTCCTAATTTCTCTTTAACTTCTTGGATTTTTAGGTTCTTAATAAGGATGTCTTTTTCTCTTGATGTTTCTCCTCTCACGATTTTAACCTCTGTATTTAAAAGCTTCGAAAGAAATCTTACTAGTTCTCTGTTTGCCTTTCCGCCCACTGGGGGTGCTGCAACGCTAATCTTTATTCTCTTCCTCCACTCATCTATTCCTTCAATTTTTGTTTCTTTTGAGTTTGGCTTAACTATTATCTGAAGGATTGTGCCTTCTCTGCTTTCTTTAATCATTCATATCACCAAAAATTCTCTCTAGGAACCAGGTTTTGTCAAATGGCATAAGGTCATCGTAACCTTGGCCAACTCCAACGAAGAGTATCGGGGCATCTATTACGTGACTTATACTTAAAGCAGCACCACCTCTTGCATCTGCGTCGAGCTTTGTAAGTATTACTCCGTCTATTTTAACAGCTTCGTTGAATTGTCTTGCCTGCTCGACTATTGCGTTTCCAGCTAATGCGTCTCCCACGAATATCACGAGATTGGGCTTCGTAACTCTTGCAATCTTCTTCATTTCGTCCATGAGGTTCCTGTTAGTTTCGCTCCTTCCAGCTGTGTCTATGAGCACGACATCGATTCCTCTTGCCTTTGCATGTTGTATTGCATCGTAAGCAACAGCAGCTGGATCTGCACCATACTTGTGCTTTATCACTTTTACTCCTATCCTCTTGGCATGTTCTTCTAGTTGCTCTATTGCTCCAGCTCTAAATGTATCGCTTGCAGCTATTACAACGCTTAGTCCATTTTTCTTAAGCCAGTGGGCAAGCTTTGCTATTGTAGTTGTTTTTCCAGAGCCGTTGAAGCCTACAAACATTATAACGTATGGCTTTTCAGATCTCTTAATTTCTTCGAGAAGGTCTATCCTTTTAGAAGTCTCAAGAATTTCTGAAACAGCCTCTTTTACGGCATCTTCAATTATTTTCTCCTTGTCTGTTCCGATTCTTACTTTCTTCCCTACAAGTTTTTCCTTTATCTTTTCTCTCAATGCATCAACGACTTCTAGTGCGACATCAGCTTCCAATAATTCGAGCTCAAGCTCATCCAGTGCTTCATCAATATCCCTCTCTTTTATTTCTACCATGAGTATTTTATCGAGCAGGCCTTTCTTTTCGGCTTCTTTTTCTTCCTTTTCAACGTTTTCTTCGACTTTCTTTACAAATGACTTGAGCTTTTCCTTTAATTTTCCAAACATTTTTCCTCCCTACGAAGAATTTGTGAAGGCTATATAAGGATTTTAGTTAAGAAAAATGAATCCAAATGTCGTGGGAACATATACCCAATTTTTACTAACTTTGAAGTTATATAGAAAATCATCTTGCCAGAATTAAACTAAATATTTCTAAAAAACCAAGTTTTTTAACCAAATGGCAACATCTGAACTTTATTTTTTAAACATTCGGTTCACTCACGAAAGATTTAAATGTTTTACAAATGTAAAGTCAGTAGGGGATTGCAGGTGGTCGATATGGCAAATGACGAAACCCAGACACAGGTTAGTAAAGAGGAATATCTTGTCATAGGGAAGGCCAAAAATGTTGAGATAAGTGTCGATACTTTTCTCTGCAAAGGTTGCGGAATATGCGTAGAGTTATGCCCAAGAAAAGTCTTTGAGTGGAGCAAAGAGCTTAGCGAGAAGGGAGTTCACTACCCAATTCCTGTGCACGCAGAGAAATGTGTGAGATGTAAGCTCTGTGAACTACTCTGTCCAGACTTTGCAATTGCTGTAAGGTGGTAAGGATGATAATTCGAGGAGATGAACCTGAACAAAAAGAACTCTTAAAGAAGCTTTATAAGCCAGGAAATTACTTTATGATGGGAGATGAGGCAATAGCTTATGGAGCAATCTTTGCAGGTTGCAGATTTTACGCTGGTTATCCAATAACACCTTCGAGTGAGATTGCTGAAACAATGGCAAGGGAGCTTCCTAAAGTTGGAGGATATTATCTCCAGATGGAAGATGAAATAGCGAGTATAGCTGCAATGATAGGAGCTTCATGGACAGGGTTTAAGGTAATGACAGCAACTTCAGGTCCTGGATTTAGCCTAATGCAGGAAAACCTTGGATATGCAGTGATGACTGAAACTCCTTTGGTTCTTGTTGATGTTCAAAGAAGTGGTCCATCAACAGGACAGGCTACAAAAGGAGCCCAGGGAGACTTCTTCCAGGCTAGGTGGGGCACTCATGGAGACCATCCAATGATTGCTGTTTCTCCAGTGAGTGTGGAAGATGCATTCTGGGAAACTATAAGAGCGTTCAACATCGCAGAGAAACTTAGAACTCCCGTTGTTGTTTTGTTCGATGGCATCCTTGGTCATACAAGGGAGCAGATAAGAATTCCCGACCCCGATGAGGTTGAGATAGCCTATAGGAAGCTTCCTCAGAGTGAGGAGGAGGCTAAGCTTCCTTTTGGTGATCCTCACGGGGATGGAATCCCACCAATGCCACTTTTTGGGCATGGCTACTTTACTCATGTAACGGGCTCAACCCATAAAGAAAATGGCCTTAGAGATGTATACACTCCTGAAGTCCACGACAGGCTGATAAGAAGAATTCATAGGAAAATAGAGAAAAATCGGGATGTTTACGAGAAATATGAAGAGTATTACACTGAAGATGCAGAAATCTTGGTTGTAAGTTGGGGAGTTTCTGCAAGACCCTCACTTGGGGCCGTTCTTAAGGCAAGAAAAGAGGGAATTAGAGTAGGTCTCTTTGTTCCGAAGACCGTCCATCCTTTCCCAGGTGAGAGAATGAGAGAATTAGGGAAGAAAGTTAGAGCAATTCTTGTTCCTGAAATGAATCTTGGGCAGATGATACTTGAGGTTCAAAGATTCGTCAACGACGATGTTCTTCTAAAGGGTGTTAACAAGATTGGAGGTGTTCCCCTTACCGTTGAAGAAATTCTTAGGGAGATTAGAGGTGTTGCCATATGAAGAAGATATATTCCCGTTATCCCATGGTTAAGTACCTAAGGCAGGAAGCCCTTCCAACGGCTCTCTGTCCCGGATGTGGGGGTGGGACTGTTCTGAACGCTTTTGCAAATGCAATTGATCAGCTTAAGATAGATCCTAGAGATCTAGTTGTTGTGAGTGGTATAGGATGTTCGGCTTGGATAGCTTCTCCCTACTTCCTAGCCGACACGCTCCACACGACTCATGGAAGGGCTATAGCATTCGCAACGGGCGTTAAAGTTGGGCTTCCAGATAAGTATGTAGTGGTTATTAGTGGTGACGGCGATTTAGCGAGCATTGGAGGAAACCATTTAATTCATGCGGCGAGAAGGAACATAGACATAACGGTGATTCTTGTCAACAACTTTATCTATGGAATGACTGGTGGTCAAGTTGCTCCAACAACACCTTTTGGGGCAATAACAACTACAACACCTTATAGAAATGTAGAACATCCTCTGAAGATAGCTGAGACTGTTGCAGCGGCTGGGGCCTCTTATGTTGCTAGGTGGACTACGGCCCATGTTTATCAGCTAATAGAGAGCATAAAAAAGGCTCTAACAACTAAGGGGTTCTCTTTGGTTGAGGTAATCTCTCAGTGTCCGGTTCAATTTGGTAGGAGGAATAAAATGAAAGAACCTGCGGAAATGCTTCGCTGGTTCTTAAAGAATAGTGTTCCTATAAGTAAGGCAAAGAAAATGAGCGAGGAAGAGCTTGAAGGTAAATTTGTCATTGGGGAGTTTGTCCATAGAAGAAGGCCTGAATTCACTGAGGAGCTTAATAAATTGATTAAGGAAGTCCAGGAGAAGTATGTGAGGTGAAGGGAAATGCAGATAAGGTTTGCAGGAATTGGTGGGCAGGGAGTCGTGCTTGCGGGAGTTATTCTTGGTGAGGCCGCGGCTATCGAAGGACTTAAAGTTCTCCAAACTCAGGATTACAGCTCAGCTTCAAGAGGAGGTCACTCGATAGCTGATGTTATAATCTCTAATGGGGAGATATATGACCTTATGGTTACAAATGCCGATGTTCTAGTTGCCCTCCATCAATTGGGTTATGAAACGGCTAAATCCAAGCTGAAAGATGATGGCCTATTGATAATCGACACAGACCTTGTCAAGCCGGATAGAGAGTATGTGGGTGCACCCTTTACGAGGATAGCTGAAGAAACAACGGGTTTAGCCTTGACTGTTAATATGGTTGCTCTTGGATATCTGATAGCAAAAACTAGAGTAGTAAAACCTGAGAGTGTTGAGAAGGCAATTAGAAGAAGAGTTCCGAAAGGAACCGAAGAGATTAACATAAAGGCATTTAGAAAGGGGCTTGAGGTGGGTTCAAAATGAAACTCCCTTTTCCAGTTGGTAAAGCTGATTTTATTCAAGGAGATGAGGCAATAGCGAGAGCAGCTATACTGGCGGGGTGTAGGTTTTATGCAGGCTATCCAATAACTCCCGCGAGTGAAATTTTTGAAGCAATGGCCCTTTATATGCCTCTAGTTGATGGAGTCGTAATACAAATGGAAGATGAGATAGCAAGTATAGCTGCAATAATAGGGGCCTCCTGGGCTGGAGTTAAGGCAATGACTGCAACTTCAGGTCCAGGATTCAGCTTGATGCAAGAAAATATCGGATATGCTGTAATGACGGAGACTCCAATTGTTGTTGTGGATGTCCAGAGAGGAGGACCTTCTACTGGTCAACCAACCTTGCCTTCTCAGGGAGACATAATGCAGGCCATATGGGGGACTCATGGTGATCATTCCCTCATAGTGCTTAGCCCTTCAACAGTTCAGGAGGCCTTTGACTTTACCATAAGGGCATTCAATTTAGCTGAGAAGTACAGAACACCTGTAGTGTTACTTACTGATGCAGAAGTTGGACACATGAGAGAAAGAGTATACATTCCAAATCCAGATGAGATTGAGATTGTAAATAGGAAGCTTCCTCAGAGTGAGGAGGAGGCTAAGCTTCCTTTTGGTGATCCTCACGGGGATGGAATCCCACCAATGCCAATATTCGGGAAGGGATTTAGGACTTACGTTACAGGGCTAACTCATGATGAAAGGGGAAGGCCAAGAACCGTTGAGAGGGAGGTCCACGAGAGGCTAATAAGGAGGATAGTTGAGAAAATTGAGAAGAACAAAAAGGATATTTTTGATTATGAGAGCTATGAACTCGAGGATGCGGACGTTGCTATAGTCTCTACTGGAATAGTGGCTAGATCTGCTCTTAGAGCTGTTAAGATGCTGAGGGAAAATGGGATTAAGGCTGGATTGCTTAAGATAAACACAATATGGCCCTTCGATTTTGAGCTAATTGAAAGGGTTGCAGAAGGAGTAGAAGTGATTTACGTTGCCGAGATGAATCTTGGGCAGTTGTACCATCTAGTCAAAGAAGGAGCAAATGGGAAAGCAAGAGTTGAGCTGATAAGTAAAATTGGAGGAGAGGTTCACACTCCAATGGAAATAATTGACTTTGTGAGGAGGGATCTGAAGTGAGACTCGTCTCTGCATATGAAATAAGGGATAAATATCTCAGAAAGGACATGCTCCCTACAATATTCTGCCCTGGATGTGGAATTGGTAGCGTTCTACAGTTCACGCTGAGGGCGATAGATGAGCTTGGACTAGATCCTGATAAGATTGTGTGGGTAAGTGGGATTGGTTGTTCTTCGAGAGTTCCTGGATTCGTTAATTTTGATGGCCTCCACACAACCCACGGTAGAGCATTAGCGTTTGCTACTGGAATAAAGCTCGCGAATCCCGAGTTAAAAATTATAGCCTTCATGGGAGATGGAGATGCTGCAGCAATTGGAGGCAATCATTTCATTCACGCAATTAGAAGGAATCTTGATGTTACAGTCATTCTAATCAATAACTTCACCTACGGAATGACAGGTGGCCAAGTTGCCCCTACAACTCCAAAGGGGCTTAGGGGGACAACGGCTCCTTATGGTCAGTTTGAGAATCCCTTTGATATAGCACAACTAGCCGTTGCGGCCGGTGCTAACTATGTTGCCCGGTGGACAGTATTTAACTACATTCAAGGAATAAACAGCATAAAGAAAGCTTTAAGCAAGGAGGGCTTTACGCTAGTTGAGTTCTTGTCACCTTGTCCTATAAGCTTTGGAAGAAGGAACAGAATGAAGACTGCTCCAGAACTCATAAGATGGTACCAACAGATAACCGTGCCTCTAGCGAAAGCCAAAAAGATGAAGCCTGAAGAGCTTGAAGGAAAGATCGTTATAGGGGAATTCGTTGATAGAGACAGACCAGGTCTGGTAAGGGAGTACATGGAGTACATAAAGAGAGCAAAGAAAATGATGGGGTGGGAAGAATGAGGAAAGAGGTTTTGATTGGCGGCTTTGGTGGACAGGGAGTTATCTTAGCGAGCGTAATCCTTGGGAGAGCAGCCGCAGTATATGAGGGATTATATGCGGTTCAAACTCAAGTTTATGGGCCTGAATCGAGGGGAGGAGCAAGTAGGGCAGAGGTTGTTATCAGTGACGAACCAATAGATTATCCAAAGGCGATAAATCCCGACTATGCAATACTTCTAAGCCAGCAAGCTTATGACAAATACCTGCCATTAGTTAAAGAGGGAGGATTGGTATTAATAGAGAGCGACTTAGTACCTCATAGGAAGTATGAGCTTGAGAAGAGCAGAGAAGTCTATGCGTATCCTCTAACTAGGATAGCTGAAGAGACTACAGGCTTAAGTTTGACGATGAATATCCTAACTTTAGGTCTTTTTGTTGGCCTTAGTGGTATAGTTAAAAAAGAAAGCCTTGAAAAGGCAGTTCTTGATGCCGTTCCAAAGGGAACAGAGCAAATAAATCTTAAGGCCCTTCACAAAGGATTCGAACTAGCTGAAAAGTGATCCTTTTCTTTTTGGCATTTTTATCCAAAACCTTTTAAATTGTCTCATTAAGATTTGGATGAATAATCCAGCGGAGGGGATTATATGAAAAAGGTCTCAATTATAGTGTTCTTCGTTGCCCTGATCGTGTTTATTAGTGGTTGTTTGGGAACTACAACAAAGACAGTCACAACGACGCTTCCGCCAAAAACAGTCACTGTAACAAAAACTACAGAAATAGGTTCTTCAGAGGCTCAAACAATGACTAAAACAATTACAGAGACCGTAACGAAAACCATGGCGCCGACTCACTATCCTCTTACAATAATCGACTCTATGGGGAGGAAAGTTACAATTGAAAAGGAGCCTAGAAGAATAGTTTCGTTGGCCCCTTCCATTACTGAGACCCTCTATTTTATAGGAGCTCTTGATAAGGTTATAGGCGTAACGAAGTTCGATGACTTTCCTCCAGGAGTTCAAAAAGGGAGGACAATTATTGGAGAATTTTCAGGCCCAAACATTGAAGTCATAGCATCTCTCAAGCCTGACCTCATTATCGGAACAAGCATGCACATTAAATACCTAGACAAACTCCAGGAAATTGCTCCTGTTATAATAGTTGATCCCAAGAATATTGACGAGATCTATGAATGGATAATAAAGCTTGGCAAAGTCGTCAATAGAGAAGAAGAAGCTGAGGGCGTTGTTAATTACATGAAAGCCATTGTCTCCAGTGTTGAAGCTAGAGTTGGAAACTCTACCAGACCAAAGGTGTTCTTCCTTCTCAGTTATTGGAATGGTTACTGGACGGGCGGAAAAGGAACTTTCATCGATAGCTTAATAAGCCTGGCTGGTGGGGAAAATATATTCCACGATGTCGAGGGATGGAAGGCTGTGAGTGCGGAGGAAATAGTTGCGAGGAATCCTGACGTTATAATAATCTCCTACCATGCAGGGGTCAAGCCTGGGGATCTCTGCAATACCCCGCTCGCAAAGACAAATGCATTCAAGAATGGTAGGGTGTACGTGGTTAGTGATGATAATCTGATTTCTAGACCCGGCCCAAGGATAGTTCTAGGTCTCGAGGAGATAGCGTATTTCATCCATCCAGAGGCGTTTAACTACGCTTACCAGCCAAAGGCTTGTTCTGTTTCTTCTTCCTGAACTCTTTAAATTTTTAAAATTCCCAGCGTTGGAAGGGCCGTTATTATAATACTTATGATCCCTCCAATTATTAGTGCTGGGATTGTGACCCTCTTTTCAATTCCAAGTATATATGCAGCTAGAGCTCCTGTCCACACGCCAGTTCCTGGAAGCGGTATCGCAACGAATATTATTAGGCCCAAGAATCCCCATTTTTCAACGTATGGTTTTGCTTTTGCCCTTACTCTCTCAACATACCTTAAGTAAGTCTCGGCTAATCTCTTAAACAATGTTGCCTTTTCTAGTTTGAGCATTATCTTATCTATAAAAGGCAATACTGGTGGCAAAGTTAATGCGAGTATTAAAACGCCAAGTATAGATGCAGTTATTGTCTCTAATACCGGATATCCTCTACCGAGCCCATAAATTACTGCGTATCTACCCTCGAATGTTGGGATAAGGGAGAGTATTAGTACTTCTTCAAGCCCCATTTTTCAAGCCTCCTTATTGGTCGTGCCCATATATCTTGAGTTGTCTTTACGACTTCAGCTATCCAGGGTCCATAGAAAAATCCAAAGAGGACATCACTAAACCAGTGAACATGGAGTAGTAGCCTACTGATTCCTACTGAGAGGGGTAGAAGCACCCAAATTATTTTATATTTTGGAAATCTCTCCATTAGATACCTTGCAAATCCAGAAGTTCTAGCTGTATGGCCAGAAGGAAATGCTAGTAACTTTACATCTTTTATCCTGTCACTTATCTCTGTAACCCCAGGTCTTGGTACTCCGAATATTATCTTAAGCACGCCGACGCTCAGGGTTGTAAGTATTAATGAAAGGTATGGTCTTATAATTTCTTCCAAGGGTAACTTCTCCTTCTTCAGCTGGACTGCAATTGCAGCTGTAATCATCAAAAATACAACTATAAAGTCTCCTAAAGTGGTTATTAGGAGTGCTATTGTCCCTCCCTTTGGTATGAGATTGTTTATTTTAATATTTACTTCCTTAAAAGCACCTATCCATTCGAGAGTGCCGATTATAATGAGAATGAGCGTTAGTATAACTAGTCTTTTTCTCACTAAACACCACCTCAAATTAATCCAGCGTCATATAAAGCATGGTATACCTTGAGAAGAGCTTGCTGAACTTTCTTTGGACCAAATGTCCTGACGGCTTTTCCTAGCCCTTCTTCTCTAACCCTTTGGAGAATGAATTCAGTATCTTTTGCAATGTTAAGCTTTTCTTTGTTTTTAAAGAATAATTCGACTATTTCCTCTGGTTCCTTATAGTTTAGGCCTTTAAGCCACTTTAGTGGTATCCCTGATTCAAAAGTTTTCACGACTTCAAATCCTATTATTGTCACCTCATCATCTCCATAGAGCTCGCCATATATTTTGTTCAGCTCTCTCATGAGTTCTCTAACATCAGAAAAACCGTCAAGCTTTGCATCTTCATTAGTTAGTTCTCTGACTTTCTTTTTTTCAATCTTAGTTATCCTAACCTTTGCTATGGCCGTGTCGCTTGGTGTTATTACTAGGTAAACCTCACTTCCTGGCTTTGCTTCATAACTTCCATATCTTATCGTTGTCACTTTTTTCCCGCTCATTATTTTCTTCTTGTACTTATTATCAACGAGCATGAACTTCCTTATCTGAACCGTTTTCACTTTTTAGCACCTCCAGAAGGTCTGGGAATTTATCAATTGTATAGTCTGCATACTCCTTGTATTCTAATTCAGCTTCAGCTCTTTTCCCATATCTAAACCAGACTGTTTTCATTCCTACCTGTTTTGCTCCGTATATGTCTGAATAAAGCCTGTCTCCGACCATTAGGGCCTCATCAGCCCTAATGTTGAATGCTTTTAGGGCTTTTCTGAATATTTTTGGGTGAGGCTTCTTAACTCCCTCAAAGTCCGATATTATGACGTGCTCAAAGAAGTCGTCTATCTCTAGGCGTAGTATTTTCTCCCACTGCTTTATTGGATTTCCGTCTGTAATTATTCCAAGCCGGTATCCAAGCTCTCTAAGCTTTATTAAGGTTCTTTTTACTCCTGGAACCTCTCTTAGGTATGCGAATTTTGTATTGTGATAGGCTATTACTCCAGCAGCTACCCATTTAGGATTATAGGGAAGATCTAATCTTCTTAGAAGGTAGTCAAAGTGATGGGGGAAATTACTCCCATACTCTTTTATGAGCTCTAAAAGCTCTTTGTATGCAGTATCAAAGTCAACGGGCATTCCATGCCTAATCATATTCTCGATTGCATTCCTTCTTGCCATCTCTGCCAATCTACTAGTATCGGCGAGCGTATCGTCAAGGTCAAAGAATATGACCTTAATCATGATTCATCCCAAAGAGAATAGAAACAAGAAAAGATAAAGATTTGGATTCACTCCTTCATTGGCAGGCCATAGTCAAATGAGTAGTAAACTTTCTGGTATTCAAGCCTGAAGTAGTAAACGTCTTTCCTGACTTTCTTTGGATCCTCTTTGTCAAGAAGGACTCTCTTCATGAAGTGTGCGATTTCTTTCATCTCGTCCTCCATCATTCCTACTCTGGTCATTTCTTGAACTCCAATCCTAAGTCCACTGGGCTCATTGACTTTCTCAAGTGGATCCCATGGGAGGAGGTTCTTGTTGAGGATTATCCCTGCTTCTTCTAGCAGTGGTGCTGCCCATCCTCCTCCAGCTGGGTGGAGGTCACTTACGTCAACTATGACTTGGTGGCTCTTTGTATATCCTTGATCCTCTCCGATTACCTTGAATCCTTCTTCCGCTAAGGCTTCAGCTAGTGCTTTCGCATTCTTAACTATCTGCTTTGCGTATGCTTCTCCATATTCGAGCATTTCTGCAGCCGTTATCACTTTTCCAGCCATGTGGTGGAGGTGGTGGTTGCTCAGGACTCCTGGGAAGATGGCCCACTGAAGCTTAGCTATTGTATCATTGTCTGCAAACCTATTGTAGAGGATGACTCCTCCTTGGGGACCTGGGAACGTCTTGTGAGTTGATGCAGTCATTATGTCGGCTCCTTCTCTGAGTGGATCCTGGAACTCTCCTCCGGCTATTAAACCTAGGACGTGAGCGGCATCATAGACAACAAATGCTCCAACTTCCTTAGCTACGGGGGCAAGCTCTTTTACTGGGTGGGGGAATGGGAAGAGTGATCCTCCAAACATGACTATCTTTGGCTCTAGCTCTCTTATCATCTTCTCAGCCTTGTCTACGTCTATGTTGAATGCTTCATTGTCAAATGGCCATGTATGAACTTCAAGTCCTCTCATTCCAGCGGCTCCAAAAGGCATATGGCTGATATGACCTCCATGGCTGGTATGTAGGACTATAACCTTGTCTCCGGGGTTACCTAAACCAAAGAACACTGCTTGGTTAGCGTTGGTTCCAGAAATTGGCCTAAGGTCGGCAAAATCACTCTTAAAGAGCTTTGTAAATAATTCAACACCTATTAGCTCAACCTCATCAACATACTTACATCCCTGATAGTACCTCTGCCTTGGCCACCCTTCTGCATACTTGTGCATAAATCCAGAGGCAACAGCCCTATTAACACTTGGGGAGGTTATGTTTTCACTCGCAATGAGGTTTATTGTGTGGCTCCTCCATTTTTCATGTTCCTCAATAAAGTTGAGAACCTTATCCCTGTACTCTCTGTAGCTCATCAGAATCACCTCGCCTAATATTTCACGAATATATAATTTAAACCTTGCCCATAAAAATTAGTAACTTGATAAAATCCGAGTACTGGGAGTGTTGAATTGCTCATCCGAAAATTTGTCAAATCCTCATTATTGAAATAAGGCTGTTCTTTTTATAACTAGCTTTGTCTTAGCCCTAAGTTTAAAATAAGGGGAGAAAAAATTTGGACAGTTGTGTGTAATTGGGAATATTTTTAAGCTTGGTTAGGCTAACCAAATTTTGGCGGGTACCATGAGCGGAGAAGAGGTAATAGTTGCAGAGAGTCTTACGATTATGTACGATGGGTATGAGGCAGTTAAAGACCTAACGTTTAGATTAAATAGAGGAGAAACTCTTCTTTTGCTTGGTCCTAATGGCGCGGGTAAGACTACTCTGCTTAAAGTCTTAGCAGGTTTTCACACTGAATACAGAGGGAAAATACTTGTCTTTGGAAAGCCCCCTGTTGAGGTTAGGGATAGAGTGGCGTATGTCCCTCAAACCTTTAGCTTAAATTCAAGGGTCCCGCTGACTGTTCTTGACGTAGTTTCAATGGGTGGAATCTACAAAAGTGGGCTTCTTCACTTCAATATTCCTAGGGAGGTAATAGAGAGGGCCCTCGAGATATTAGACTTCTTAGGATTAAAAAATCTAGCAAATAAACCGTTTAGAGAGCTAAGTGGTGGACAAAAGCAGAGGGTTATCATTGCAAGAGCCTTAATGTCAAACCCAGAACTTCTCCTACTTGATGAACCCCTCTCAGCCCTAGATCCAAAAGCGAGAATAGATGCTACCTCTGCTCTCTCAAAGATAAAGGAGGAAATGGGAATAACAATGGTAATCACGACTCATGACGTTAATCCTTTAATAGAAATAGGGGACAAGGTTATGCTCATAGATAAGAGGCTAGTCGCTTTTGGAACTCCTGAGGAAGTGTTAAGGGATGAGATAATTGGTAGTGTCTACGGTCCCGCTTCAAGAACCGTGAAAGTCGGTGAGAGGTTGTACTGTATAATAGGAGACGTTCACTTGAGGGTGAGGTGAAATGATCGAGGAGTACCTTTTTAGGGCGATACTTGCTAGTCTAATGGTTGGAACCCTATTAGGCTTACTGAGCCCATTAATAAACGTTAAAGGGATAGCATTCTTGACCCATGCAACGTTTCACGCGCTCTTATTTGGTGCCGTTCTTGGGATGATAATTGGGTTAGTTCTTGGGGATCTCTCTCTAATCTTCTGGATTTCACTCCTTGTAGCAATTTTAATAACGATTATAATTGCTGAACTTGAACTTAGAGGATATTCATCGGATACTGCGGTTGGAACTATTGCTGGCATAGTGGCTGGATTGACTGTTTTGGGATTTGGAATACTGTACAAGGTTATGGCATCCAGGCCTTACTTTGGGCTCTCAGAGAGCATAGTAACGTATCTGACTGGTGAGATATTCCTAATAACGATTAAGGATCTCTGGACTCTCGTTATAGGTGGAGTTCTTGCATTTGCACTAATGCTACTATTCTACAGAGATTTCATATACCTGAGCTTCGATCCTGAAGGTCTTGAAAGCCACGGTGGAAATGTGAGGTTATACCTTATGATTCTGTACTTCCTAGTAG
The DNA here is from genome assembly GCF_000263735.1 of Pyrococcus sp. ST04. NCBI lineage: Archaea > Methanobacteriati > Methanobacteriota > Thermococci > Thermococcales > Thermococcaceae > Pyrococcus > Pyrococcus sp. ST04. The sequence goes on along the minus strand of NC_017946.1, from coordinate 1,520,579 downwards.
GAGCAATTGGTGGATTGATCGTTAAGACAGTTGGGCTGATAACATTGCAAGTTCTCGCTGTTCTCCCGGGAGCAATAGCTTTGACTCTCTCCAAAAATGTGAGAGAATTAATAGCATGGAGCCTTGCGATAACGTTATCAACTCAGATAATTTCAGTTATTCTGGGGTATGGCTTGGGCGTGCCTCCTAGCGGGCTTGCTACGATATTTCTAGGAACGGCTTATGGAGCATTGGCTTTAAGGAGGAAACTACTATGAAGGTTGGAGGCATTGATGAAGCTGGGAGAGGGCCCGCTATTGGACCTTTGGTTATTGTTGCTGTCGTCGTTGATGAATCTAAGTTGTCTAGTTTGAAAAATATTGGGGTTAAGGACTCCAAGCAGCTGACGCCTGAGCAGAGGAGAAGAATGTTCTCGGAAATTGTTTCCCTATTGGAGGACTACGTGGTCATTAAGGTTCCTCCTAGTGAAATAGATAATAGATCTGGGACAATGAATGAACTTGAAGTTGAAAAATTTGCCGAGGCTTTGAACTCTTTAAAGGTTAAGCCTGAAGTAATTTATGCCGATGCCGCGGATGTTAAAGCTGAGAGGTTTGCAAGAGAGATAGGGGCTAGACTGTCTTATAATGCGAGCATTATAGCTGAACACAAGGCAGACGCAAAATATGAAGTTGTTTCTGCAGCCTCCATCCTTGCCAAAGTCATTAGGGACGAGGAAATAGAGAAATTAAAAGAAGAATATGGTGATTTTGGCTCTGGATACCCAAGTGACCCAAGAACGAAAAAATGGCTTGAAGAATGGTTTAAAAAACACAAAAGTTTTCCCCCAATAGTTAGGAGAAGCTGGGAGACTGTAAAGAAAATTGAAGAAAAGTATAAAGCTCAACAATTAACGCTTGATAGCTTCTTTAAGAAATCTTAGCAGATCTATCCACGCTTTAAAGTATTCCTTTATCCACTCCCAATACATCTTAAGGGATCTCTCAAAGTACTCCCACTTTATAATATCGTATCCAATTACCCCGAGTGCTACCGCTGCTGGTGGGACAAGGGGTGTTGCATAGAAGATGAATTGAGTTTTTCCTCCGAGGAGATATTGGAGAGCAAAGAACCCAATTATTGACCAGAACATCCAGAATATTTCGTGTAATCCTTTTCTTTTTACAGCAACATAAGGGACTGCGAATATAAAGACTATCATAGCCAGCATTAGGATAGGGTCTGTAACGGCGTAGACATCTGGATTGTAGTGGAAGGGGAAAGGTTTTAGTGAAATGAACCATGTCCAGAAGGGTGCTTCTGCTGGATGTTCACCTTTAAAGCTTAAGTGCCAAGCGAAGCTTGCTAAAAATTCTTCAAACCATGGTAAAAAACCAAGAGCTTTTATTATTGGGAATTCTGGTATTAAAAAAGCTATAATCGGGAGAATAATTCCTGAAACTATAAGTTCTTTAAATCCTCTTTCTCTTATGATTTTGATCCAAAGGATCGGAAAGACGAATGCTCCACTAAGTTTTGTTGCGGCTGCAAGACCAAGTGTAATCCCAGAAAGTCTAATTCTGTTTAAGGCTATTGTGAGCATAAAAAGTGCAACAAAGAACGCTACATGTATATCGAGCATTGCCACAATTCCCGTAGCAAATAAAAGTGGGTCCAATGCAGAGAACGTTGCGGCTATTGCTGAAGCTAAATAACTCTTAGTTATTTTGTATGTAACGAATACCACGATCAGAACAATAAGTACATGTTCTATAATCCCGGGAATCCTCCAATAAAACGGCTTATCCTGAACTAACATTGCTAGGGCAATTAAGTCCTTTCCCAAAAATGGATGTTCCGTGTTAAGATACTTATGAATGTTATCTTCGTCGGGATATCTATATCCTGGGATCACTACTATCTCCTTTATCTCCTTTAGGTCTCTAGTGAAATTCCTAAAATACTCTTTTGGTATCTCATAATAAACTCCAGGAGAGTTTGTGTACGTCTCATAATTTACGAATTTATTCCTATATGCAACTTCCCAAACTTTGAGTTTAATGTTCTCCCATTTAGTTTCGTTCCTTGTATAATTGAATGGTATAACTTCCATCCTGACTCCAAGCTTTCTTGCAAATTCTGGAAGAGTTGGATAATCTCTATAAAATCCTTCGACCCTAAGGCCATGAAAATATACTATAACCCTTCCGGAATACAGGGGCTCCTTCAAGAATACATTAACCCCAACGGTGTCATTTTCCATATACTTAAGGTTAAAGCCAAGTAAATGAAGCATATTTCTTGTTGCAGAAACATACCAGACTTCGTCTCCCATGTAATCGTTGAGTTTAGCTTGTTCAATCATGAAGTACGTTGAACCAGCTATTAACAGAAGAAGGTAAGAAAAAAACAATATACTTTTCCATCTTTTTTTCAGTATAGAGTAATCCAAACTTCCTCACCTCTCCTATGACCTTCACTGTCTTCTGGAATTGTTAAATATCCATTGCTCCTAACTAAAGAACTTATTATCCCGCTACCCTTCTTTTTGACAACCTTTGCTCTACCCTCCTCGTAGTAAACCTTTATGAATTCATACCGTCCAAGCTGACTTGGGACATCCTCTTCAATAATCGCTTTCACCTTTATCTCATAGTTCTTGGCCCCTACCATTTTTGCTAGGGCGTGTTTTACAAAGAGATGGAATTGCACAAAGACAGCAACTGGATAGCCACTCATAATAAAAACTCTCTCACCATATCCAATTGGTCTTCCTGGCTTGATTGTTGTTCCGTGAAAGAGTAGATTTACGAATTTGTGGGCATAGTCCTTGTCCCCAAATGCTGAACCGCCTGTTACTAGAACTAGATCGCACTCTTCTTTAGCCCTTTCAATTTTTTCTCTAATCTCTTCCTCTTCATCGGGGGTGACACCGTAGAAGATGGGTTCTCCAAAATATCTCTCTACAAGATTTATGAGCATTATTGAGTTTGTTTCAACGATCTTTCCTGATCTAAAAGCTTCTTCATCTGGTTCATCAACAAGCTCACTTCCCGTGATTATTATTCCAACCCTAGGCCTTTTTTTGACACTCACTTTTCTTATGCCGAGAGCTTTTAACATGGCAAGATCTTGGGCTCTTAAAATTGATCCTTTTTTGAGAACAATTTCCCCTTTCTTGACATCTTCCCCAGCAAATGCAATATTCTGTCCTGGCGCTACTGGTCTTAAAACATAGATCTTGTTATTTTCTCTTTTTACCATTTCTTGCATTATAACTGCATTTGCCCCCTTTGGAATTTTTGCCCCTGTTAGAACTTTTATAGCTTTCCCTGGAGTGATCTCCATTGAGGGAGAAGCTCCTGCTGGTACTTCTTCAATTACCTCTAATTCTATTGGGCTGTATTCTCTTGCTTGGAACGTATCTTCAGCTCTAATGGCATATCCGTCAACTGCAGATCTGTCAAATGGGGGTAAATCAAAACTTGCAACTATATCCTCGGCCAATACCCTTCCAGCAGCGTCTTCTAACTTTATTTTCTCCTCTCCGACCTCTTGAATATCGTTAATTACCATCGAGAGGGCATCCTTATAGGGGGTAAGCCTTTTGAATTCCACCCTCCCCACCTAATCCCTAAAAAGTCAAAAAGAAGATTAAAAGGTTAAGGATTTTGAATGTTTCTTTAATAACGCAATGTAACTTAGGAATGTTCCAGTTGAAATTGTATCTCCAAGTCCAACTGTTGATACTGGATTCGGGACGAGTTTTGTGGGAACAATCACAACCTTATACTCCCTCATTCTTAATTTCTGCTTTGCCTCTTCAAACCTTAACCTAACATAATCACTTCTTTCATTAAATGGAACTTCCTCTCCGACTCTATAGTCCTCAGGTTTACTAATATCTCCGAGGGATGCTCTTGCCGCTGCCAGTGTTGTTCCAAATTCAAGGCTCTTTGCTAACTCCTCCTCACTAAGTGGATTATCCCTATGGGTTATGTACATGAGGTAGTAGATCGTGTGAACTTGGAGTATCTCAAAGTTTAGTTCATCTAGGATTATCATTCCTCCAAGGATAGCATCTTCTATCCGGTTGTATAGAAATATCCTGTCTGCGAGATCTCTGTATCCTAAAACGCTTAGAATATATGCAATTTCAGCTTCGTCCATTCCAACGCTATCTACCATTGGGAAGATATTGTTCACGACTTTCTTCCTGAGTTTTCTGTCTTGAATGGAGGCAAACTCGACATGTATCTTTATTCCTGCCTCTTTTAGTAGCCTTATATCTTCCTTGGCTTTTCTTAAGTAATAGTTGGCATCCTTTCCATCAGAGTACTGCAATCTCAATCCCTGGTATCCTGAGAGAATTGCACCATCAACAAGCTTTCCTATTTCTGGAAGGAAAGGTCTTAGTTCGTCTCTAGTTTCTATTCTGCTTATGCTTTCAAACCTCGAAGAGACTATGAACCTGCCAGAGTGGGGTACTGTAATAATCTCATTCCCAAGTTTAAACTTCATTCCCTTCCTGAATTCAAATATCCTGTTGACTTTCAGGGGGTCTCCTTCCCTGTATGCCTCTTGAATGGGCTTTAGCTTTAGCTTTCCACCCTCAACGACTGGATACAGCACTCCGGGCTTGAAAAGTTCTGCAAGCCTTTTGGGTAGGAAGGGGGTATATGCTATTACCTTGTTTACCTTTAGCCCTGCAAGCAGATTTGCTATTATTCCCGCTTGGCCTCCTATCCTTTCCATGTCATACTTAAATGTGTCATCAAACCAGCGGTGCATATTTTCATTCACTAGTGGGACGGCCATTGGTTTTCCGGTTTTCAATGCATGAATTAGCCTCGCAATGAAATCAAGGGGCTCTTTTATCTCCCTAGGATATTCTTCAATTCTCTCTTTTATTTCATCCTCGCCAAACTCCTCAATAAGCTTTTGGACTATTTCAGTGTTCAGGTTTACAATTGCATCAACGTTTGCATTGTAGGCTGTATAAGCGCTAAGTTTTCTGACTTCATCAAGCATAATATATCACCCTCAGTGTTATTTAACCACAAGACAATCATGCAATCATTTAAAAAATTTTTTCAATCTCCTTATAAATTGAACTCGCAAGAAATTTTTAGTGGGTGATGCTCATGGCGAGAGATGAAGTTAGAAGAATCCTTCCAGCTGATATCAAGAGGGAAGTTCTTATAAAGGATGAAAAAGCTGAAACCAATCCCAAATGGGGTTTTCCACCTGACAAAAGGCCAATTGAATTGCACATACAGTTTGGAGTTATAAATTTGGACAAGCCTCCAGGACCAACTAGTCATGAAGTTGTTGCATGGATAAAGAAGCTCTTTAACCTGGAGAAAGCAGGACACGGTGGGACACTAGATCCAAAGGTTAGTGGCGTTTTGCCGGTTGCCCTTGAGAAAGCTACCCGTGTAGTTCAGGCCCTTCTTCCCGCTGGAAAGGAGTATGTTGCCTTAATGCACCTTCATGGGGATGTCCCAGAGGATAAGATAGTCCAGGTTATGAAGGAGTTCGAGGGAGAGATAATTCAAAGACCTCCCCTGAGGAGTGCAGTTAAGAGGAGACTTAGAACGAGAAAAGTTTACTATATAGAAATTCTAGAAATTGAGGGTAGAGATGTACTCTTCAGGGTTGGCGTTGAAGCTGGAACCTACATCAGGTCTCTCATCCATCACATAGGCCTTGCATTGGGAGTTGGAGCTCATATGGCTGAATTAAGGAGAACTAGAAGCGGGCCGTTTAAGGAAGATGAAACCCTCGTAACACTCCATGATCTGGTAGACTACTATCACTTTTGGAAGGAAGATGGGATAGAGGAGTACTTTAGAAAAGCCATACAGCCAATGGAAAAAGCAGTTGAACATCTCCCAAAGGTTTGGATAAAAGACTCTGCCGTTGCCGCTGTGACACATGGAGCAGATTTGGCAGTTCCAGGAATAGTAAAACTCCATGCGGGTATAAAGAGAGGAGATTTAGTTGCTATAATGACTCTCAAAGATGAGTTAGTGGCCTTAGGAAAGGCAATAATGACAAGCCAAGAAATGCTTCAAAAAAGCAAGGGAATAGCAGTAGATGTAGAGAAGGTGTTCATGCCTAGAGATTGGTACCCAAAGATGTGGTGAGGGATGAAGGTTTACGTGATAGGCTTTAATAAGGAAGAAGTTGAAGAACTAAAAAGAAAGATAGGGGAAGTAATTTGTATCCCTGAGTACTGCAGAGATTGGGTACTGGCCTCAATAATTTCCCAGGAGAAACTTGAAGGACGATGTAACTGGCATCTCAGAAAATTCGTAATAATCCATGGAGGATCAAAGGATGATATAGAGAAGATAATAAGGATAGTCAAATCAAAATTTAAGGACGTTATATTTGCTACAACCTCTCCCACTACCTTAACTTGGCGGCTTGAAGACCTCCTCAAAGAGCTCATAAGGGAACATGAATATCTCAAGATCTTTAAATTCAAGCTTCACCACTGACATTTAATTGTTTTTTCAACCGTTATATTGAGCTCCCCTCTCAATTCTCCTCTCCAGAAATTAACATCTCCTGGAACCTTCCTTGTGTCATATAAAACTACAAGCTTATAGTGTCCTTTCTCAATGGTTCTGTTTACACTCCACCAGCAGAGGGAAACCCTTGTGCTCCATGTAATCTCTTTTTTGGGTTCCAACACGACTACGTACTCCTTACTTAGTGGGAGATACGTCGGAATAGGGCCGTGGAATTTTAACTTCCCATTCTCTCCATACAATTCAAATCTAACCGTCACGTAGTATATTGGCCTTGCGACCGTAATACTCTCCCTTCCAACGTTTCTTAGGGCTATAGTGATAACAAAAGAGAGGGAGCTAATGGTTTTTGGAGAAGATACAATAAGCTCCAATTCATTAGATTTGGAGGTAACAGTTTCTTCTTTGGATTTTGTTATACATCCCATGGTTAGAGTTAGGAGGATCAAGATTATAGCGAAAGAATCGACGGATGTCCACCTAATGTCACCTCTATACTCTTCCTTTTGTACTCCTTTTATATTTTTAGTCAGGTATTTGTCTTGACTTAGTAGCACTTAACTTCAAACCCAAAAATCTAATAAAATATCTTGCATAAATAGTGAACTTGGTGATTATCCTGGACCTTCTTGATTTATTCGCTTATATCTTTGCATATATCCTTGTTGTACCTTTCATTCTATTGAATTTGGCGATTTTAGTTGTGAGCTTGTTTTCTTCATCAATAAGCAAGCTAATAACTACGATTTTTAGAATACAACCTCCAAAAAATGAAAAGAAGAGGTATGAAATTCTGTTTACAGCTATATGGGTATTAGTTGGAATATATGCCCTAAAAAGTTTCAAAAACATAAACTTGTTTTCAAAGCTTTTTATTTTTCTAACATTTAGGAATGGTGCGGTAATCTTCAAGAAACTAATTTATGGAATACATGATTTTAATTTACTCAAGAAAACAGAAAAAGGAAAAGCCCTAAGCCTAGTAAGCAAAGCAGTGGGGTTTACTATACTACTTGAAATTCTGTTCCTATTCGCCTTGGCACTCTCTTATAGAATCATAACCGCAGGGGTAAAAATTCTCTTCGGATTAGAATCTGGTAGATTTCTCATATATTTATGGATTGTAGGGGCAATTTTTGGAACGATATTTGGAGTTTTTATGTCCCATAACAATAAGGGACTTCTTCTTCAGAATGAAATGGCACTTGTCCTGTTATTTACTGGAAGGAGAGTACTTAAAATATTCGCAAAAAGGTAGAGTAAACTCCTTTTCTATTTTTGGACTTTCAGGTGCAAAGATCAGGATTTTAAGGGAATACGCTTCTTAACGAAGAAGAATGTTAATGTTGTTGAGAGTATGAGTTTGAGAGAGTTGAACATATTGCCTACGAGAAAGGTTGCGAATTAGTAATTACAATACTTGAAGAGAGCCATCAGTTTCTATAAAAGACTAGGCTATGAGAAGTTGGTAGAAAGTGAAATTGTGGAAATAGAACTTTCAGAGTTTTCAAAATCATGATGTAAAGCAGTCTACATTTTCGTGGGACGATTCCGAGGGGGAGTGGAGGGCTTTATCTGTGGGAAACAGAAAAGGATCTTCCCGAGGCCATTAGAGTTGCTGGCAGATATTTAAAAAAAGTAGTAACGGCTTTGAGGAAGGAAATTGCTGGAGAATATGGGAAGAGCATCGGGAAAACTATCATCATGGGAAAGTTTTTGGATTGAGAACCTTCATGCTTATAAAACGGATTTTGCATTTTTTACACATGACCCATTACTACTCACGGGAGCCTGGGGGACCTCTTAAGACAAAAACTATTGAAGTTTGCATTAGGGGTTATTGTTTTAAATTTATAACGGCAAGTGGCGTGTTCTCTTTTGGAAAGCTCGATAGAGGTACCGAGTTGCTAATAAAGAATATGCTTCTAAATCCTGACTGGAAAATCCTTGATTTGGGTTGTGGGTATGGTCCGATAGGTATCGTTGCTTCGAGGTTTGTGAAGTGGGTAGTCATGACAGATGTGAATAGGAGAGCTGTTTCAATAGCGAGGAAAAATTTGAAGCTCAATCATGTAAAAAATGCCGAAGTTAGGCTTGGAAATCTTTATGAACCAGTGAGAGGGGAGAAGTTTGACTCAATAATAACAAATCCTCCGGTTCATGCTGGGAAGGAAGTGCTTGAGAGGATAATTAGAGAGGCTCCAAATTACCTAACCAATGGGGGCACTTTGCAATTAGTAATAAAAACCAAGCAGGGAGCAAAGAGCATAAGGGAGATTATGGAGGAAGTTTTTAGTGAAGTTGTAGAATTGGCTAAAGGGAGCGGATACAGAGTATATGCCGGGCGGCTATAGAGAAAGGTTTATAAAATTAAAGCCCAACAATGCCTCTAGAGCTGAAATTAAGGAGGAATCGCTCCTCTTCAAATGCCCCTATAATTGGAGATTGTTTGGATGTTAAGGGTAAAGTTTATTAAAGCCCTAATGTAGGACACCTCACCGAATGGTGGGATGCCGGGATAGCCCAGCCTGGTAGGGCGCGGGCCTTGAGAGCCCGTGGGCGTTGCCCGCCGGGGTTCAAATCCCCGTCCCGGCGCCAGAACATCCTTATAATTTAAGGGGTGATAAAATGGCTGATTTCAGGCACATAGTTCGTGTTGCGGGAGTTGATTTGGATGGGCACAAGCAGTTAAGATGGGCGCTCACCGCTATCAAGGGAGTTGGCATAAACTTCGCTACAATGGTGTGCAGGGTTGCTGGGCTTGATCCCTTCATGAAGGCAGGATACCTCACGGATGAACAAGTGAAGAAGATTGAGGAGATACTTAGCGATCCAGTTGCTCATGGAATACCCAGATGGGCTGTTAACAGGCCTAAGGACTATGAGACAGGTAAGGATCTGCACCTCATTACGGCAAAGCTTGACATGGCCATAAGAGAAGACATCATGAGGCTCAGGAGGATAAGGGCTTACAGAGGTATAAGACATGAGCTTGGCCTTCCAGTTAGGGGTCAGAGAACCAGGTCTAACTTCAGAAGAGGTCAGACTGTTGGTGTTAGCAGGAAGAAGAAGTGAAGTTGTGGGGTGGTGAAGGATGGGAGATCCTAAGAGGCAGAGGAAGAAGTATGAAACTCCACCGCACCCATGGATTAAGGAGAGGCTCGACAGAGAGAGAGTTTTAATGGACAAGTACGAGCTTAAGAACAAGAAAGAGCTTTGGAAGCATGAGACACAACTTAAGAACTTCAGAAGAAGAGCTAGAAGATTGTTAGCAGCAAGAGGTAAGCAGGCAGAAGTTGAGAGACAACAGCTTTTGGCTAGGCTTAAGAGACTCGGTCTACTTCCTGAGGATGCAGTTCTTGATGATGTGCTGTCACTAACAATCGAGGACATCCTTGAGAGGAGGCTACAGACAATAGTGTACAAGAAGGGACTAGCCAGGACTATGAGACAGGCGAGACAATTAATAGTTCACGGTCATATCGAGGTTAACGGTCAGATAATAAGGTCACCAAGTTACCTCGTCCTTAAGGAAGAGGAGGATACTATAACATATGCAAGAACTTCACCATTTGCAAATCCACAACATCCAGAGAGGATGATGATTGAGAAGGCGAAACAGGGTGGTGAAGCATGAGCGAGGAACAAGTTAACATAAAGAAGAAGGAGAAGTGGGGAATTGCTCACATTTATTCAAGCTATAACAACACGATAATCCACATAACTGACATAACTGGAGCTGAGACAATAAGCAGATGGAGCGGTGGTATGGTTGTGAAGGCTGACAGGGATGAGCCTTCTCCCTATGCTGCAATGATAGCAGCAAAAAGGGCAGCAGAAGAGGCTCTAGAAAAGGGAATTATTGGAGTTCACATAAGAATCAGAGCCCCTGGAGGAAGTAAGAGCAAAACTCCTGGTCCAGGAGCTCAAGCAGCTATTAGAGCATTGGCAAGAGCCGGGCTTAAAATAGGTAGGGTTGAAGATGTAACTCCAATCCCACATGATGGAACAAGACCTAAGGGCGGTAGGAGAGGAAGACGTGTCTGAACTTCTTAATATTTTATTTTACTGGAGGAGTGGAAATGGTTGAGATTGAGATTCTTGAGAAAAGGGATGATTCAATTAAATTCATCCTTAAGGGGGTTCACGTAGCTTTTGCAAATGCTTTAAGGAGAACAATTCTAGCTGAGGTTCCAACGTTTGCTGTTGATGAGGTTGAATTTTATGAAAATGATTCTGCACTCTTTGATGAGATAATTGCTCACAGGCTTGCCATGATTCCTTTAACAACCCCAGTTGACAGATTTGAACTTGATGCACTAGAGCTTGATGATTACACGGTAACCCTATCCCTAGAGGCGGAAGGTCCAGGGATAGTTTATTCTGGTGATCTAAAAAGTGACGATCCAGACGTGAGACCGGTGACCCCTGATATTCCCATAGTTAAGTTGGCAAAAGGGCAAAGACTTGTTTTTAATGCATATGCCAAGCTTGGAAGAGGTAAGGATCATGCAAAGTGGCAACCTGGATTCGTTTATTATAAGTATTATACGAAGATACACATAAGCAAGGAGATTGAGGGTTGGGAAAAGCTCAAAAAGCTTGCAAAGAAGAGGGGTCTTCCAGTAGAGGAAAATGAAAAAGAGGTTATCGTCACAACAATAAAGCCCTTCTACATACCAAAGGAATTTGAAGAGTATGAGGGTAAGGAGATATGGGAGGAAATAGTGCCTGACACATATGTATTTACTGTTGAAACTAACGGAGAACTCCCCGTTGAGGAGATAGTGAGCATAGCACTCAAGATATTAATGAGGAAGGCCGATAGGTTTATAAGTGAACTTCAAGGATTGACCTCTTGACCTGCGCGGGGGTTGCCGAGCCTGGCCAAAGGCGCGGGATTTAGGGTCCCGTCCCGTAGGGGTTCCGGGGTTCAAATCCCCGCCCCCGCACCATATATTTACGCTCACCCCGCCCCTTGTCGGTTTCCCTGCGGCGAGATAATTAAAAGGAGGATGGCTTTATGAAGAGGACTGGTCCAACTGATCCAAACCTTAGAAGGCTCATTCGCTTCCTTAGAAAGAAATCCAACGAACAAGGAGTGAAAATATGGAAGGACATAGCTTGGAGGTTAGAAAGACCTAGAAGACAAAGGGCAGAGGTCAACGTTAGTAAAATAAACAGATATGCAAAGGACGGAGAAATGATAGTAGTTCCTGGAAGTGTTCTTGGGGCAGGAAGACTAGAGAAGAAGGTAATAGTTGCTGCATGGAAGTTCAGTGAAGCAGCGAGAAAGAAAATAATTGAGGCCGGTGGTGAGGCAATAACAATCGAAGAATTAGTTGAGAGAAACCCCAAAGGAAGTGGAGTAAGGATTATGGAGTGATGAGCCATGAGGATTATTAACGCTGATGGATTAATACTCGGAAGACTTGCTTCAAAGGTTGCAAAGATGCTCTTAGAGGGAGAGGAAGTTGTCATAGTTAATGCTGAGAAGGCTGTAATCACTGGTAATAGAGATGTCATATTCAAGAAGTACAAGCAAAGAACAGAATTAAGAACCTTAACAAATCCAAGAAGAGGTCCCTTCTATCCAAAAAGAAGTGATGAAATAGTCAGAAGAACCATCAGAGGAATGCTTCCTTGGAAGACCGATAGAGGAAGAAAAGCATTTAAGAGGCTCAAAGTTTACGTTGGCATTCCAAAGGAGTTCCAGGATAAGCAACTCGAAACTATTATGGAGGCCCACATTTCAAGGCTTTCAAGACCAAAGTATGTGACAGTTGGTGAGGTTGCAAAGTTTTTGGGAGGAAAATTCTGAGGTGGTGTGAATGAGGATCATCCAGACTACCGGAAAGAGGAAGACTGCAATTGCGAGGGCAGTTATTAGAGAGGGTAAAGGAAGAGTCAGGATAAATGGAAAGCCTGTAGAAATCATTGAGCCTGAAATTGCCAGGTTCACTATCTTAGAACCCCTAATACTCGCAGGAGAAGAGGTATGGAACAGTGTTGACATTGACGTTAAGGTTCAGGGTGGAGGGTTCATGGGTCAGGCAGAAGCGGCAAGAATTGCAATAGCAAGAGCCCTTGTAGAGTGGACAGGAGACATGAACCTTAAGGAAAAGTTCATGAAATACGATAGAACAATGTTGGTTGGAGATCCCAGAAGAACAGAGCCCCACAAGCCAAACAGGTCAACGAAGGGTCCAAGAGCGAAAAGGCAGAAGAGTTATCGTTGATTTTCTTCCGTTAATTTTAAAAACTCTTTATTACCGACTATCGGTGGGGTGTTAACCCTTGATAATCCCCGTGAGATGCTTTACATGTGGAAAGGTAATTGGTGATAAATATTACGAGTTCAAGAGAAGGGTTGAGGCCGGTGAAGATCCAGAAAAAGTGCTTGACGACCTTGGACTTGAGAGATACTGTTGCAGAAGGATGCTCCTTAGTCATGTAGAACTCATTGATGAGATAATGCACTATAGGGTTTATTGAAAACAACCATCCTTTCTTTGTTTAGGCGGGGCCGTGGGGTAGCTTGGCTATCCTCCCGGCCTGGGGCGCCGGTGACCCGGGTTCAAATCCCGGCGGCCCCACCAAAACACTTGAAGGTGGTGCCTCGTGTTCAAGTACACGAGATTCGAAAAAGCTAGGATTATAGGTGCGAGAGCCCTCCAGATAGCGATGGGAGCTCCTGTCCTCATTGACGTTCCAGAAGGAACTACCCCACTTGAAGCAGCAATCTTGGAATTTGAAAAGGGTATAATACCAATAACAGTAATAAGGCCGAGCTGATGAGGGATGAGCGTAATACAAAATGTTATTGGTAGAGTTGTTGTGTTGAGGGGAGGAAAATACTCTGTTGAAGTTGATGTTGTGACCGATGATGGGTTTGGTAGGTTCGCCTCCCCAATTGAAGAACATCCTCTTCTTCACATTGCAGAGGCTAGAAGGGCTGTAAGTGAAGTTGATGAGATAATTGGCCCAGAGCTGATAGGATTTGACGCTGTTGAGCAAGAACTAATCGACAGCTACCTTTGGGAAATAGATGGTACTGATGACCTCAGCCACATAGGTGCAAATACGGCACTCGCTGTTTCAGTTGCAATTGCAAAAGCCGCTGCGAGCTCTAGGGACTTATCCCTTTATTCATACATCGGTGGAACATTCACAACAGAGCTTCCAGTTCCAATACTGACATTTGCCAGGGATGATTCCTTTGAATACCACATAATAGTGAGGGATCTACTTGAGGTAACGGACATAATTGATGCAATATCCAGGATTAAAGAAAACGTTACAAAGATAGAACTCGAGGAACTCTCCAAAGTTTCTGAAGAAGTAGGAATGGAGCTAGGCCTTGAGGTTGCCCTCGGGATAACTATGAAAAAGGAAATGGAAATAGAGAAAGTATTAAGCCTTGTTGAAGATAACAACATAGCATATATAAAACCAGTTGGGGGACCGGAGCTATTTTTAGAACTCATAGCTGGAACTCATGGCATCTTTATTGATGGCGAGTACCTCTTTAGAAGGAACAATATCTTAGACAGAAAATACTATAACGCACTATCGGTAAAACCTATAAACCTTGGCACGCTCACCGACTTGTACAACTTTGTGAATGATGTGAAGGCTGAAAAAATAACCCCAATTTTATCCGAGGCTAAGTATGAGCCCGCTGATGAAACCCTTCCGCATCTCGCGCTGGGCCTCAGATGCCCGGCAATGATTATTGATTGGAACTCTGTTGAGAAGATAAACGAGTTGAATAGAATCGCCGAAGAATTAGGAGAAAGGGGTAGGATTATAACGTTTGAGGAGTGAAGGAGGTGGTTAAGATGGCTGATGAGTATCTGGTTCCACTCGATCAGTATCTGGCTGCTGGAGTCCACATAGGGACACAGCAAAAGACCAAAGACATGAAGAAGTTCATCTACAGAGTCAGACAGGATGGGCTCTACGTCCTAGACGTTAGGAAGACCGATGAAAGGCTAAAAGTTGCTGGAAAATTCCTCGCTAAGTTCGAGCCTCAGAGTATCCTTGCAGTGAGTGTTAGGCTTTACGGTCAGAAACCCGTAAAGAAATTTGGCGAAGTTACAGGAGCAAAGGCTATTCCAGGGAGATTCCTTCCAGGAACAATGACCAACCCAGCCGTGAAGAACTTCTTCGAGCCTGATGTGATAATAATTACGGACCCAAGAGCAGATCACCAGGCAATGAAGGAAGCTGTTGAAATCGGAATACCTATAGTAGCCCTCGTTGATACCGAAAACCTTCTGAGTTACGTTGATCTTGCAATACCAACAAACAACAAAGGTAGGAAAGCACTGGCATTAATATACTGGATACTGGCAAGGGAGATACTCTACAATAGAGGAGAAATACAGAGCAGAGAAGACTTCAAGATACCCGTTGAAGACTTCGAGATGAAAATCGTTAGGAGGTAACCTTTTTACACTCTTTTTCCTTGAACATTTTTGGTGAAACTCTTGCTGGTATGTACGAGATGTGGTAAAGTTCACCCCGAGAGTTTTATCATGAAATGCGAGTGTGGTGGAACACTGCTTGTAAAGAGGGAGTACAACTCTTTCTCACCAGATTTTAGGTACTTTGATATGAGAAGGTACTTGGAGTATATTCCTGTTGAAGAGGAATTTCTTCCCCACCTTCATCCAGGAATAACGCCTATTTCTGAAGTTAATATTGGAAGTGTCGATGCTGTATTCAAGCTTGAATACCTCCATCCAAGTGGTTCATTTAAAGATAGAGGAACCTATGTAACAATAGCCAAACTAAAAGAAGAGGGAATACATGAAGTAGTTCTCGATAGTTCGGGAAATGCTGGATTAAGCATGGCTTTATATGCTCTTTTTTCTGGAATTAAAGTTCATATATTTCTCTCCTACAATACAAAGCCAGAGAAAGTTTCGCTTTTGATGAGGTTAAATGCGAGGGTTCACTTTGTTGAAGGGGATAGAATGGAGGTTCACAAAAGAGCCGTAGAGTTTTCTGAAAGGGAAGGAGTAACTTATGTTTCTCATTGGCTCAACCCATACTTCTTGGAAGGCACAAAAACAGTTGCATATGAAGTGTATGAGCAAATTGGAGTTCCAGAATACGTGATTGTTCCGGTTGGGAGTGGGACTTTATTCATTGGCATATGGAAAGGGTTCAGGGAATTAGTCGAGATGGGAGAAACAAATATAATGCCAAAGATGGTGGCAGTCCAATCTTCCGGATACGAAAGCCTGTGTGAAAGATCTCCCATAAAGAACTTTCTTGCCGATGGAATAGCAATTCCAGAGCCTCCCAGAAAGGACGAGATGGTTAAAATACTTCGAGAGACTAATGGAACTTGTGTTAGCATTACTGAGGGAGAAACCCTGGCTGCTTTAAGTTGGCTCAAGAGGAATGGATTTATCGTTGAGCCAACGTCGGCAACTGCACTTGCAGGGTTATGGAAACTTATGGAGGATGACTTAATTGAGAAGGGAGCAAGGGTCTTGATTCCCCTAACTGGTAGTGGTCTTAAACTAACCGAAGGTATTTAAATTTCACTGGATAGTTAATTCAGGAGGTGGGGAGAGATGAGGAGGTATCCGGCAGTTGCAGGGCAGTTTTATCCTGAAGGTGATGAGTTAATTGAGATGCTTGAGAATTTCTTTAGTGACCTCGGTGAAGAGGGGGACAGAAGAAGAATTACAGCAGGTGTGGCACCGCATGCAGGTTACGTATTCTCTGGTTATACTGCCTCGAGAACATATAAGGCCATCTATGAAGACGGCTTTCCAGAGGTATTCGTCATATTCGGGCCAAACCACACAGGGATGGGCTCTCCAATAGCAGTCTATCCAGAGGGAGAGTGGGAAACGCCCTTAGGAAGCGTTAAGGTTGATTCTCAAATGGCAAGGACTATTGTTGAGCTTTCTGGAATTGCTGACTTAGATGATCTGGCTCATAAGTATGAGCACTCAATAGAGGTTCAATTGCCATTCATTCAGTATCTTGCGGAGTTAGCTGGAAAAGATTTTATGATAGTTCCAATAACTTTGGGAATCCAGGACGAAGACGTAGCTAACACCTTAGGTAGAGCCGTCTATGAGGCAGCTCAGTCCCTTGGCAGGGATGTTGTTGTTATAGCATCCACTGACTTCATGCACTATGGATACTTCTATGGCTATGTTCCTTTCACCGGGAGAGCAGAGGACATACCAAACATGGTTAGAGAGTGGGACATGAGAGTGATAAGAAGAATACTTGACTTTGACGTGGAAGGGATGTTTGACGAGATCAGGGAGATGAATCACACAATGTGTGGGCCCGGAGGAGTTGGTGTTGGAATAGTATATTCAAAGCTTTCGGGAGCTGTTGAGGCAGAGCTCTTGCACTACACAACGAGCTATGAGGTTAGCAAAAGTACCGATGCAATCGTTGGCTATGCGAGTATAGTTATGAAGAAGTAATAACCTTGAGCTAAGTTAACTTTAATTATTCCCTAACAACTTTCATAGTTAGAGTGATAGGATTTCGAATTTTGGAGGGGCTTAAAAATGAAGGTTATTGCATCGGCTCCCGCCAAGATAATACTATTTGGAGAACACAGTGTAGTCTATGGGAAGCCGGCAATAGCTGCTGCAATAAACCTGAGAACATATGTGGAGGCTGAGCCAAGAAACGATGGTAAAATTAGAATAGAGGCTCATGATATTAAGGTTCCGGGATTAACTGTTTCCTTCTCTGAAAATGAAATATATTTTGAGACCGATTATGGAAAAGCTGCTGAAGTCTTGAGTTACGTTAGAGAAGCCATAAATCTTGTTTTGGAAGAGGCAGATAAAAATACGGGGGTTCAAGTTAGTATTACCTCTCAAATTCCTGTTGGCGCTGGCCTTGGGTCATCGGCTGCAGTTGCAGTTGCAACAATTGGAGCTGTTTCTAGGCTTTTGGGGTTAGAGCTTACAAAAGAGGAAATAGCAAAATTGGGCCATAAAACTGAGCTTCTTGTTCAGGGGGCGTCGAGTGGTATAGATCCAACGGTATCTGCAATTGGGGGTTTTCTCTATTATGAAAAGGGGAAGTTTGAGCACCTGCCATTTATGGAGCTTCCTATAGTTGTTGGATACACTGGCTCTTCTGGATCCACTAAAGAACTTGTAGCGATGGTTAGAAAGAGGTATGAGGAGATGCCCGAGCTAATAATTCCAATTCTCGAATCAATGGGAAAGCTCGTTGAGAAGGCAAGGGAAATTATAGTGTCGGAGATTGACCACAGGGAAAAGTTTGAGAGGCTAGGGGTTTTGATGAATATAAATCACGGACTATTGGATGCCCTTGGAGTTTCGACAAAGAAGCTTAGCGAACTAGTTTATGCCGCAAGGACTGCTGGGGCCCTGGGTGCCAAAATAACTGGTGCCGGTGGAGGGGGGTGCATGTATGCACTAGCTCCGGAGAGACAGAGGGAGGTTGCAACGGCAATAACGATAGCCGGTGGAACTCCAATGATTACCGAGATAAGCAGGGAAGGACTTAGAATTGAGGAGGTTATAGAATGATCATCGTAAAAATTGGGGGAAGCGTTCTAAGCGACAAGAAGAAAAAGTTCCACTTTCGTGGGGATGTTGTAAAAAGAATAGCCTTCGAGATATCCAGATTCTTCCCAGAGGAAAGGTTTATTGTCGTTCATGGAGGAGGGAGCTTTGGTCATCCCCTAGCAAAAAAGTTTGGAATCAGAGAGGGGCTCAGGGACTACTCTAGCAGACATGGCTTCGTTGTTACCCACTTAGCCATGCTTGACTTGGCTTCTAGGGTCTCTAAATGCTTTCTTGAAAATAGCCTTCCGGCATTTCCAATTTCAAGCTCTTCTATATTCGTAACTGAAGAAGGTCGAATTATTGAAGGATATTTGGGGACAGTTGAAGATGCCTTAGAAAAGGAATTCATACCATTGCTCTTTGGAGATGTGTCATTCGACAAAAAGAAAGGCATAGAGATAGTATCGGGGGACGAGATAATCCTTTACCTCTCTAAAGAATTTAAACCCGAGAAGGTTATATTCCTGATGGATGTCGATGGAATTTACGACAAATTTCCGGGTGGAGAGCTAATTAGGGAGATTAAGGGGAATGATATTAGAACGTTGGCAGTAGAAGGTTCGGCTGGTGTGGATGTAACTGGAGGAATAAAGAAAAAACTTGAAGTGGCAATGGAACTAGTCAAACACGTTGAGGAAGTATGGTTTGTAAATGGGCTGGTGAAAGATAGGCTTAGTATGGCGATAGTTGGGAATGGTATCGGAACTGTAGTTCTTCCTTAGACTTTTCCTTTCATTCTTTCCTGAAGCTCGTATAATTGGGCTATTCTTTCAATTGTATCTGCATCTTCTGGTCCTTTGTCGTCTCTTAATGCAACGTACCTTGGGAATCTGAGTGCGAAGCCGCTCTTGTATTTCGGACTCTTTTGGATTTCCTGATAAGTTACCTCTATGACGATCTTTGGCTCGATCCACACTCTTTTTCCTTCTTCCTTAATTATGAGAGGTTTCAGCATTTTGGTGAACTCTACTAAGTCTTCGTCCGTGAACCCGCTTCCAACCTTTCCAACTTCAAGGAACTCTCCGGTCTCTGGGTCATATGCACCAAGAATGAAAGACCCCAGGAGGTGTGCCCTTCTTCCTTCTCCCCATTCTGCCCCTATTATTACGAGGTCAAGATTCTCCATCGTTGGCTTTATCTTAAGCCATTTCTTTCCTCTGTTTCCTGGTTCGTATGTTGCGTCTAATCTTTTGGCCATCAATCCTTCATGGCCCATTTCTAGGGCCTTCTTGTAGAAGGCTTCAGCTTCTTCCACTTTCTTAGTTATAAGGTTCTCTGCAACCTTTATTTTTCCATTTGGTTCTATTATTTCCTCGAGCTTTTTCCTTCTGTCTATGAATTTAACGTCGATCATACTCTCTCCATCAACATAGAGAACATCAAATAGATTAAGTTCCAGGGGTATTTTCTTCATCATTTCTTGGATGTTGTGTTTCCTTCTAAACCTCCTTAGTACATATTGAAACGGGAGTGGTCTTCCGTCCTCTCCTATTGCTACTAATTCTCCCTCAACTATCGCCTTGTTTGGCTTAACACTTTGCTTTAGTGCTTCAACTATTTCTGGAATCGCCCTAGTTACGTTTTCTAGCCTTCTTGAGTAAACTATTATTTTGTCTCCGTCCTTGTGAACTTGAACTCTTGCCCCGTCATATTTTATTTCAAACTCCGCTTCTCCTCCCATTTCAAGGAGAGCTTCCTTGATGTTTGCAGCCTGCTGTGCGAGCATAGGTTTTATTGGTTTCCCTATCTGAACTTGAACTTTAGCCAGCCCTTCGTTTCCTTCCAACTTTGCAACTTTTGCCACGAATCCGAAATCACTTGTCAGCATGTATGCTCTCTCTACGAGTTCAACTTTGACGTGAAATGCTAAAGCTATTGCATCTCTGAGCAATCCTTCTGCTACTCCAGTTCTCATTGTTCCAAGAACAGTTCTTGCTATGTATTTTGCCTCTATGGGTTCAGCATCCATAAACAGGTTTGCTAGATATTTCATCTTTTTCTCTTGACTCCCCTCCCCCGTGGTCTCTGCAACCTTAACTAATGTTTGATAGACTCTCTTGATTGTTAATGGCTGTGAGAAGAAGCTCTTTTGCTTTCTCTTCTTTACAGCTAAGGCAATGCTTTCTCCTAAGTCCCCAGTATCTTTTACGGAGTTTTCTATTTCGTTTGCGTCTATTCCAGTGGCCATTGCTACGGCTTTAATTAACAGCTTTTCTCCAACTCCGAGTTCTCTTTCGTCCCACTCTGGGAACACGTCTCCAAGGATCAGGTAGGGAATAAACTCTAAATGGTCATCGGGAACTTTTTTGAGAAAATCTGCAACTAGCCTGGTTTTGATAAGTTTCATAGTTGTTTTCTCTAGCTTCTGATACAACTGGGCAAGCTCGAGGTACCTCATATTTGCTCCCCAAATATGTAAAAAGAAGAGGAGATATAAAAACTCTAAGCTTTCTTGACTATAACTTCGGTTGGCGTTGGGTTGACTAAGTTATCACTGACTGGACATCTTTCTTCAACTTTCTCTAGCCACTTCTTCAGAGTTTCTTCATCAACATCGGCATCTACTTTAACTATAGCTTTTATAGATTTGAATCCAGCTCTGTCTCCATTCTGACCCATAAACTTGGCGGGGTTAAATATTCCAACGACTTCAACTTCTAGGTTTCTTATTTCAAACCCCATATCCTTAGCAACCATATGGCCCACTATGTTTATACATCCTACGAGGGCCGCTAGAACGTATTCTATTGGTGAAGGTGCCTCTCCTCCTAATTTATCCATTGTTATCTCATATTCTCCCGCTTTAATAAGTGTCTTTGTTGGAGAGATTGCTTTTCCTACTACCTTAATCTCTAAATCTTTGTATTTTGCCATTTTGTATCCCTCGACTCTTTACTCCTCTTATGTACTTAAAAGTCGTTCCTTAACCTTTCGTTCTTTACTGTAGTATTTGTATCCATGTGATCATTTGGGACGCTCCTATATTTTTCTCAAGAGAAACTCTCATCCTTTAGGGTAGGAAGGAAGAAGTTAGTCTTATCAAAATGCTTTTTAACTAAACTCGTTATAATTCAATATGGGGGCTTCATGAAGCTAATTGGAGAGCACAAGGCAAGAAAGGGGCTAATAAGGGTTGAAATTGATGAAGAAGGGGGAATTGCTAAAAAAGTTATAATAACAGGCGATTTTTTCATATATCCCGAAGATATAGTCCAAGAGCTTGAGAATTCCCTAGAAGGAAGAAATCTTAGCGAGCTTGAGAATGTCGTTGAATCTTTCTTTTCAGTAAGGCATGACATTGAAATGCCATACTTAAACATTGAGGACTTTAAGATAGCAATAAGAAAGGCATTGGAGGCTTACAAATGGGAAGAAAAGTGAAGATATTCTTAGCACTATTGCTAACATTTTTTATGGGAGTACTACTTGGAACAGGAGTCGCCAGATCAAATCCACTAATAGCTCAGGAGTTCTTTAAGTTCATAAAAAAGCTCCTTGGGGGTGGGGAGCTTCCTCAAGGATTTAGGCTGTTCCTAATGATATTCCTTAACAATACGAGGGTTGCCGTGATAATGACCTTTGGAGGATTGATATTTGGAGTTGTGCCTTTTCTTATAATGTTATTCAATGGGTATGTTGTTGGGGTTGTTGCCTCATATGTTGCTCATACTGGGAAATCCCTTTCCACGATAATACTTTCCTTGGTTCCTCATGGTATAGTGGAGATTCCTGCTTTGCTAATAGCTGGTGTTGGAGGGGTTTCTTGGTTCCTAGAGATAGTTCATGGAGAGGGGGAAATTCAGGACAGATTTAAGAGGGGATTAAAGGAAGCGTTAAAGCTTTTGGCTGTGTCCATATTTTTGCTCTTCATAGCCGCTCTTATAGAGGCTTTCATAACTCCTAAGATCGCCGGAATAAGCTAGTTTTTCTATTTCTTCAACTATTATGTCTACTGGGTTTTCCATTGAACTCATAATCATCCTAATGTGCTTTCTGTACATGCTGTTCTTCCTTATTATCTCCCATGCTTTAGTTGCGACTTCTATTGGGTTGGTAGAGTGAAACTTCACACCAAGTTCTATGAGCCATTTCGTGACGGCTAACAGTTTCCCTGGGTAAGTGGAGATTGCTGGAGTTCCGAGGGCTAGGGCTTCTCTGTTCATAGTGCCTCCAGCACCTATCATTAGTTTTGCATAGAAGAGTAATGTTAGTGTGTCAACTACTTTCTCTGGGATTATAACGTTTTCAAATCTTTCAAATGCTTTCTTTTGCTCTTCTGTTCTCGGGAAGAGGATTATGGGTAGGTCTGGGAGAAGGGGAATTATATCTTCTAGAATACTCCTATCTCTGTCCCCATTAAAGTAGTTGGCCTTTATTGGTTCTGGCCTCATAACTATGTATGAATACTTCCTCAGACCCAACTCCTTCAATGTTTCCTCTTTTGGAACGAATCCATATACATTCGCTATTTCTGCTATGCCTTCTATGCTTCTCAAGGAATTTGGATCCGCACCACATTTTAGGAGGTCATAGGCATCTATTGGCTTTGGATATATCAGTCTAGTTGTGAAGGGGAACATCAATTTGTTCTGGGGAACTGCCGTTTCATTATCTACGAAACCTACTGAGGGTATACCAAGACCAAACGCTATTCTCGGCGCTTCTGGGTTGTTTTTATATACTGCAATGTCTGGTTTTTCCTCAATTATCAGCTTTGAGAGCTTGTAGACTCTCTCGGTGCTTGCAAGTAACTTCCCTTCTAGCGTTGAGCCTCCATGCTTTCCTATGGCGATGTACTCTATGCCCAACATATCTAAGATATCAGTTAGGCCGTCAAACTCTCTCGTCGTTACAAGAACTTCAAACCCTCTTTTTTCGAGCTCTCTTATTACTCCCTTGAAGAAATGAGCATGAGGTGAATTCATTATATCGATCCAGATTTTCATGTCCTGCACCTATTCTATATACGTGAAAGTGGCCATTATAAGGGTTTTTCAGTAGTTTGATTTCCTTTTGAATTTACAATCCTTTCTCATGCTTTCGAAAGCGTTATTTTGGATTACTATACCCGAATTAGTTGTTCTAACTTCTAATTCCCTTTTATTTTGAAAATTTAGCTAGTATTTTGGCCATTCTATACACTATAGGAAATCCTTAAAATTCACTCCCGAGATATCGGGCTAGGGATGAAAAATGAGAATTGGAGTAATAGGGCTTGGATATATTGGTCTTCCAACTGCTATAATGTTTGCTTCCTCGGGTCACGATGTTATTGGCCTTGATATAAGGAAGGATGTTGTAGAAAGCATCAACTCTGGAAATTCCCACATAATTGAACCTGAAATTAATGAGAGACTTAGAAAGGTAATCAAGGAGGAAAGGCTTAAGGCTACAACTAGACCAGAAGAGTTGCGAGGTCTTGATGCTTATATAATTTGTGTTCAAACCCCCTTACTCGGAAATAAGCCCGATTTAAGCTACGTTGAAAATGCCATTAGAACTGTTGCAGAGATAATTGATAGGGGTGCTCTTGTCATCATCGAAAGTACAGTACCCCCAGGAACAACTGTTAGGATGGCAAAGCTTCTCGAGGATTTAACTGGAATGAGAGAGGGAATAGACTTCTATGTTGCACATGCTCCAGAAAGAGTTATGCCAGGGAGAATATTCAAAGAGCTAGTGTACAACTCGAGAATAATAGGTGGGGTAAGCAAAAAAGCAGGGAAATTAGCTGAAAACCTTTACAGATCCTTTGTCAGGGGAGAAATATTCATTACTGATGCAACGACTGCTGAAATGGTTAAACTTATGGAGAATACGTTTAGGGATGTTAATATAGCCCTTGCCAATGAGTTTGCATTGTTGGCAATGCAATATGGAGTCAACGTGTTCGAAGCTATAAAACTAGCAAACACTCACCCGAGGGTTAGGATTCACTTGCCTGGTATTGGTGTTGGGGGACACTGCCTTCCTAAAGATCCATATCTGCTTCTATCTTCAGCTGAAAGGGATTTTGGGCTGATTAGACGAGCTAGAAAAATAAATGAAGGCATGCCGAAATTTGTAGCTGAACTACTTTTTGAAGCCCTTGAAGAAGCGGGAGTTAAGATTGAAGATTCGGTAGTTGCTGTCTTAGGATTATCGTATAAAGGAGGCACAGATGATACAAGAAATTCCCCAGCCTTGAAGTTTGTTGAGATAATAAAAGATATTGTACGAGAGGTAAGAACGTACGATCCCTATGTCGGTGGAACTCACCCCTCAGTAGAAGAAGCTGTGACTGGAGCAGATGCTTTAGTTATAGCTACTGACCATCTAGAGTTTAAGGGGCTTGATTGGGATTATTTAGGTAGTAAGATGAGAACTAGAGTTCTTGTTGATGGGAGAGGGATAATAGAAACACCTCCAAAGGGCTTTACCTTTAGAGGAGTTGGGAGGGGGGACGTTTGAGGCCTGCCATAATATTTGGAA
This sequence comes from Pyrococcus sp. ST04, assembly GCF_000263735.1. Lineage (NCBI taxonomy): Archaea > Methanobacteriati > Methanobacteriota > Thermococci > Thermococcales > Thermococcaceae > Pyrococcus > Pyrococcus sp. ST04. The sequence continues at coordinate 1,495,996 of NC_017946.1, read as the reverse complement.
CAAGACCTGAAATTATTAAATTATCCCCTGTTATCAGAGCATTCTTGAAGAAAGATGTACACCCCTTGATAATTCACACGGGCCAGCACTATGATTATGAAATGAGCCAAGTATTTTTAGAGGAGCTTGAGTTGCCAGAAATAGATTACCACCTCGAAGTTGGCTCTGGAACTCAGGCAGAGCAGACGGGCTTCGCCATGATTAAAATAGAAAAAGTTCTCATGGAAGAGAAGCCTGACGTTAGCATAGTTCAGGGGGACACAAACACCGTTTTAGCAGGTGCGTTGGCAAGTGTTAAATTGTTGATTCCGGTAGCTCACGTAGAAGCTGGGTTAAGAAGCTTTGACAGAACAATGCCAGAGGAAATAAACAGGATACTCGCCGACCATGCAAGTGAGGTTCTCTTTGCTCCTACATTGGAGGCTAAAAATAACCTTGAGAAGGAAGGAATAAGGGAAGGCGTTTATGTAGTTGGTAACACTATAGTTGATGCTGTTCTTCAAAACTCCGAGATAGCAGATAGGAAAAGTAAAATTCTGTCGAAGCTTGGCTTAGAACCTAAGGAATATATCCTCGTAACCGCTCATAGAAAGGAAAATGTGGACAATAGGGATAGGTTGGAGAGACTAGTTGATATCCTCACATCTTTGCCTCTCCCGGTCGTTTACCCGGTTCATCCTAGGGCAGAGAAGAGACTAAAAGAGTTCGGTCTTTGGAAAAGGCTTGAGTCAAATGAAAACATTATCTTAACGAAGCCTTTAGGGTATTTGGATTTCCTTAAGCTAGAAAAGAATGCTAAGATAATCATGACTGACTCTGGTGGAATTCAGGAGGAAGCAATAATCCTGGGAGTCCCCTGTCTTACTCTGAGATATAACACGGAAAGGCCAGAAACGATAAAGGCTGGGGGCAATGTTTTAGTTGGCGTGGAAAAAGACCTAGCTCTAATGTATGTGGAAAAGCTACTCAATGATGAAAACTTTTATAGAAGGATGGCTTCGGCAAGGAATCCCTTTGGGGATGGACGGGCTGGAGAGAGAATTGTAAATATACTTCTTGCCCTATGGGAAGAGGGAATGCTAAAGGTTAGGTCATCAAACTTTATTTCCTAATCTTCTTTGTCAGGTTCTCGGCCTTTTCTATTATTTCTTCGATAATTCCTTTGAGTTTTGAGGTTTCGTTTTTGTTTTTGCCAAATATTCCAAGGAATTTTTGAAGTATTGATTTTGACTGTTCTGTTGAATTCTCTACAATCTTAAGTGTTTCGTTGTACAATTTCTCAGCATACTCGTAGCTTAAGCTTGTATTTGTCACGTACCATTCACTTGGATTGAGTAACTTCTCTCTAAGCTCCTCGTTTATTTGACTCACGTTGTATACACCTTTTTGTAGAGGAATTCCTCCGATCTTGTTCTCTATACTTATGTTTGCTAACTTTTCCGAGGCAGTTAAGTTCAACATGTTTGAAGAGGATTTTTTAATGATTTCACTTGTCTTTAGCGTGTTAATGTTCTGGAGTGTTTTGGGCACTATGTTCATAATGTTACCCAGGAACATGGCTCCAATTATTAACATAATCAGCATAAATATCACTTTCTTCATATCCACCCCCCATTATATAATTAGCTTCTTTGGTAATAAAATTTTCCAAGTATTAACCTTCAAATATAACTAAAGATCAGAAGAATAGGACTTCCTTAGTTTTTGAGTCAAAAATGTATATCCTTTTAAGTTCTGGTCTCCAGTATATGTATTTCTTCGGAGTTAGGTTTTCTGGTAATCTAATAACAATTTCTGAGTTTCCGTAGTTCAGATGGGCAAAACTTTCAACTCCCAACTTTTCAACCCCTAAAATTTCCCCTTTTATAAATCCTGGTTTCTCAGAAATTGACACCTCCACATGCTGTGGTCTAAATCCGAGTAACACGTCTTTTTCTTTTATCGTTTCCAAGACTTTTTTCCCAATAATATCTTTATCTAGGAGAAGTTCGAAATGCTCGGCAATAAACTTGACACCTTCTTCTGTTTCAACAACTCTTCCAGGAATTAAATTCATCGGAGGGCTACCTACAAATGTTGCCACGAAAGTGTTCTTTGGCTTGTAGAATATCTCCTCTGGAGTTCCTACTTGCTGGAGTTTTCCCTTATTCATAACCGCAATTCTATCTGCCATTGTCATTGCTTCTATTTGATCATGTGTGACGTAGATTGTAGTTACTCCAAGATCATAGCTAAGTAATTTCTTAAGTTCAAACCTCATTTGAGTTCTTATCTTTGCGTCTAAATTGCTAAGTGGTTCATCTAAGAGAAAAACTTCTGGTTCTCTTACTAATGCTCTCGCAAGTGCAACCCTTTGCTGTTGACCTCCACTTAGTTCATGTGGCTTTCTATTGAGTAACTCAGAAATCCCTAGGAATTCTGCAATTTCTTTGACTTTCTTAATTCTCTCATTCTTTGGTACCCCGCTCATTTTTAGTGGAAATTCTATGTTTCCAAAAACTGTCATGTGAGGATATAGAGCATAACTCTGAAAGACCATGGCAACGTTTCTCTTTGTTGGATCAATCTCGTTAACTATCCTATCTCCGATCCAAATATTACCTTTTGTGGGTTTTTCTAATCCAGCGATTAGCCTTAATGTTGTTGATTTTCCGCATCCAGAGGGTCCTAGCAGAACCATAAATTCGCCATCCTTAACTTCAAGGGTTAGATTATCGACAGCAACAACATTTCCAAAGACTTTTGTAACACCTTCCAAATATACCCTCGCCATTATCCCTTCCCTCCCGTTATTACTATTCCACGAATCAGATACTTGTTTAATACAATAAACAGGATTATAGTGGGGGCTGAAGCTACTAAAGAACCTGCGATGATTGGAGTATATTCAGTCCACATTGATCTGTGGAATGCAAACGTTAGACCTACTGGTAATGTAAAGTTCTCAGGACTTCTGAGGAAGATTAGAGGTCCTATAAACGCGTTCCAGGAACCTAAGAACTGGTATACTGCAATAGCCCCTAGTGCGGGTTTTGATAATGGCAATGCAATATAGAAGAACGCCTTAATAGGCCCGCATCCGTCAAGTCTTGCTGCTTCGAATATTTCATTTGAGAGTGATAGGAAGTATTGTCTCATCAGAAATATACTCGAGACATTTGTAAGTCCAAGTAGTGAAAGGCCAAAGATGTTGTCTATTAATCCCAACTTGTATATTATAATGTAGTTTGGAACAAGGGTTACAAACATTGGAATCATGAGTAATGAGAGCAAGGCAGAAAATATTGCATCTCTCCCTGGGAATTTCAGCCTTGCAAATGCGTACCCAGCCATTGTAGAGAAGATTACGTTTCCTGCAACTATTATTCCAGCATATATGGAGGTGTTAAGTATCCATCTTGGGAAAAGTTCTAGCCTAAACAATTTGCGATAATTCTCAAGTGTGAAGGGATTTGGTATCCATTCTGGGGGATATTTTGATGCCTGCTCCCATGTCATGAATGATGCCACTATCGATCTTAAAAAGGGCATGAGATATACCAGGGCGAACGTTATTAGGACAATATATGTGATTGTTATCCAAATTTTTTTCTTAAATTTCGTCATCTCTCTTGCCTCCCATACTTCTTCTGGAAAATATAGGTTGTTGTGAATATTATCGCAAAGAGAACCCAACTTTTTGCAGCCGCAACTCCTGGTCTTATCCTTGTGAATGCCTCATTATATATGTCAAGGGCAACTGTATATCCAGCTCCACCTGGTCCACCATTAGCTCCGGCCATTACCCATGCCAAATCAAACATTTGAAGTGCTCCTATCGTTCCCATGACAACTACATATGTTATCATTGGTTTTAGCATAGGTAAAGTTATGTAGAAGAACCTTCTTATTGGCCCAGCTCCATCTAGCATTGCTGCTTCGTAGATGTCCTTAGGTATAGCTTGCATTGCCGCCAAGAACGACACCATAAAATGGCCACTTGTTCCCCATATTGCTACCATCGCTATAGCGAGAAGAAGATAGTTTCTGTCATTAAGCCAGTCAATTGGTTGAAAACCTGGAATTGTGTGGGTTAATACGTAGTTTATGAATCCATTCTTCATGAATAACCATATGAAGATGAGAGCAACTATTACGGAAGATGTAGTTGCGGGTAAGAAGTATGAGACCTTAAAGAACTGTTGACCTCTAATTTTTTGATTTGCAAATGCAGCTAGAACTATTGCAAGGAATGTCTGGATTGGCACAACTATTGCAGTATATATAAGAATGTTCTTAAGACCTGTATAAAATGGTGCGAGAAGATAAGGTGCTCCCTTAAGTCCTCTAAAAATGTCATTTAGTACAATTCTATAGTTCTGAAGGCCTACAAATTTCATTTCCCCTATATAATCCCACTTAAAAAAGCTGAGATAGAATGCAAATATCATCGCAAAATACCCAAATATGATATTCAGGATTACAGCCACAGATATTAGAGATAGGCCAGCTACTATTTCTTTATTTCTAGCCTTTTCGTAAAAAGATTGAAAAGAAAAAAGCCTCATACTACACTCATCCTCCGAGTTCTTCTTGTACGACCTGCTTCATAATTTCTATAGCCTCGTCAACACTTATTTCTCCCCTCATCGCTGAAGCCATTGCGTCGCTGAATTTGCTCTCTAACGTCCCTGACTTTGGCCCCCAGATGAAAACTATGAGTTCCTTGTACTGGGGTATGAAGGAGAGAGTTTTCTTATGCTGAGGCCATAGATTTGGATCGTTTTCGAAGCCTTTTATGCTAGGTAATGTATGACCAGCCTTAACTACCAACTCTTTTTGTCCCTCTGGACCTACAACAAATTTAACGAACTCCCAAGCTTCTTTTACATGTTTTGACTTTGAATTTATCCCCAAAATGACTGTATAGGCCATTGTGACTCTTCCTTTCTTTCCAGCTGGAACTGGGGCTATGTCCCAGTCTTCTCCATATTTGAAGTTGGGGAACTGATCTGCAAGGAAGGGTATCATCCAATTTCCACTTATTACCATAGCAACCTTTTGCTGCCCAAATGCATCCCCTAACCATCCAGCTCCTACGTCGCTTGGTTGCACAACATATGGTTTCTTACCGTTTTTAGTCTGCTCAACATACCCTACCCTGTACAGATCGATATACCATTTCAGGGTCTCCCTTACGATAGGATTGTCAAACCAGGAGGCATCTTCTGGCTTTTCGAACCAAGGTCTTGGAGCCCCGTTGCTTACTGCAACTGGTACGTACCTATTGAATCCTCCAACATATATTGCTAAGCCTGGAATCCCTGTCTTTTCGGTGATTATCTTTGCGTATTCTAGGAGCTCGTCCCAGGTTTGTGGGGGTCTAGTTAGTCCTGCTTTTTCAAATATCTTCTTGTTATAGAACAAGGCTAACATACTCCAATCTTTTGGCAAGCCATAGAGTTTTCCATCTTTTTCGAAAGGCTTTAGCAGGAATGGATAGAACATATCAACGAACTCTTTGCTTGCAAGTTCAGAGACTGGGTATAGGGCATTTTTGTCTATGAAAATTGGAGCCCAAGAACTGTCTACATAAAACACATCTGGTGCAACTCCAGCACCGAAAGATGCAAGAATATTCTCGTGGAACATTTGTGGTATAACCTCATACTTGACCTTTATGTTGGGGTACTTTCTCTCGAACTCTTTGATTATCTTCTCATAGTTCTTCATCTCAGTCTCTCCGGCACTCCAGCCAGCGAATCTTATAAAGACTTGACTTTGAATTTTTGTCTCAGTTTTTGTCTGGACTTGGGTTTGGGTTACTGTTACTGTCTGGGGAGTTTGAGGAGTTTGTGTTGTCCCTCCTATACATCCTAATCCAACAATTGCAAGGACTAATATGGAGACTAACAAGATTGTGGAAATTCTCTTCATGAATAATCACCCCTAGGGGGTCTTCAAATTTTATACTACAATGATTTTATATAAACTTTTCTGTAATAATTACAATAATGCTTATATAGTAAGAACTTGATAATTATGAAGGTGGGGGTGAGAAGTTGTCAATAGTCCCGACGATTATTGAATCCCTTCAAGAACTTGGGTTAACAAAGAGAGAAGCCGAGGTATATGTCACAATATGGAGCAAAGGAGGAGCAACCGTCAAAGATCTGCTCGATACCTTAGATGTTCATCAGCCTCAACTGTATAATATAATTCAGAGTCTCATAAGGAAAGGATTCATTAAGGCTTCAGCGGGAAGACCGAGAGTATATACTGCGGTTGATATTGGAGCCATAATAGATGTTCAAAAAATGAAACTAGACTCGTTAAAGAGTTCCCTAGTTAAAGAGCTTGAGTACTTGAAAACGGTAAGTTCTAACGAAGAACCATACATTTCTATAATAAGAAGTCTTGAGGGCATTATTGCGGGCATAATAGAAGTCATAAATTCTAGTGAAATTGAACTAAGGCTTGAAGTACCTTATCAAATCTTCAAAAAAGTTGAGGATTACATTCTAAATGCCGTTAGAAGGGGAGTAAATGTATATGTTCTCGTTTATCCTGAGAAAGTGGCGTTCCATGATGATTTCAAGAAGCATTCAACCAATGTCAGAATAAGGGTGTCAGAGTTGGGGAATTTCCTTCTAGTCATAGGTGACTTATCAAAGGCCATCTACTCTAAAAGAAGATTCTTCAGTCCAACAAAATTACCTCCATCTTCAACGGAAATCTATGGGTATGAAATTCATGAAAAGGATCTCCTCCTACGTCTTTTAAACATCCACAATGTATTATGGAGAAAGGCAAAGGAGGTTATAGGATGGAAACCAGGAACTGATGTTTATCCCAAGGATTTCTTGGAGTTTTCTCTCGTACTAGATGAACTAGAGTCTCTTCTCAGAATGGGCTACTCACCATATGTAACGGTGGAAGGTAGGGATGTAAGGGAAGGAACTCCAATCAAGCTTTTTGGCAGAGTTAGAGGGATTAACAAATCAGAGATCATAAGTAACTTCGTTCTGGAGACAGAAGAGGGGGTATTTAGTGTTGGCGGTTTCGATGCAGAGGTTGAAGATATAGAGGCTCAGAAAGTCACAATAGAGAGGGTTGAGGGATGATTGGAATTATTTGGGATTTTGATGGGGTTTTAGTTTTCACGCCTCATGAGAAGGCATGGAAAATAGCCACTGAAATGTATGGGGCCACTTTAACCCATGACTTTTTTGTTAAGTATGTGTCGGGTAGACCTAGATATGAGGGGGCTGCAAATATACTTTCTCGTCTTGGGATATATCAAAAACTAGGCGTCAAAACTGAAGAAGAGAAGCTAAAGCTTCTACTGGAGTTCGCTGAATTAAAAAATAGAATTGTTAACGAAATGTTCGAAAGGGGGGAATATGAGGTAAACTGGGAAGCAATTAAATTCCTACTCGAAACAAAAGAGAAAGGAATTAAGAATGCTCTTGCTTCAGCATCTAAAAATGCAGAAAAGCTTGCTCGGAAGATAAAGGTTAATAATAAATCTCTTCTTGAAATATTTGACCTAAATGTTAGTGGAAGAGCAGAAACAAAAGAAGATGTGTTTAAACTAGCTAAGGAAGAATTGAAACTAAATTTTCCAGAAATTAAATATTTCTTTGTTGTTGAAGATGCTCCCTCTGGAATAAGGGCTGGAAAAGCTATTGGAGCGATAACATTAGGGTATGAGAGAGAATCATCTCTGGAGGAGGCGGATTTTAGATTTTCAAGTTTTGGAGAGCTGTCAGTAGATACTCTTCTCTCCCTTATTGGAGGTGGTGGGGATGGAGATCACCGTTGAATATATTGGAAAAAATCCAAAGGAGAAAGAACATTCCACAATCTTCACATTATCTAATGGGTATTTTAGCATTAAGGGAGATTTGGAACTTGAGCAATCAGAGTTTGGGACAATTGTTGCAGGAGTCTATGATTACACACCGTACTTCTATCGAGAAATAATAAATGCTCCAAGGGTTTCTGGATTGTACATACACTTAGATGGGATACCCTTTTATCCTTCGGCTAGAAACTGCAAAGTAAAGAGGACATTAGACCTAATTAATGCCGAACTTAGAAACATGGTTCTACATGACCTTTTAGAATATAAGAGCACCGTGATAGTTCATGGAAAGGAAAAGAATCTCGGTTTAATAAAATTTGAATTTATTCCTAAGTTTTCTGGGGAGATAATCCTAGTGAACCCTATAGAAACTAACACAACGAATCCCTCTTATACAGAATACATCCGGGTGAAGCATTATCAAACAATTAAAGTATGGGAAAACGATCTTGGAATTTATTCTGAGGTTCAGACTTTGGATGGCAAGTATAGGTTAGAGTTTGGGACGGGTCTTTATTCCCCCTATGACAACGTTGAAAGAGAAGTAGTTCGTGGAAAGGACAACATAAGTGAAATCAGTAGGATTAGAGTTGAGAAGGGTTACAAATACGAATTTATAAAGTACATCATTGTCTCAGATGGAAATGCTGAAAGGTTAATGGAGAAATATAGAGGAGAAAGTATTGACAAGTTAGTGGATAGTCATAGGAAATATTGGAAGAACTTATGGGATACCGCAAGGGTTGAAATCGAGGGTGATGAAGATCTTGAGTTGGCAATAAACTTTAATATATTCCATCTCCTTCAAGTTGCTCCATACTCTTCAAAGGTTTCAATCCCGGCAAGAGGTTTACACGGTTTTGGATATAGGGGCCACGTTTTTTGGGATACGGAAATATATGTCTTGCCATTTTTCATCGCAACTTTTCCTGAAATTGCAAAAAGAGCTCTTCTATATAGGTACAATCTTCTCCCCGAAGCTAGGTTAAATGCGATGAAAAATGGTTTTAAGGGAGCCCAATACCCCTGGGAGTCTGCGGATGATGGAAAAGAGGCAACACCTGGAGAGATTCCGCTTGACATGATTGGTGAGAGAAAAATTAGGATATACACTGGGGAAGAGGAGCATCACATAACTGCTGACATAGCATATTCTGTAGACTTGTATTATAAGTTCACATCAGATGACGATTTTATGAAAAACTATGGACTTGAAATAATAGTAGAAACAGCCAGATTCTGGGCCAGTAGAGTAGAGAAAGAGGGGGATACATATGTAATAAATAGGGTAATAGGTGCAGATGAGTATCATGAACATGTGAATAACAATTTCTTTACGAATCTAATGGCTCGCCGTAACTTATTGTTGGCTGTTAAGTACTGTAGGGATGAAAAGTTCAGGGAGAAGGTCAGAGAACTTGGTGTTTCTGATGAGGAAATCTGGCAATGGGAAGAAATTGCAAGGAGGATAAAAATCCCAAAGAAAGTTGGAAACGTATATGAGGAATTTGATGGATACTTTGAACTAGAAGATTACATTTTGGAGGATATATTTGAAGTGGGTGAAGGGAGGCTTCCTTTGAGAATAAGGGAGAATCTTCAAAAAACAAAGCTAGTAAAACAAGCCGATGTAATTGCTGCAATGTTTCTTCTGAGAGATGAATTCACAAGGGAGGAAATGGAATCAAACTTTGATTATTACATAAAGAGAACGACTCACGCCTCCTCTCTTTCAATGCCTCCCTATGCTATAGTAGCTTCATGGATAGGAAGAGAGGATATAGCGTATCAGTATCTTTTAAAATGTGCAAATGTTGATCTAGAAAATATCTATAAAAATACATCAGAGGGCCTTCACATTGCAACTGCTGGTGGAGTCTGGCAGGTAATATTCTGGGGGCTCTGTGGAGTTAAAATAGATGACAATTCAATTAAAATTGAAAATCCAGTACTTCCAGGGAAAATTAGGAAAATAAAGTTGAAACTGAAATATAGGGGTAAGAAGTATCTCGTTGAAGTTAGTAAGGAGAGGTCAAAGTTAATACCCCTCGAATAATCTTTTTGCAAGGAAAGCTGGCAATCCAGCGTCTATTATTTTGCTGGCTGCAGTTTCGACATCGTATTCGACTCTAAAGAACTCTACCTTACCATCTTCATATAGGAGTGCATAGCTTGCCCTCCAGTCCCCATCCCTGGGTTGGCCTACTGCTCCAGGGTTAATAACTCTCCTTCCCCTTATATCCCTCAGCATTGGGACATGGGTGTGTCCAACCAATAGGTCGTCCTCCCTTATATACCTAAGGCAGTCGGCAAACTCAGAATCCGGGAGCCACGGAAACAGGTATTCATCTAGGGGAGCCCTTGGAGAACCGTGAACCATATGATAGCTTCTTTCTCCATATTTGAAGAAAAGCCGTACTGGAAGTGATCTTAGAAACTCAAGGTTTTCTAGTGTCATTACCTTCTGATGCCATCTGACGGCCTGCCTCGCATAAGGATTAAAGTGCCAGTCTGCACCAAATGCTATTGCATTATCGTGGTTTCCCCTAATACATAGAACCTTACCCTTCTCAATATACTCTCTCATAAACTCAACTACTTCATTTGGGCTGGCTCCGTACCCTACCAAGTCACCAAGGCAGACAATAAATTCTGCATCCTTCACTTCTCTCCATACCGCCTTTAGGGCTTCATAGTTTGAGTGAATGTCTGAGATTATTGCCACGACCATTTGTGCTCACCAAAATCAGCCCTGGCTGTATTCCTCATCGCCATATGGCTCAGGCCGTAGGGAAAGTTCATCATAAGCCCGCCATTAAAATATAAGAGAGGGAAATTTAAAAATTTTCAGAGAAACGCGAGTAGTGAAAAGCCCAGTAGTGCTCCTAAGATTATTCCCGCTATTATGGCTATCACAAATGCTAGCAAGAGGGCTATAAATGCTTTGATCCATCCAGTATCGAAGACTGTTTTTACTATCCATAAACCAACGATGAATAAGAGGATAAGGGCAATTAGGTGCCCTATTATTGGGATGAAGGAAAATATCAGGCCGAATATTAGCCCAAATATTGGCATTAGAATTACGAGGAGTAGTGCAGCTAAAAATGACCTTCCGAATGTGGCCTTTTCTATACCAGCAAGCTTTGCTCCTAAATATAGGAAAACGGCTTCTATGACAAGGTACACTATGAACGCCACTACCAACGCTCCAAAACCTAGTGCCAGAAATGTTCCGATTCCATGACCCATCATTTATGAACACCTTTATGACTGCTCATGATTTTTCTATAATAACTTTTCTAAACTTTCGTTCCAACGTAAATCCCATGCCTAGTTCTAACTATCCTTACTCTTATTTTGTCACCAACCTTAGCATCTGTATTTATAACTTGAATGAGCCTATTTCTTGCCTTGGCAATCATTTCGCCCTCAATCCTTCCAGGGAGAACGACTTCCGCTTTAACGACTTCTCCTCTTTTAAATGCTAATGGTATAAAGGGCCTTGGGTGCATGCCAAAATGGTGGGGCTTTAAAACTAGAGGCTTCATGCCGGTTTTTTCTTCTAGCCTTCTAAGCCATTCATAGAATTCTTTGAAAGGTATTGGTTTTGCTATTGTTGGATTTCTTCCAAATTTATAGGGTATGTAATTTTGGAACCCTAATGCTGGCCATCTCTTCCCTGCACCTATTTTTCTTGCGAACTCTATGAATGCTTCCGCTTCATTGTCATTAATTCCAAATATAATGACGGGAGCTATTAGAACATCTATCCCTGCATTTACCAACGCTTCTGCCATCTCAAGGACATGGTTAAGATCATAGTTCTTCATTCCCATAAGCATCTTCGCTTTCTCAGGATCTAAGGAGTGAATAGAGAGGTTGATCCTATCAAGTCCAGCTTCGGCCAGTTCCTCAATTAACTTGTCATCAAGGAGTACTCCATTACTTTGCATTGAGATGACGGAAACATTTGGATGATCTCTTAGGGCTTGAACTAGCTCAACTATGAAAGGATATATTAGAGGTTCTCCCTGGGCATCTAAATGCGCTTCAAGGCCTTTTCCCTTCTGCTGTGCGACCCAGTCAAACCATTTCATGAGGTAGTCTATGTCAACCACAAAATCCAGCTTCCTAGTCCTTGAGTATGGCCCCTCGTCAACTGAGCAGAAGATACAGCTCAAGTTACATCCTGTTGATCCCCTAACTTGAATTAGGTTTGTTCCTCTGTCTATCAGGCCGAAAGCATTATATCCGAGAAGTGGAATATCCAGACCTTCATGTATGTACAGTATTCTCCTTCTTGTATACCTATTTTTCAGCCTACTTCCCAGGTAGTTTTGAATGAAAAATGCTACAAACTTTTCTATTTCCTCATTGTCAGTGTTGAGTACTAAATAACCTTCTTCGGCTTTAACTTCTACGTTAGCTCTGAATTTCCTTTTTATTGCTCTTTCTATTTCTTTTTTCTCATAGTCAGCTATTAGAGTCCTTCTCCAGACTAATCTAATCTTATCTCCAACGTCTTCAAAGTGGGAATGTGGAAGTTTCAACTTTATCATATCGCCAACACATATAGACAAAGCTTTTTAGACCTTAGCCTTCTTCAGTAAGGGGTTTGGCTATGGGTGAGAGGTTCGATAAGTATGAGTATCTTCAAGACTTGATGAGAAGGAGAGGCTTTGCATGGGGAAGTTTTGAGATTTATGGAGGAGCAAGAGGGTTTTACGATTACGGCCCACTGGGGGCCACTATTAAGAGGAAAATAGAAAAGAAAATTAGGGAAGCGTTTATTAGAGAGGGATTCTTTGAGATAGAAACCCCCGATATAACTCCCGAACAGGTTTTTATAGCTAGTGGCCACGTTGAGAAGTTCGTTGATCCTCTAGTTGAATGTAAAAAATGTGGAGCTAGGTTTAGGGCAGATCATTTAATTGAGGAAGCATTGGGAATTGACGTAGAGGGCAAGAGCGCGGAAGAAATGACCAAAATAATAAGGGAGCACAACTTGAGATGCCCAGAATGTGGAGGAGAGCTAAGCGATGTATGGTATTTCAATTTAATGTTTGAAACATACATTGGCCCCTATAAGGATAAGAAGGCCTATTTAAGACCAGAAACTGCCCAGGGTATATTTGTGAACTTCAAGAGACTTAACGCTTTTGCGAGGAATAAGCTTCCTTTTGGAGTGTTCCAGATAGGAAAGGCATATAGGAATGAGATCTCCCCAAGACAGGGGATGATAAGGCTTAGGGAATTTACGCAAGCAGAGGTAGAAATATTCTTTAACCCCGAAGAAACTGAACATCCTCACTTCGACGAAGTGAAGGATGAGGTGTTAAGGCTATATCCAATAGAAAACCAACTCAAGGATCTTGGAATGATAGAGGTTACAGCGGAGGAGGCGGTTAAGAAAGGCTATGTTATGAATACATTCTTTGCATATTACATGGTCATGATAAAAAGGATTCTCCTGGATATAGGCATTCCTGAGGACAAAATAAGGTTTAGGCAACAGCTACCTGAGGAAAGGGCACACTACTCTGCTGATACGTGGGATGCCGAAGTTTATAGTGAGAGATTTGGATGGGTAGAATGTGTGGGATTGGCCTATAGAACCAACTATGACTTAAGCAGGCATATGAGAATGAGCGGGGCGGATTTGACTGTAATGATTCACTATGATAAGCCCAAGATAATCAAAAAGCTTCAAGTTTCTCTAAACATGAAGAAGGTTGGTCCAAAGCTCAAAGCTGATGCAAAGAAGATAAATGAAAAATTGAGGTCGATGAGCCAAGAAGAGCTTAGAAATATCGTTAAGGAGCTTGAGGAGAAGGGTAAAATAGTTATCGAGGGTTATGAGCTTGATAAAGATGACTTCATTATTAAGGAAGTTGAGGAAAAGGTAACGGGTGAAAAGATAGTTCCACATGTACTGGAGCCGAGTTTTGGAATAGACAGACCTTTCTATCTGCTTCTCGAAAATTCCCTCACTGTGGACGAGGATGGGAGGATCTATCTAAAGATAAAGAAGGACATGGCTCCAATAGAGGTTGCGGTTCTTCCTCTAGTTGCAAAAGAGCCTTTGACCAGTATAGCTTATGACCTCTACAGAACCCTCCAGAAAGAGGGGTTTATAGTTGTTTACGATGAGAAAGACAGCATTGGAAAAAGGTACATGAGGTACGATGAAATAGGAACGCCATATTGCGTTACAGTTGATAATCAAACTCCCGAGGATGGCATGGTAACGATAAGGGATAGAGATACGAGAGAACAGATAAGGGTGAAAATTGAGGAAGTTCCAAAGAAGCTTAGAGAGCTTATATTTGGAGGATGACTCCTTTTTGTTTTTTAAATCTCTTCATCACTGTTCTCCTCGAATTCAATTTCAATGTTCTCTGGCCTTTTGACTTCTTTAGGTGGGTGAAACCCCTTAAGCTCCTTAAATGTCCCCCACAGCCTTAATAATTCTCTATGCACGTGTGTTCCAACGGGTATTACAATAATGTGTGCAGGGGGATGTATCTCTCTTATTCTGCCAATTGCCTTTGAGGCCGGTAAATCTATTTGGGCAACTACATGGGCTTTAACTTTCTTTCTAGGCTTTTCCCCAACTATCTGTTCGAACGCCCAGTCTGACAGTGCTGGAGGGATTATCCTTGGTTTCCCTCTGATTTTCATCCCGCCATATCTCACCAAATCTGCCAAGGCTGTCATTGCTTTTTCAAAGTTGTCGGTTCTTATCAAAACTATCGTGTTTAGCATTAATATCCCCACTTTGGATTAAATAGGGCATGTTTAAAACTCTATGGTCTAGAGAAGCTCCAGTAAAAAGGTTCTGTTTTTAATTAGGACAGCTTAAATTTGCGAAACATTTAAAAGATAACCAGCAACTTACCCGTTTGGCGAGAGTTCTAAGGGGGTGTGAGGAAATGAGCTGGACAACTCCAAAAAAGGCTATAATGCTATCTGCAACGGCGGAGGGCGGGACAAAACTCAATGCCTTTGACAATGCACTTCTTAAGATGGGGATTGGAAATGTTAACCTCGTAAAATTGAGTAGTGTGATTCCCGCCCATATAGAGTGGCTTGACGAACTCCCAAAGAACATTCCAATAGGGATGCTTCTCCCAACTGTATATGCTCACATAGAAAGCGATGAACCGGGATCAACAATAAGTGCTGCTCTTGGGGTTGGAATAAGCGAGGGTAATGAGGGAGGATTGATATATGAATATGCGGGTTATTGTACCAAGGAAGAAGCCGAGGAGATGGTAAAGAAAATGGTTGAGGAAGGGTTCAGAGTGAGAGGCTGGAAGCTTAAGGAGTTTAAGGTTGTTTCGGCTGAGATAACCGTGAAGGATAAACCCGCTGCAGCCGTCGCTGCTGTTATAATGTTCCCCTACTGATACTTCCCTATTATCCTTTTGACTTCCTCAAGAACCCTACTATTGCAGTTCCAGCACATAATTTCAAAGCTTGGAACTCTGACACTTACCCTAATTCTTTCTCTTCTGGCAATCTTGCTGACTTCGTAGTTAATCTTAAACGCAAGATCCATAAGCTCTTTCGTTATCTTCTCTTCCTCGTCGATATACTGAAGAGGACACCCCTCTCTCCACTGTCTTCTTCTACCGTGTTCGTACATTCTATAGGGCTTGATATGGGCTTCATCCGCCATTCTTTCAATGTCCACTGCTTTGTATCTAATAAGGGGTCTAAAAATTGGTATTCCAATTTTTGGTATCTCACAAAGTCTTATGTCCCCAGGGCATTGGTCAAGTAGAGTTCCAATTATCTTATCATTTGCGTTATCCCCTTTGGCTATTAAACCAAAGTCATTGTTCAATGCAAACCATTTTGCATTCCACAACATGATCTTTTTGCAGTGTATGCATATTGGACCTTTTTTTCCGGTAGCTTTTTGAAGAAGGGCATCTGTTATATTGATTAGATAATGCTCAACACCAAGAGATTTTGTAAACTTCATTCCCCATCTAACAACTTCCGGCCAGCTCCATTTATGGAAGAACGTTAGGGCAGAAACATCATATCCTGCCTTTTTCAGCAGGTAGAGTGTTAAACTTGAGTCTTTTCCCCCAGAGAATAATACGAGAATTCTCTCATTTATGATTCCAGTTTTCTCTCCAAACTCTTTTGCTTCCTTAATAGCTTTTTCAAGCATGAAAAAAGAACCGCCGGCGGGGTTAAAAAGTTTGGGGGCCATTTTCGTAGTGTCGGCCCCCTGGGGGTCCCGACGTCATCGCAACCCTTAGTACTCGTCGGGCGATATATTTTTTCCTTAAACCCTTATTTCCTTTTCGCTACACATAGAAGACCATTCCATCATAGGCCACAAGAACTTTATCCCCCCACCTTCCCCTGACATACCTCACTAGCTGAAGGAATGGGAGATTTTTGTGGGAAATATGACTCAGTATCGTTCTTTCTGCTAGTTTTATTCCTATCCTTGCCGCTTCATCAACGTTGTTGTGATAGGGATCTTCGAAGCCTGGTGGATACGTGGAATCTACTATTGCCAGTCTAATGGGAGTTTTATCCTCAAAGAATTCCCATGTCTTTTCTGGAAGTCCTTTTGTATCATATAGAAGGGCAATTCCCTTTCCGTCTTCCTCTGTGTAATACCCTAATGTTTCTATTTGATGGTTAAGCTTTATCGCTGTTACGGTTATTCTTCCAATTTTGACTTTCTCTCCGGCTTTAATTATTACTGGCTTCAGGTTTTTTGGATCATTAAGTATGAGGGCGTCAGCATGTCCTTCTGGAGCGTAAAGCGTAGTTTCCATGGCAGTCCACCTGAGCTTGTACAAGCCGTATATATGGTCATGATGCCAATGGGTAAGGAATATTGCGTTCAAGGGAGTGTTTAAGAATTCTCTTATATCCGTTCCGACATCAAACAAAATTACTTCTCCATTTTCCCCAATTACTGCTAGGGTTGAAGGTTTTCTTTGAGAAAATCCAAATTTTCTTGCTTCATTGCATGTGGAGCAATTACATAAGTGAACTGGGATCCCTTCGCTTCCCCCAGTTCCGATGAAATAAACTATCATGGATTTTAAAATCCGTAATGGATTTTTAAGTCTTCCTCCACTTTTTTGCAAGTCTTTCTATTTCTAATTTTACTCTTTCCCTGTCTTTTTTGTCAACAACGAGGAAAACATCCTGAACGCTCCCATCGCTTTTTGCAACGATTTTTAATCCAGAATAGGTCTCTCTCGAGACCTTTATATCAAATCCCCTAGAATCGGAGGAATATATCCTTCCAGGAATCACCTTTTTAACACCAGGAATTTTTGCTATTTCTTCAAGCGGTTTCTCAAGTCCTTTGAGGAAATGGTGCTCTCTCTTAACGCCTTTTTTAAAATGTTTGGGCATGGTTTAAAATTAGAAAATAAAGGATTTAAAAATTGCTACCTTTTGGGAAGGAGTTTCAGAGGTACCTTGGTGGTAATCCTGCCCATTGCCTAAGCTTCTCATAGGCTATTATCCTTGGTATGTTCTTGGCCTCCTTTGGTCCTGGGTTCTTCATGTAGAATGCATTGACCTCGTAAACAGTTCCATATGCCTTCCTGTCGACTGCCATTTTTCCTAACCTTGCAAGGTCTACAAGGAGTCCTGCTAGTGCTGGGCTGTCATTGATTCTTCCAGTTATAACTAGTTCATCCCTGGCTCCATTGAAGCTTATGTATTCTATATGCATTGCTATAAACTTCTTATCTCCGAGAGGCTCAAGGTATCCAGTTGGCTTTATGAAGTGTGGGGCGTCATATCCTAGGATGTCCTCAACAACACTTGACTTGGTGTACTCCTTGCTCTTGTTCCTCTCTTTGTCCGTTAATGCAAGGAAGTCAGTGTTTCCTCCGATGTTGAACTGGGCTATGTCGAGTACGTGTCTGTTTCTCTGGGCCAGATGTGCCAAAACATCTGCGGTGAGTGGTGTCGCTCCGGTTGCCCCGTCGTCACCGAATATGACCAGGTTACTATCCTTTGCTAGTTCTACATAGGCAGGGTCATTCGCTATTAGGGTTGGTATTGCATTCACAAATGCCGCTCCCCCAACTTCCTTGGCATACTGGGCTGCTGCATAAGCGTAAACTTGGGTCGCTGTTAGCCTGTCCTTTTGTTCTTCTTTAATTGCCTTTTCAAGGTCTTCTAATTTGCCAAAAGGAACAAAAGCTTCCGTTGTGGGAACATTGAGAATGACATCAACCTTAAGTTCTTTCCACTCGTTGACGAGGTGATCAATTGCTTCCTTAAGTGACATTTCATCTTCGAGACCTGTTGCTTCTATTGGTAAGTTTCTTAAGCTCCTTAGGTGTATGCCTTTTCTTATAAAGACCTCTTTAAGGCTCTCTGGGACGTCTCCTCTCCAGTACCTCTGGACGACCTCATAGAGTGGGAGACCAATCTTAGTCTTGTCAACGTCATATGAACCCACTATTTGAATGTCCTCAACTTTAATTGGAAGTTCGTTTGCAAGTGGTATCCCATAATATCCAAGGTCTCCTCTCTTTATCCTTTCTAATCCTACTGCAAAAATGCTTGCAACGTATCCCTGGCCTATAATAGCAACCCTAACCATTTTTCGTCACCTCCTCAAGTTTTTAGAAAAATTCTGGCATATTGAAAACTCTAAAATTAGAAAGTCAGGTATTTATAAGAAATTACGGCTTATAAACTTTTCGCGAGAGAATTTGACAGATATATTACCAGAATTTAGTCTCTGAGGATTTTAACTGATTTGTTATTGTCAACTTAAAAAGTAACTTCGTTTTTATTTTTTGGTTTTGGAAATATTGCACAATATTGTGTATTTTTTGATCGGTTAATTTAAAAGATCAAAGTCTGACTTCTATTCCGGTGAGTGGGCAATGACCGTACCACTAAAAAGAATTGACAGGATAAGATGGGAAATCCCAAAGTTTGATAAAAGGATGCGAGTTCCAGGGAGAGTTTATGCTGATGAAGTCTTGATAGAAAAAATGAGAAGTGATAGAACTCTTGAACAGGCCGCCAACGTTGCAATGTTGCCAGGGATATACAAGTATTCAATTGTAATGCCAGATGGTCACCAAGGATATGGATTTCCAATTGGTGGTGTTGCAGCCTTCGATGTTAAAGAAGGAGTCATAAGCCCAGGGGGTATTGGTTACGACATCAACTGTGGTGTGCGTTTAATCAGAACAAATCTAACTGAGAAAGAGGTCAGACCAAAGATAAAGCAACTTGTCGATACCCTCTTCAAAAACGTTCCCTCTGGCGTTGGTAGCCAGGGTAGAATAAGGCTTCACTGGACGCAAATTGACGATGTTCTTGTTGATGGGGCAAAGTGGGCAGTAGACAATGGGTATGGTTGGGAGAGAGATTTGGAGAGGTTAGAAGAAGGAGGAAGGATGGAAGGTGCAGATCCAGATGCCGTGAGTCAGAGGGCCAAGCAGAGAGGAGCACCCCAGCTAGGTTCACTGGGCTCTGGAAACCACTTCCTTGAAGTTCAGGTTGTTGATAAGATTTACGACGAGGAAGTTGCCAAGGCATATGGCCTTTTTGAGGGACAAGTTGTTGTAATGGTTCACACTGGTTCAAGAGGTCTAGGTCACCAGGTAGCAAGTGACTACTTGAGAATCATGGAGAGAGCTATCAGGAAGTACAGGATTCCTTGGCCAGACAGAGAACTTGTCAGTGTCCCATTCCAGAGTGAAGAAGGTCAGAGATACTTCTCAGCAATGAAGGCCGCAGCAAACTTTGCGTGGGCAAATAGACAGATGATAACACACTGGGTAAGGGAGAGTTTCCAGGAGGTATTCAGGCAAGATCCGGAGGGAGACCTTGGAATGGACATAGTTTACGATGTTGCTCACAACATTGGTAAAGTCGAAGAGCATGAAGTAGATGGGAAGAAGGTCACTGTAATAGTTCACAGGAAGGGTGCAACTAGGGCATTTCCTCCAGGACATGAGGCAATTCCAAGGATATATAGGGATGTTGGCCAGCCCGTCTTGATACCGGGTTCAATGGGTACAGCAAGCTACGTTTTAGCTGGAACCGAGGGTGCTATGAAAGAGACCTTTGGAAGCACCTGCCACGGAGCTGGAAGAGTTCTCAGTAGAAAAGCCGCAACGAGACAGTACAGAGGGGACAGGATAAGGAATGAGTTATTGCAGAGAGGAATCTATGTAAGGGCTGCCAGCATGAGAGTAGTTGCTGAGGAGGCTCCAGGAGCTTACAAGAATGTCGACAATGTTGTTAAAGTCGTTAGTGAGGCAGGAATTGCAAAATTAGTTGCAAGAATGAGGCCTATCGGAGTAGCAAAGGGTTGATCTCCCTTAATTAATCCTTTTTGATTTTTAGGTGGGATTTAGAATTGGTTAGAAGAGATTGGGAGAAAAGGGAGAAGAGAAGGGTTGCTAAAGAAAGAATAGACACACTATTCACACTTGCTGAAAGAGTTTTCCCATATTCTCCTGAATTAGCTAGGAGATATGTCGAACTAGCCCTTGAAGTGCAGAAAAAGGCTAAAGTTAAAATTCCGAGAAAATGGAAGAGGAGATACTGCAAAAAGTGCCATGCTTTTTTAGTTCCTGGAGTTAATGCTAGGGTTAGGTTAAGGACAAAAAGAATGCCTCACGTTGTCGTTACATGCCTGGAATGTGGAAATATCATGCGCTATCCCTATTTACGGGAAATTAAAAAGAAAAGAAGACAAAAGAAACAATAATCATCCAAATCTTTAAATATCTCCTCTTATTTTTATATAGTTAATGGAGGTGACTAAAATGAAGATAAGACTTGCGTATCCAGATGCTGTAGTTGTTATTAGTGATGACAGCGTGTTGATGTTCAAAGGCAAGCTCATTGAGGCATCTCTTGAGGAAGTACTGTCATATGCCGAGTCAGGGAGTGGTATAATTCCAGATGAACTTAAAGAAATAGCCTTAGACATTTTGAGAGCTGTAGAAAGTATTAGAAGAATCGGGGAAATAAAGGAGAGAGCAGTTGGGGCTCTTGCTTACTGAAGCTCTTTAATTTCTTCTTCCAACGATTTCTCAAGTTGTTTCTCCCATTCAGTGACATCAAATTCTTCAAGTTCTGATTCTAGATCCTCCTTTAAATGAAGCACACGTCTCTTTAATTGGGTCTTTGTCTCTTCGTCATAAACTACATAATAGGGATTTCTCTTGGCAGAGAAGTACAGCATGAGCATTATTATATTGAAGAGCACTGAAATTAATAGAACAACTAGAAGCGAGTTCATCTTCTCCTCCCCCCAAATAATGCCCTAAATATTCTTTTCACGGGGCTCTCTGGCTCAGGAGGTTTCCATTTAATTCCGGCAAGTTTTGCGGCTATTTGTTTATATGCTATTGCGGCTGGACTAGTCGGGTTTTTAATTACGAGGGGCACTCCATAAGCAGAAGCTCTCTTTACCTCTGGATCTTCCGGAACAATGCCCATGACAGGAACTTCAAGCAGAGCTTCTATCTCCTCTTTACTGAGCTCAGTTTTCTCACTTGTGACTCTGTTTAGAATTGCTCCAAGGGGCAATGTACCAAGTTTCTCAGCAACAAGTTTAGTTTTTAGGGAATCCGTTATGGCGGCAATTTCTGGATTTGTGACTATAATAAGCTCTTTTCCAATAAGTAATGCCGTTACAGAAGTTAACTCAAGACCTGCCGGTGCGTCTATTAGAATGAAATCTCCCATCTGGCCAATTTCTCTTATAAGTTCCCTAAGTCTTTCGGGTCTGGCCTTTTTGACTTTCTCTAAACTTAATCCACCCGGAATCACTTTTACACCAGCTGGTCCCTCGTATATTGCGTCCTTTAGGTCGGCTTCTCCGGCTAAAACATCGTGAAGTGTCACGGGGATATCTTCCATTCCAAGAATGAGGCTGAGGTTTGCCATTGTTATATCGGCATCAATAAGTATTACTTCTTTTCCGAATTGAGCTAATGCAACTCCAATATTAGCAACAGTGGTGGTTTTACCTGTACCACCCTTTCCGGAGGCGAAGACTATTGAGCGACCTTCCACGTTAATCCCCCCAGTAGTGAATTGGAGTATCTTACCAGATTTTTGTACATTTAAGTTAAATATCTTTCTCTCTTCCCAAAAGCTCAAGAGAAAAATATTTAACTGTTTTAAATCTCCCATAGTAATAAGATGCCAGAGAGAAAGAAAAAGCCAATCGATGAGTTACCTTGGCAAGAATATGATATAGAAGAATTTAGGGAGAAGTTTCCAGCGTTAGCTAAGGAGCTAGAAGGAGAAGAAGGAATAGAAATAACGGGAATACGGCTTGATGAATATCAGGTGTTAGAAGAAGAGGAAGAAGAAAAAATAGACTTCTCCGGATATAACCCAACAATAATAGATTTCCTTAGGAGATGTGAAACAGACGAAGAGGCTTTGGAAATAATAAACTGGATGGAAAAGCAGGGAGAAATCACGCCGGAGATGGCAAAGCAGTTGAGAGTTACATTAGTTCACAAAGGGGTTAGGGCATTTGGGCCTAAAAAAGAATGGGGATGGTACGAAAAGCACGGAAAACATTAAAGGTTCCCGATCACTTGTAGCACCATTCCTTCAATTTTTATGGGTTCTAGCCTTCTTGCAAGCACTATTGCCTTGTCTAGCTTACCCTCGCTCTCCGCATGTATTGTGAAGAGCGGATCTCCTTCTTTGACCTTTTCTCCCACTTTAACATGAAGCATTATTCCTGCCCCCTTGTCTTCTGGAGCACCGGCTTCCCTTGCTATGGCAGTCATTGCTTTATTATCTATACCCGTTACATATCCGCTCGCTTGAGCATATATTGTGTAAGTTTTATCCCCGATTTGAATATCTTCAGGCTTTATGTCTGGATCTCCTCCTTGCTCTGCAATTATCTCTCTCATCTTCTCATATGCTTTTCCACTTTCTAAGATTTCCCTGGCCATTTTTCGACCCATTCCTCTAGGAGCAGCTCCTCCCATCTCTAATAGGATTCCAGCTAGTCCTATTGCTTTCTCAACCAGGCTTCCTGGTCCTTTACCAGTCATCAGTGTTTCTAAGGCTTCTTTGGCTTCAAGTGCTGGCCCTATTGTGTGACCAATTGGCTGGCCTCCGTAAGTTATTGCCACCTCAACGTACTGCCCGAGCCTCTTCCCCAGCTCTATGAAATCTTTAGCCAGTGACCTCGCTTCTTCTAATGTCTCAACCTTAACCCCCTTTCCGGTGGGAATATCTATGAGAACATATTGGCTTCCTATAGCGTATTTTTTGGACATAATGCTTGCGAGCATTAATCCTCTTGGATCGAGACTTAACCTTCTCTCAACGTGGATCGTCAAATCGTCTGCTGGAGCTAAATTTAGTGCTCCACCCCACACTAGACATGCCCCTATTTTCTCAACTATTCTCTTTATTTCATCAAGGCTCAAGGTAACATTGGTCAAGACTTCAACGACATCGGCCGTTCCGGCTGCGCTCGTTATTGCTCTTGAGCTTGTTTTTGGTATCGTTAAACCTGCTGCGGCAACTATTGGAACCACAATTACGTTAGTTTTGTTGCCGGGAACCCCACCTATACTGTGAACGTCCATAATGGGTTTCCTGTCTATGTCAAGCATATCTCCCGTCTCTGCCATTGCTATCGTTAGGGCTGCTATCTCGTCCATATCAAGGCCATTGATCTCGATTGCAGTAACAAACGCGCTTATTTCTGTGTTTCTGAGCTTTCTATCTACGATATCTTTTACTATTGTTTCGATTTCAACTTTCCTAAGCTTTTCACCCCTCATCTTCTTACGAATGTATCTAACGCTCTCTGGAGTTCCCGCTGGCGTTACAGTAACTAATTCTCCTTCAGAAAACTGATAACTGGATAAGACATCTTTTGATAATCCGACCTCGCCCTCACCAACAAAATCACTAATTACGACACTTCCATATATTGACCTCTTCCCCGTTTCCACTCTTACAAGATCATTTGGGTGAAGTTTCCAGACTTTAGCGTCCTGAGGATTTATGAAAATCGTAAAATGTCCAGTCTCTAGGTTGAGTATTTTCACTTTCCCCCTCATAGGATCACCTCCAAACTTTCCAGGATTCTTCACTTTGAAAGTGGGCGATATTTCATTTTTTAGTCAAGCTAAAGTAGTTAGAGTTCCTCAACTAAAGTAGTTAGAGTTCCTCAAAATTAAACCTTATGCTCTCAATATTTTATCAGAACATACAGAAACCTCACGATATCCTCAAATTTAAAGTGGCCAGTCTCGACATCATACCGTGTTGAAATCGGAACTTCAACTATTCTAGCACCCATTTTTGCAGATTTCACTAAGACTTCTGTCTCTACTTCATACCTATCGCTCTTTATTTCTGGCAAAAATTCCTTTTTTATTGCCCTAAATCCACTTTGAGAATCCTCAACTTTGAGCCCTGTTTTTACTCTTATGAGCGTCGTTGTTATAAAGTTGCTGACCTTTCTAATGAATGGCCTTTCACCGGCCTTTACAACTCTCTTGCCTATGACGAAGTCTGCATCTCCTTGGGCTATTGGTTCCAGCAATTTTTGAATCTCCTTTGGATCATGCTGGCCATCAGCGTCCATGAATACTATCACATCTCCACTGGCTACTTTTACTCCTTCCCTCATTGCAGCTCCTTTCCCCCTGTTTCTGTTCATTCTGATTACCTTGGCTCCATGGGTTTTTGCAACTTCTGCAGTATTATCGGAACTCCCATCATCTACAACTATAACCTCATCGACAAAGCTAGGAATGCTTGATAAGACACTCCCTATTCTTTTTTCCTCGTTGTACGCTGGAATAACTATCGAAATCCTTAGCCCTTTGAACATGAAAAGACATTTAACCAATGTCCTTAAATATTTTCGGGGGTGAAGGGATGAGAATAAGAGTCATGGGTTTATTTTCTCACCTAGCGGGAGCCGAGGAAATAGAGGTTAGGATTGAGGGAAAGAGAAGGATAGGAGATGTCTTGAGGGAGGTTATTCCAAGGTTTAATGACGTTAAAGATAAGATAATAATCATCAATGGGAAAGTTGCCAGTGAAGACGCGGAGGTCTCGGATGAAGATTTTGTTAAGGTTATGCCAGTATTAAGTGGGGGATGAGGATGGAGTTAGAAAGGGCACTCAATGCGTTCCACTCAATGAAGGTTAGCCAGATAACGCCTTCAATCCATCAGATGCCAATAGTTGAAGAGAACTCTCCAATAATTGATGCACTGAAAATCCTAAGGACTAGGCACCATGTGTGGGTTGTTGACAACAGGGAAAGCATGAAGCTCGTTGGGGTAATAAGGTATTTCGATATAGTTGACATATTGCTTCCTCCAAGGAGGGCAAGGCTAGGCACAATAAGCTCTCTCTTTAAATCCATAATGGGCGGAGCGGAAAGAGCTAGAGACGTTATGGAGAGGAATGTTCTCACGATCGAGGAAGATGCGACTGTTCTTGAAGCCCTTGAGAAAATGAAGAAATACAGAATGCCAATTCTGGCTCTTGTAGATGCTGAAGGAAAGCTGGTAGGTGAAATAAGCCTTAGACTACTAATAAATGAGTTTCTGAGGTTAATAAGAATGGGGGGTGAGGAATGGAGGCCGCAACATGGATCCTCTTCACAATCGGAGTAGCAATAATAGCTGCTAAAATTGGGGATGCAATAATTGAGAGATTTGAGCTTCCTGGAGTTCTTGGGGAGCTTTTAATGGGAATGCTTCTTGGAAACCTTGTGTATTTTGGTATTGTGGGCAAGGAGTATCTTCCAATAACGGTGGGTGCAAGTGAGGCTATAGACTTTTTGGCTAAGTTAGGGATTATATTCCTTCTCTTCCTGGGTGCACTGGATACTGATATAGAGCAACTAAAGAGAACTGGACTAACGGCAACTGTTTCCACAATAATGGGAGTCTTTGTCCCTCTGATCATGGGATATTATGCCCTGAGATGGCTGGGTTATGAGCACAGAGAAGCTTTTGCGGGTGGCGTTTTACTTACTGCAACGAGCATTGGTCTAACCGTTAGGGTAATGATGGATCTTGGAGTCCTCAGGAGTGAGGTTGGTGCAGCATCTCTGAGTGCTAGCGTAATGGATGACTTTCTTGGGATAGCTCTCGTAATATTTGCAGTAGGTTCTGGCTCCTTGTTGGGACTTACGGTTAAGATAATTTTGTTCTTCCTAATCACGGGGGTTCTTGGATGGTATTTCATTGACCATTACGTCAAATTTGCAGAAAAGCTACATGTGGAGAAGGGAATCCTTGGCCTAATGATAGGGATGATGTTTATCTTTGCGGCATTAGCTGAGGGATGGTTCGCTGCCGCAATAGAAGGGGCCTTTATGATGGGCCTAATTCTTTCCAAGCTTCCAGAAGGTAAAAGAATAATGGAGGAAGTAAAGAGTATAGGTTACGGTCTCCTGATTCCAATATTCTTCATTCATACTGGAGCAATGCTGAACTTAACGGTGTTTGAACATGCCGATGCACTGAAGCTGGCCTTCGTTCTCAGCGCAATTGCAATAATCGGGAAAATAGCTGGAAGAGGATTTGGAGCGTGGATAACGGCCTGGGGTAGGGGAAGAGAATTCTTGTTCACCCGTGAGAACTTTAAGATGTCACTCCAAATGGGAATAGGTTCTGTTCCTAGAACAGAAGTCGCCCTAGTTGATCTTATGGTTGCAATCCACGGAGGTGCAATATCCCCTGATGATGTGCCAAAGTTTATAGCGGCAACGCTGATATTCATAACGGTCTCGGTATTAGTCACCCCACCACTCCTCAAATGGGCCTTCAAAGAGGAGGTCGAGGCTCAAAAGAGAGCAAGGCTTGAAAGTAGAAAAGAGAGGATTGAAAGGAAAAAGAAGCCCCGATGATTGGAACTGGAGTGAGCTGATTTGATGATGACCGACTTCCCGCTGAGGGTATTTTATCTTTTATCATTCCAAAATTTTATGGCTATAAATTTACGGGCATTAAAGTCCTCCTTTGTGCATTGGTGTATGTAAAATTCGATAAATACAACCTCCTTTTGCCAAAATATTTGCTATAGTTTTGCAATTCAATCGAATTGAATTTCTAAATTGAGAACTCAATAAACAAAAGGATTTCCACCCTTATTTACCGAAAGTTTTATATAGCTTATTGTCCAAATTTGTATCGCCAATCGACTAAATTGAGGTGATGAACATGGTTGAGCAAGACCCATTTGAGATTGCCGTTAAGCAGCTTGAGAGAGCTGCCCAATACATGAAGATAAGTGAGGAAGCCCTTGAATTCCTCAAGAGACCTCAGAGGATTGTTGAGGTTACGATTCCTGTTGAGATGGATGATGGAACTGTTAAAGTATTTACCGGATTCAGAGTTCAGTACAACTGGGCTAGAGGTCCAACTAAGGGTGGAATTAGATGGCACCCAGAGGAGACCCTTAGCACCGTTAAGGCTCTCGCAGCTTGGATGACATGGAAGACTGCTGTTATGGATCTCCCATACGGTGGAGGTAAGGGTGGAATTATCGTAGATCCAAAGAAGCTCTCCGACAGGGAGAAGGAGAGGCTTGCGAGAGGTTACATAAGGGCTATTTATGATGTCATAAGCCCATATGAGGACATCCCAGCACCTGACGTTTACACCAACCCACAGATAATGGCTTGGATGATGGACGAGTACGAGGCAATAAGCAGAAGAAAGACACCAGCCTTTGGAATAATTACCGGAAAGCCATTAAGCATTGGAGGATCACTTGGAAGGAACGAGGCTACCGCAAGAGGTGCCTCCTATACAATAAGGGAGGCTGCAAAGGTTCTAGGATGGGGTGACCTCAAGGGCAAGACCATCGCAATCCAGGGTTACGGTAATGCAGGTTACTACCTAGCGAAGATAATGAGCGAGGACTATGGAATGAAGGTCGTTGCAGTGAGCGACAGCAAGGGTGGAATTTACAACCCAGATGGACTCAACGCTGACGAGGTTCTCAAGTGGAAGCAAGAACACGGTAGCGTTAAGGACTTCCCAGGAGCAACAAACATAACCAACGAGGAGCTCCTTGAGCTTGAAG
Organism: Pyrococcus sp. ST04; assembly: GCF_000263735.1. Taxonomy (NCBI): domain Archaea; kingdom Methanobacteriati; phylum Methanobacteriota; class Thermococci; order Thermococcales; family Thermococcaceae; genus Pyrococcus; species Pyrococcus sp. ST04. The sequence continues at coordinate 1,468,065 of NC_017946.1, read as the reverse complement.
TAGATGTTCTCGCACCAGCCGCAATCGAGGAAGTAATAACCAAGAAGAACGCCGACAACATAAAGGCCAAGATCGTTGCCGAAGTTGCTAACGGACCAGTCACACCAGAGGCAGATGAGATCCTCTTCGAGAAGGGAATTCTGCAGATACCAGACTTCCTCTGTAATGCTGGTGGTGTCACAGTCAGCTACTTCGAGTGGGTGCAGAACATAACAGGCTACTACTGGACGCTTGAGGAGGTTAGAGAGAAGCTTGACAAGAAGATGACCAAGGCATTCTACGATGTCTACAACACCGCGAAGGAGAAGAACATCCACATGAGAGATGCAGCATACGTAGTTGCAGTCCAGAGAGTTTACCAGGCAATGCTTGACCGTGGATGGGTTAAGCACTGATTTTCTTGCCTCTTCCTTTCTGCTTTATTCTGTATGAATTCCCTCTTCTATACCATCCTTATAAGGTAAAGAGTATTGAAAAATCGGGTGATTAGTGTTATTTTTTTTGTTTGTTTGGTGTTATTTTGTGTTATGCTGGTTTTTTCATTTGTAGAGTTAGGGTTAATGCATTGAGTGCTCGAGGATTGAAGCACTGCTCGGGGTCAAGATTCAAAAAATAAGCAATGATAATAGAGTAAAACAAGAATAAGACCATAAAAACTGATTTAGTTTTCAGATTACCCCACCAGTGGTAATTTCCCGCCAATTGAATACATTTGAAAACTGGGAACCCTCATAAGTCTAATTAGGGAGTGAAAGCGGGAGACCCCAAAATTGGATAGTCTAGGAGGTTTAATTGGGCATTGTTTTTGAATTCTCTTGGTTTTAGGTAATTTTTTCATTTTCAACATGCTTCGATTTCTTGAATTCTCGTTTTAACTATTCACAATCCTCCACTCGTTAGTGAGAGAGTTTTCGTGGGTTCTTCATTTTAGGGTTGGGTTTATAAAGGGAGTGCAGTAACACGGGTTTCCTGAAGGGGTAAATTATTTAAGCTTGGAGGGGGGAGTAATGAAGGAAAACAACCAAAAAACCCAAAGTTTCCGAAGAACTAAATAGTATGGAAAGTAAGAGGGTGCAAAAAAATAAAGACGTCAGGAGCCGGTTTCCGAAGAACTAAATAGTATGGAAAGCCGAAAACTTATATGTAAAAGAGTATCTCCATGACGACACAAGTTTCCGAAGAACTAAATAGTATGGAAAGATCACCGTCAAAGAAACGTAACGCCTCCCAATGGGGTGTTTTCGTGTTTCCGAAGAACTAAATAGTATGGAAAGCACAAAACCTGCTTACCATTCCTCAACGCTCTATAATACTTCTTGTTTCCGAAGAACTAAATAGTATGGAAAGTCCTCGGTAACTATCTCTATTCTGAGTATTCTCTGCAAGGCCACTGTTTCCGAAGAACTTAGTAGTATGGAAAGAAATTTAGCGTTTATGAGCCCTTTCATTGGCCCTACTGTTTCCGAAGAACTAAATAAGAACTAAATAGTATGGAAAGAGTTTTATTATGTCTGCTTCTAGCTCTTTTTCTACCCTTCTTGCTAGGTTTCCGAAGAACTAAATAGTATTCGCTTTAATTTTTAGATAGTTTTGAAAGAATTAAATAGCTGTGAGAATGGTACGGAAAACAAAGTATATTTCGGAATTTCGATGATACAATTTACCTAATTCTGTAATTATAGCAAAGTTTAAAAACCAATACTTTATATACTTTGGTTCTGAATTTATACTAAGGTGGTTCGAAAAATGATAGATGAAAGGGATAAGATTATACTCGACATGCTCGTGAAAGACGCGAGAACCCCCTTCACGGAAATCGCGAAGAGGCTAGGAATCAGCGAGACAGCAGTGAGAAAAAGGGTAAGGGCGCTTGAAGAGAAGGGAATAATTGAGGGCTATACAATAAAGCTAAATCCCAAAAAGCTTGGCTATTCGCTGGTGACTATTACGGGAGTGGATACGAGGCCGGAGAAGCTCTTTGAAGTAGCTGAAAAGTTAAAGGAGTTTGAGTTTGTTAGGGAGCTTTATCTTTCTAGTGGAGATCACATGATAATGGCCGTTATCTGGGCAAAGGACGGGGAAGATCTTGCGGACATAATTTCCAACAAAATAGGCAAAATAGATGGGGTAACAAAGGTTTGCCCAGCGATAATCTTGGAGAGGCTTAAATAGGCTCGGTTGCGAGGGTACTCATCATCTATCAGCTAGCGAAATTTTCTTCATCGCCTTTCATATTTTCATAGTTAAATCTTAAAAGTGTGTGCTATAGCTAATTTTGGGGAGAGAAAATGGTGGTGTACGAGCTTAATGGTAGGAAGCCTAAAATACATCCAACGGCTTTCATAGATGAAAGCGCCGTTGTAATAGGAGATGTTGTGCTAGAAAAAAAGACAAGTGTCTGGCCTTCTGCAGTTCTGAGGGGAGACATAGAGCAGATTTATGTGGGCAGATATTCTAACGTTCAGGACAATGTCAGTATTCACACTTCCCATGGCTTGCCGACGGAGATCGGGGAGTATGTTACAATAGGTCACAATGCCGTTGTTCATGGTGCGAAGGTTGGCAACTATGTAATAATAGGAATGGGGGCAGTAATTTTGGATGGTGCTAAGATAGGGGATCACGTTATAATTGGAGCTGGTGCATTGGTTCCTCCAAACAAGGAGATCCCGGATTATAGCCTCGTTATTGGAGTTCCAGGAAAGGTGGTCAGGCAACTCACGGAGGAAGAGATTGAGTGGACGAAGAAAAATGCTGAGATATATGTAGAGCTGGCTGAAAAACATTTGAAGGGGAGAAAGAAAATATGATCTACAGGATTATTTCTCACATTCCTCACATTCTTTTCAAGCCTGCTTATGATCTTTACGAGAAGTATTTATTTGAGAAAGTGAAATCTGGTAATTTGCCCAAGCATGTAGCTATTATCATGGACGGAAATCGGAGATGGGCAAGAAAACAGGAAAAACCTCCTTGGTATGGACATCTTTTTGGTTCAAAAAAGCTTGAGGAAATTGTTGAATGGTGTCATGAGCTTGGCATACGCATATTGACTGTTTATGCCTTTTCAACTGAGAATTTTAAGAGATCTAAAGAGGAAGTTTCTAGGTTAATGCAACTGTTTGAGGAGAAATTTAGGGAGCTTGTAAAGGATAAAAGGGTTCACGAGTATGGAATCAGGGTTAACGTTATTGGAAGGAAAGATCTTCTTCCTAAGAATGTTAGGGAAGCCGCTGAGGAGGCTGAAAGAGTTACGAGGAAGTACAACAATTATGTCTTAAACATAGCTTTGGCATATGGAGGGAGGAGTGAGATAGTTGATGCAGTTAAGGATATCGTTAGAGACGTTATGGAAGGTAAGCTTAGGGTTGAGGACATAGATGAAGAGTTGCTTAGGAAATACCTATATGTTCCGAATATGCCCGATCCTGACATTGTTATAAGGACTGGGGGAGAAGTTAGGATAAGCAACTTCCTCTTATATCAAATAGCGTATAGCGAGCTGTTCTTTGTTGACGTCTACTTTCCAGAATTCAGGAAGATAGACTTCCTCAGGATAATAAGAGAGTATCAGAAAAGGGAGAGGAGGTTTGGGCGCTAGTCTTCTTCTCCACACCCTTTTCCACAGAACTCGGGGAATAACTCCTCGAGAAATTGCCTAACTCTTTCTTTCGACAGTTTGAACTGTCTTATTTTTATAATTCCCTTTTCCTGTGCTTCTTTGAGTAGCATTTCAGTAACTTCATTTGGATACATCTCCTCATAGACGATCTCTTTTATCCCCGCATTTATAAGTAGTTTAAAGCAGGTGTCGCAGGGGAAGTGGGTGACATAGAGTGTTGCCCCTTCTAGACTAATTCCCTTTCTTGCGGCCATCGCGATTACGTTTTGCTCCGCATGGACAGCCCTGTGGCAGTGACCATCAACGAGGATGCATCCTACATCTATACAGTGATCCATGTTTCTTGGGGCTCCATTATATCCCGTTGCGAGGATGTATCCATCCTTCACGGCAACTGCGCCAACCCTAAGCCTTGGGCACGTTGCCCTAAGAGAAACAAGCTTTGCAATTAACATAAAATACTCATCTTTAGTTGGTCTGATTCTCTTTATCCTCTCTGCTTTTTCCTTATCAAGAAAAATTTCAATTGTCATGTTCTCCCCTTAGTTCTTTTAGAATTTTAAAATTAACTTTCTTCAGCTCATGTATTCAAAAATCCTATACATATCGACTATTGCCATTATTCTGGCTATTCTCTCATCATAAGAGGGATGAGTGCTCATGATATACATAATTGGGTTTTGGGGCTCTTCCTTCCTCTCAACCTGGGGCTTTATCGTTGGTAGGGGAATATCCTTTGCCTTGAGTGCTGCCTCATAGTATTTCAACTCTTCAAGGGCTTCTTTTAAGGCGTATGGCACTTCTGCTATTCTTAGGGCAACGCTATCTGCAAGAAACTCCCTCTTTCTCAAGAACTTTCTAAGGCCTGCATAGTATATTAGGAAATTTAGTGCTGAGATTATTTTTATGCCTTGGGAAGTTGAGCCAGCTAAAATTGCTATTGTCAGTGCCCCCATGATATATTGGGCGTATTTAGAGAGAGGGAATATGAAGGTGTCCCCATTTTTTATATGCCCTATTTCATGGGCAGCCACTGCTAAGATTTCATCCTTGTCAAGGACTTCAAATAGCCCGGCCGAGAGGACTATTGCATTCCTAAAAGAATAAGCTGTTGGGATTGGAGAATCCTCGATGTATATTTTTGGCATCGAAATTCTTGCTCTATTTGCCATTCTCGCTATCCCGTCATATAACCAAGGGATATCTTCCCATTTTATTAGGGAATATCTGTCTGTTGGCAAATTAAATTTCAGGGAAATTTTATACCATAACATTAGCAGAAGAACAGCTAACATAGAAGCTATAATTCCATATCTTCCATATGTGAGGGAGACAATTAAGAGTTGAAATATGAAGGACCAGTAGAGCATTTCTATCACTTCTTAATTTTTGAAAGGTATGCGTAAGTTGCTTCCCTGAAGTTTGCCATTAGAGAGTCTATTATCTTTTCTACGATTTTTCTTTCAAACTCTTCTCTTGTTGTCGTTATTTTGTATATGTATCTTATTCCACCCCTTCCTCTCTCCATTCTTCTTGTGAGGAGCTCCTTTTCGCATAGCCTGTTCATTAATATACTAACAGTGGATCTCCTTATCTCGGGGTATTTGTTTTTTAAATACTCGTAAACCTCCCCAGCCGTTGCCTCACCAACTTCCCACATGTATTCCATTATTTCTGCCTCTAAAGATGGAAGTACTGCCTTTATTCCTTTCTGGTTCAGTTTAAATTCGCTTGGTTCCATGGATTCATCCCCCCGCTGTCTCTTACATATTTTAGCTTATGAGCTCTTTAATTTTTCTCTATCTTTTTCTCATTTATTTTGTCTTCGATTTCCTTAAGCCTTATTGAAAAATTCCTTGTGAGTTCGGTTATTTCTCTTTCTATCCTGTCTATGTCTAAGTACAGCTTAAACAGGATAAGATAACTTAATCCTATCATTGTTGCAAAAAGGGCATCTAATCCCCTTCCAAGCCCAAGAATCTTCTTTATCTCCATTGAAATTCTAACTGGGGCTAAAATTATTATTAGCAGAATTATAAAGAAAATCTCCCATGCCATGAGATCAGAGAGCTCGAAACGCTTCTTCTTGTAATGGAGGTAAGTATAAATCATTAAGCCAACTACTATAACCAATCCAATATACTGGATTGTATACAACTCTCTCACCTCCTAAATAAGCTTAGGAACAAATTTAGTGCTATTTTTATCCCTTCAATAACGTTTGTTCCTTTCTTCATTGAATATTCAGTGTATATGGCCTTAATTGGTATCTCAGTGACTTTGCATTTATTTCTTGATGCCTCTATTATGATTTCACTTGAAACTGCATATCTGTCACAGGTGATTTTAATCTTTTTTGCACACTCCCGAGAAAAAGCTCTGAGTCCGCTTTGAGTGTCTGTGATATACTTCTTAGCAAAAAGTGCCGTTATTACATTTAGGCCAATATTTCCTATCCTTTTTGTTAATGGCATTCCGCTAATGTCCCCTTTGAACCTGCTTCCTATCGCCAAGTCGGCTTTCCCTTCGACTACTGGTTTAATTACCTTTAAGGCATCCTCAAGCAGGTGTTGACCATCTGCGTCAAAAGTAACTATTATTTGGGCTCCAAGTATTAGGGCGTACGTTATTCCGGTACCAAGGGCTCCCCCTAAACCTCGATTAATTAGATGTGTCAATACGTGGACTCCCTTCTCTCTGGCAATCTTCTCAGTATTATCCTTGCTCCCATCATTAACCACTATTATGTTTTCTTTTGGAAACACTGTTAATAAAGAATCTAAAACCTGCCCTATGGTTTTTTCCTCATTATAAGCTGGCATCACAATGTAGGTTTTCCTAAGCTTGTCTATTATCTCCCTTAACTCTTCTAAAGACCTTGCTTCATATTTTACACCATGAATCTCAACAAAAAACTTTCCTATCTTGATGATTGCATCATCTTTAATCTGTAACCCCAAGGATCCAACGAATTCTTTAAGAGTGTCTCCATTTTCTACTCTCACGTTTTCAAAATTCACGCTCTCTCACCATGCCAAACCTTTATAAATTTGCCAATTTTTAAACCTTTGGACGGAGAGGTGAGGCAAAATGGTTCACCGTGACGCTCAACTTTATGAACTAAAGAAGAAGATTGACGAGCTAAAGAAAATTAGAGGGCGAGGAACTGAGTTAATATCCCTCTATATTCCAGCGGGATATGATTTGAGTAAAGTCATGCAACAACTCAGAGAAGAGTATAGCACAGCCCAGAACATAAAATCAAAAACAACTAGAAAGAACGTGCTGGGGGCCCTAGAAAGAGCAATGCAGCATCTCAAACTTTACAAAAAAACTCCAGAAAATGGACTTGCTCTGTTCGTTGGGAACGTTAGTGAGATGGAGGGAACGACTGATATTAGATTGTGGGCAATAATTCCTCCAGAGCCTCTGAATGTGAGACTCTATCGATGTGACCAGACGTTTGTTACAGAGCCACTCGAAGAAATGCTTAGGGTGAAGGATGCCTATGGATTAATTACAGTGGAGAAAAATGAGGCTACGATAGGTATTCTTAGGGGTAAAAGAATTGAAGTTATTGATGAGCTCACTTCAAATGTCCCAGGTAAAACCAGGGCAGGTGGTCAGTCTGCAAGGCGTTATGAGAGGATAAGGGAGCAGGAAACTCATGAATTTATGAAGAGGATCGGAGAGCACGCTAACAGAGCGTTTCTTCCGCTCCTTGAAAAAGGGGAGCTTAAGGGTATTATAGTAGGGGGCCCAGGACCGACAAAGGAGGAATTCGTTGAGGGAGATTACCTACACCACGAACTTAAGAAGAAAATAATTGGAGTAGTAGACATTAGTTATCATGGTGAATACGGGCTCAGGGAATTAGTTGCTAAGGCCTCTGACATTCTTAGGGATCACGAGGTAATAAGGGAGAGGAAACTTGTAAATGAGTTCTTGAAGCACATAGTCAAAGACACCGGTCTAGCCACATATGGTGAAAGGGAAGTGAGAAGAGCGCTTGAATTGGGAGCCGTTGACACTTTACTGATTAGTGAGGGATATAACAAGGTCAGGGTTAGGGCTAAATGTAACAACTGTGGTTGGGAAGAGCTGAAAACCATGAGCGAGGAAGACTTCGAAGTCTACAAGAGAAAGTTGACAAGATGTCCGAAGTGTGGAAGTCAGAACATATCATTTGAAAAGTGGGACGTTGCGGAAGAACTAATAAAAATGGCAGAGGAAGCGGGGTCAGATGTGGAAATAATCTCCCTTGACACCGAGGAAGGACAGCAGTTCTATCGAGCCTTTGGTGGATTGGGGGCGTTGCTTAGATTTAAGATTTAGAGACCTCTTTTAATATTGGAAACTCCTCTGGTTCATAATCTTCAAGCTTACCATCAAGGAAGTCTTCGTAACCCTTCAAATCGAGCAAGCCATGTCCACTTAGGTTGAATAGAATAACGACTTCCTTACCCTCCTTTTTTGCCTCTAATGCTTTATCTATTGCTGCCTTGACGGCGTGAGCACTTTCGGGTGCTGGAACTATCCCTTCAGCCTTCGCAAATAGAGTTGCAGCCTCAAACACTTCTGTTTGATGATAGGCAATTGGTTTTACAATTCCATGGTTTATTAGGATACTAAGGGTGGGGGCTAGGCCATGATATCTCAATCCTCCTGCATGGATTGGTGGAACGTAGTATGTATGTCCTAGGGTATGCATTTTCATTTTTGGTGTTAGTCTCCCTGAATCTCCGTAATCGTATGTGTAGACTCCCCTGGTCATTGAAGGTGCTGCCCTTGGCTCGACGGCTATAAATTCGTACTCACTTTTCCCATCTAAGACATCCTTTACGAAGGGATATGCTAGACCCGCGAAGTTACTCCCTCCTCCAACACACCCTATTATTATATCTGGCTCTTCAAACTCTTTCATCTGTTCTTTTGCTTCTAGCCCGATTACGGTTTGGTGCATCAAAACGTGGTTGAGCACACTTCCAAGTGAGTATCTTGCCTTGTCATCCTTCAAAACGTCCTCTATAGCTTCACTTATCGCTATTCCTAAGCTACCAGGATGATTTGGATCCTCTTTTAAAAACTTCCTTCCGACTTCTGTGTTTTCGCTGGGACTTGGGTATATCTCAGCTCCATAAATCCTCATCAATGTCTTTCTGTAGGGCTTCTGGTAGTAACTTGCTCTGGCCATATAGACCCTAATTTTAAGCCCTATGAGTGCACCAGCCAAACTTAATGCTGTTCCCCACTGTCCTGCACCAGTTTCGGTCACTAATCTTTCTATTCCCTGCTTCTTTGCATAATATGCCTGTGCGAGGGCAGTGTTTATTTTATGACTTCCAGTAACGGTTGCCCCTTCGTACTTAAAGTAGATTCTTGCGGGTGTATCTAGAATCTTCTCTAAGTTAGTAGCCCTAAATAATGGTGTTGGTCTTCCTATTTTTGCATAGAGCTCTCTCACTTCCTTGGGGATCTCTATATACCTTTCAGTGCTCATTTCTTGCTTAACTAACTCTTCTGCAAAAATCCTCTTCAGTTTCTCTGGGTCTATTGGCTCATTCGTCTCTGGGTCTAGCGGAGGGGCTAGTGGCTCTGGAAGGTCGGGAAGTATATTGTACCATCTCCTGGGTATTTTACCATCTGGGAGAACTACTTTCATAAAAACACCTCCCTCAGTTTTATCTGCAGAATACAGCCTACCTCAAAGGTTCCAAAAACAAGCCCCCCTAGCTAGGCCAAAAACGATCACTCCTTTGCATGGGGCATCAAAAAAGGACAAAAAAATTAGTTAATAAAAGTTTGGACAGCTAAACCTATCTAGAAGTTATGTAGGAAACTCCAGCAGCTGCAAATATAAGGACTTCTAATATCTTGTAGGCATCTTCTACACTATCTGCTGAAAACTGTACTTCTTTTCCTCCAGTTCTCTCAACAATTGGGAGTAGTTCGGCAACTTCAGCATAAGCGCTGTTTAAAAACCTGACATTTACCTTAACAGGCTTTTCCACTTTCAATGGTTTCAGTTCGTTCTTTTTGAGTTTGTCTACAGCTCTTTTAACTCCTTCTCGGAGGTTCTCTTCTATGACTTTAATTGCAGGACTCAATGCGGAATATCTTCCGCTTGCTTTCTTTAGTGCTATGAACTCAGTCCAGGGGGTATATTTCGTATCTTCCCTTAATGCCTCATCTCCAGCAACAAGGCCGACAGGTATGTTCCACTCCCCTAGGAGCATTGCATTCATTAAGAACTCACTGACTTCAATCCCATTTATCTCGATCTTGTCAATAGTTGCCCCACTATATGTGTGGTCAAAAGTTGCATATCCAGTTCCTGCCTTTGCATGGTATCCCAAGAATACTGCAATGTCACTTCCCTTCGCAAATGCCACCATGCTCAACGGCCTTGGAAAGCCTCTGACAATTGAAACGAATTCTGGCATTTCCTCTGGAATTACATTGACCATTGGCCCGTGAGAATCTGCAATTATTACTTCTTCAAAGCCATTAGAGTGGAGCTCTTCTGCAACGACTTTAGCTATTCTCGTTGCTATCTTCCTAGCTTCGTTATAAAGGGCTCCTTTGACGAATAGATGTTCCCTGCTTACTATATATGGCAATCCTTCAAGGTCTATGGAGACAAATGCTCTCATCTTGGCTCACCATATGAATTTAGTTTCATTGAGATATAAGACTTACCCTTTAAATTCAAATTTTAATGATCTGAACCTTCGGTTCAAAACTCTCCAATTTTTAAAGGGTGGCATTGGAGTGTTCTATGGTGATACCATGCATGAGTGGGCTCTTGCTGATGCCATAGTAAGGACAGTTCTTGATTACGCTCAAAAGGAAAACGCTTCAAGGGTGCTCGCTGTTAAGGTAGTTCTTGGAGAACTGCAAGATGTTAACGCTGATGTTGTTGGGTTTGCGATGAGGGAGCTGTTTAAGGGAACGATAGCAGAAGGAGCAGAAATAATATTTGAAGAAGAGGAAGCGATTTTCAAATGCAGGAGCTGTGGATACGAATGGAAGCTAAAGGAGGTTAAAGACAGACTTGATGAGAGGATTAGAGAGGACATTCACTTTATTCCAGAAGTCGTTCATGCATTTATTTCCTGTCCGAGATGTGGAAGTCATGACTTCGAAGTTGTAAAGGGAAGGGGAGTTTACATTGGAGGAATAAAAATTGAGAAAGAGGAGGGAGAGGAATGATTGATCCAAGACAGTTGGCCATATCTGCGAGGCTTGAAAACGTAAGAAGGGTAATCCCAGTAGTCAGCGGAAAGGGAGGGGTTGGTAAATCTTTAATCTCAGTTACTTTAGCATTGAGCCTGGCAAAGAAAGGGTTGAAAGTGGGGCTTTTAGATTTGGATTTTCATGGGTGTAGCGATCATATAATTCTAGGATTTGAGCCAAAGGAATTTCCTGAAGAGGAGAAGGGTGTTGTTCCACCCCTGGTTCACGGTATAAAGTTCATGACAATAGCCTACTATACGGAGAACAAGCCAACGCCCCTGCGCGGAAAGGAAATTAGTGATGCCCTAATCGAGTTGCTCACAATAACGAGATGGGATGAGTTGGATTACCTAATAATTGATATGCCTCCAGGGATGGGAGATCAGTTCCTTGATGTCTTAAGATTTCTGAAAAGGGGCAACTTTCTCATTATAGCAACGCCATCAAAGCTTGCCCTGAATGTAGTGGAAAAGCTGATACAGCTCCTAAAGGAAGAAAATAGAGAAATTCTTGGAGTGGTAGAAAACATGAAGCTTGATGAGGAGGAAGATGTTAAAAAGATAGCGGAGAAGTATGGAGTCAGGTATCTTGCTGGTATAAAGTTCTATCCAGACTTGGAGAGCAAGATTGGAAACGTTGAAGAGCTAATGAAAACGGAATTCGCCAAGGAAGTTGAAAAGGTGGCAGATGTCATTTCAAGGTGAGGGCATCTTCGAGTATTTTTGAGTGATCAAACGCAAGTTTATCTTTTATTTTTTCAATTTCATTTATTGGGACAACGATTGCCTCCTTTGCATCATCTCCTGGCTTGAGCTGACCACTTCCAATTGCAAGGAAAGCTATGGTGACGGTGTGACCTCTAGGATCTCTGTTGGGGTCAGAATATACCCCTACTACCCTAACTAGTTTCACATCTAATCCTGTTTCTTCCTTTGCCTCTCTTATCGCGGCTTCTTCAACTCTCTCTCCATATTCAACAAAGCCTCCAGGGAGCGCTAGATACCCTTTGTATGGCTCGTTCTTTCTTTTTACGAAAACTATTCCGTTGTTGTAGATTATTATTAAGTCAACTGTTAACCCTATACACCTGTGAAGCTCAGCTTTTAACCCATATTTCTTTGCTAAGTTCTCAACTTCCTCTTTAAACTTTGAGATATCAGTTCCTTTTGGGGCTTTAATTAGGAGAACATACCGGTTCATTTTCACCACCGCTCAGCTAAGTCCCTCCCAATCATCGCGACTCAGCCAATCGAGGCGTCATCATCGCGGTCTAGATAATTTTTCAATCCAAGTTTCAAGAATTTTGCTGTTTCATCTATTGCAAACCTTAGGCCCTCCTCTATACCAAAGGAGTCTATACCATAAACTAGAAGAGCTAAGAATGCATCACCTGCTCCTGTCGGGTTTTCTGTATGTACTCTCTTTGGTTCGAACTTAATTTCCCTTCCATCCCTAAGTTTAAGAACACCCCCTCTACTTCCGTTGGTCACTGCCAATATGTTTGGTGTTCCAGGATTGACTAGGGCCTTATATTCCTCGGCAGATGCATGAACAATATTACAATTATTTAAGAAGCTCCCATCGACGTTTTTTATCTCGACTTTATCCTTAAGCTCCCTTACGAATCCTTGAACATCGAGGGAGGGATTTTTGAATACAGTTAAGTGTTCCGGTCTTATTTCTCCGGAAACTGGGTTTACTATAACTCTTCTCTCTTTGATGCTATTCAGTTCTCTTAGGGTGAATTGTTCTCCTTTTGATAGAACTCTCAAGACCCTTGACTCTCCTTCGTACACAAGTTCAAAGGAGGTCGTTGAGTCAGCTGGAAATGGGATAACTTTCACATACCTCTCGATATCCCTAATCCATTCCTCCGGATATTCTGGCCCTATTTTTGCATAAACTGTTACTTTTGCATACTTTGAGAGCACTAATCCCGAGTAATAGGCCCCTCCTCCAGGTCTTTTCTTCCCGTTAATAATATCTATGGTAAAGTTTCCTATAACTGCATACTTCATGCTTGAGAATTTTGAGGCTATCTTTTTAAGCACTAGTTTTAATCTTGGAGCATGCCGTACTTAGTGATAGAGCATTTGGAGGAAATAAGTGAATGGTTACTACTTGAGTACAAGCATGTTGCCCAATGGTGGGGAGATAAGCTGATATTCACCAATGTGAGGCCAGAAGAAAGAAGAATTCTTGCGGAGATAGGCAGTGTTGTTAGTGAGAGCATTACGAGGCTACCCTTTGATAGGAGTAAAGTGATAGTACTAGACCTCCAAGCAGAGGAAGAGCTCAAGCCAGAGGATATAGAGGAGGACACCATAATAGTGGTCGGAGGAATTCTCGGGGATGCGATTCCACGTGGGAGGACTAAGAAGTTTATAACATCTAAAATGAGCGGTGTTAAAGTTAGACATATAGGGAAGCCTCAGTTTTCCATAGATGGTGCTTCAATAATTGCAAAGCTCATAGCTGACGGAAAAAGGTTGGAGGAAATTGAATATGAGGAAAATCCAACAATAAAGCTGGATGAATTTAGCGAGATAACATTACATTATGCTGTTCCAAAGCTGAATGGAAAGCTTTTGCTAACCCCAGGTCTCATTGAACTTCAAAAAAGAGAGCTTGGATATTATGAAGAGGACGAAGATGAGGAACTGGAGAAATTCTTTGCTCCTTAAATATTTCTTTTGCATACGAGTGCCCCTTGTGGAACCCTGAGCTCTCTTGCAACGGCTGGGCATTTTGCCTTAAGTAAGAAAAATATTCTCTCGTCTTTAATTTCACTTAGTGTTTCGAAGTTTCCTTGACCCTTAGCTATAATTAAATCGGCTCTTCTGAAAATCTCCTTAAACTCTTCACTAACTTGGCCTAATGGGACTCCAACTATCCTGGTTCCTGTGGATATTACTTTTGCTATCTCTTTGAATCCGTCTCTTTCTAAGTCTTCAACGGTTACATCATTTATTATTGGCCCTTCTTTTCCGGCAACATATATCTCAGCGTCTGAGACTTCCTTTAACTTTTCAATTAGTATCATGTCAAAATAGTGTTCTCCCACATTGTCCGTGAGATATAGGATTATTTTTGCTTCTTTCGCAGTTTTAAGGAGTTCTTCGCTCTCATCTATGTATAACTTGTCATATAGCATTTTCTCTACATCTTTTTCTAGGTCTTCTGGAGAAAAACCAACCGAAAAGTCTATTACATTGCCAATTATCGCTAGTTTTATTGCAGTTTTCCAATCTATTAGCAGCTTTTTCCTGAGTATTTCCACAACTTTCTTTGCAATATTTCTTGACTTTTCTTTGTACTCTCTGAATGGGTCGTCATTTCCAAGGAACCTATAGAGTTCTAGGAATATTAAGCTTCCAGCTATGGCGGGAATGGCATCTCTATGATACTCTCTTGCAAGCAGTCTCGCTGAAAGAAACATTGCCTCTCTTCTAAGATTCAAGTCATTAGTGGCCATTTCGGCGATTTTTTGACATTGGTTAGCCATGCACGTTAAACATTCATAGTGAACTTTCATCTAACCACCCTCCATGCGCTTGTGGATTAACTTAATAACTCTTAGTGCACTTTTCTAGTGGGGTTGGGAGATGCTTGCAGGTAAAGTTCCCCCCGAAGTATTGAAAGATATCGTTTTTAAGGGACTAAAAGGAGGTCACAAAGTTATAATAGGGCCTGGAGTTGGAATAGATGCCGCTGCAATAGATTTTGGGGATTATGTTCTCGTTGCATCGACAGATCCAATTACTGGGGCTGAAGAGAGAATCGGATATTACGCTGTTCATGTTAATGCTAACGATGTGGCAACTTTTGGAGCTGTACCTAGATGGTTTTTAGTGACGATATTACTTCCTGAAGGGGCTGACGTTGATCTGGTAAAGTCAATCATGGATGAAATTAAGGAACTCACGGAAAAGATGGACATAGCGGTGATTGGAGGCCATACCGAAGTAACTCCTGGACTCAGAAAGCCTATAGTTGTTGGAACTATGCTGGGAGAAGTTGAGAAGGAGAATCTAGTTATTCCAAGGCCAAGGCCAGGGAATGCAATTATCTTGACGAAGGGTGCCGGAATCGAGGGTACGTCTATAATTGCTCATGAAAGAGAAGATGAACTTGTTTCAGTATTTGGGAGGTCTTTCGTTGAAAGGGCAAAGGCCTACATAGAGGAGATTAGTGTTGTAAAGGAGGCGTTAATTGCTCGAGAGTTTGCGACTGCAATGCATGACCCCACAGAGGGGGGAGTAGCAAATGGGCTTCACGAAATGGCTGATATAGGAGGGCTAGGGTTTAGGATTTTCTCGAATAAAATTATTGTGAGAGAGGAGACAAAGAAAATCTGTGCATTCTATGATTTAGATCCCTTGGCCTTGATAAGTTCTGGAGCACTTCTAATCTCAGTTCCTAGGGATCATGCCAAAGTTCTTGTGGAGAGGTTGCTTGCCCATGGGATAAGTGCTAGTATAATTGGGGAGTTTCTCGCTGAGAAAAAGAGGGTAATAATTGAAAATGGAATTGAGAGACCGCTTAGACGTCCTGAGAGTGATGAGCTTTGGAAAGTCGTTTAGGTCTTTCTATCTCCTTCCAAGCATCTATTAAGGCAAAGAGGAGTCCTATGGCTATTGGCCCTAGAATTATCCCAACGGCACCGAATGCCATAATTCCTCCAAAAATTCCAACAAGAGCTACGACTGAGCTTACTTTCGCTCTGTGCTTTGTAAGTTTAGGTTTTATAGTGTAATCGGGCAAGGGAGATATTGTTGTTATCCCATATAATGAAAATAGAATTGCCAATAGTGGAGATCTATGCCATAATATTATCGCTCCAACAACCCACATTATCCATCCACCAACTACGGGAAGTAACTCAAGAATCGCGCATAATATTCCTGCCGCTATCGCCCCAGCAACGTTGCTTAGGCCAAAGATATAAAACCCAATTGCCAAAAACATGCCTTTCATTATGCTAAAGAATAACCATGTCTTTAGAATGGCATCAACGGTCTCCTTAACTTTCTCAATTAACTTTTCTCCTAATCTCCTGTTAGTAGATGGGAGGAGAGAATATATCTCCTCAGCTAAAAAGTCAGCATTTGACAGGGTTGCATAGAACACGGCAAGAAATACTATGAGTTGAAGGGCCAGTTTTGGTATTGAAAGGGTGTATTTTAATAAGAGGTCTCTAAGCTTTTCTGGAAAGCTAGTAGCCATTGCATCAAATACTGCAGAAAGTGCTTGGGGAACTCTTAGGGCCCCCAACCAGGAAAAGAATGAGTCTAAGTATATGTAGAGGTTTTTTAGAGCGTCAGTTATCCACAATGTAACCCCAAGGAGAAATAAAATTGAAAATCCAGTAACAATACCAGAAATTATGAATTTGGCCCACGGGTTTCCAACTTTGTTTCTAATTCTATTATAAAAAGGGTACACTATGTAAGTCGCTGCAATTCCGTAAACTATTGGAGTGATCAGCTCCTTTAAAGTTTTCCAGACTAGGAAAATTATTATTAGAACAAGAACTATCCAAACGATTTTTTCCCTTTCCACGCCTCACCACTTCCAGATATACTTTAGTATCATCTCAGCAACGGAAGGCTTGTTAAACAGGAACAATCTTCCCTTTGGATCGAGAATGAAATTACTGCCGACAACAAGGTATCCTTCTTTGGTTTTGTATACATTAGCCTTGTCAAGCTCAATTTCAAAGGGAACTTCAATGTCCTTGATAGTTTCCTCTATCTTCTGCCTAACTTGGTTGCTTACGAATTTTATTGGCTTGAGTTCTACTTTTTCTCCCTGAATTTCAGAGCTATCAATGTATACACTCCAGAACTCCTTTGCACATTCAAATGGGTAGACATATTCCGGGCCATATTCAGGAAGATATAACTCGTAGATTATTGCAGCCAAAATCTTCCTCGCATCCCCTCCTATAACTCTAATCTCAACATTAAACTTCTCATCTTTAAAGCCGTTTTCAAACACCTCCAGCTTTTCCTCACACTGCATCTTCCTCACCTCCTGATGTATCCATATACGTATTTTGCTGGCATGTATAGGGAAGAACTTTCTGTAATCTCAAAATTCTCTGGAGGTGTGCTGTACATAACTACATTCGCACTCGTAACGTTCATTAGCTTTAACAGCTCTCTAATAGCTGAATCTAAATCTCCGAGTTCATCTACCAACGTTCCATTGACATCTTTTGCAAACCAGGCTAAACCATTTGCGAATTTTCTTGTCTCGTTGATGCTCATATTCCTTCCTTCTGACACAACTTCCAAGAATTCATTAAAGTACGTCTCTATCTGGTCTTTTATTATTCTCCTCTCTTCTGGGGTTAGTCCCCTCCAGTCTGCTCCCATGTCTTTGTAGGGGCCTGTCTTGAATACTTCCACCTTTATTCCATTCATCTTATAGTACTCTTCAGCGTTAAAGTGCACATATAGAACACCTATGCTACCAACCTCTGCCAGCGGGTCTGCTATTATCTTTTCAGCAGCACATGCAATATAGTAGGCCCCAGAATCGGCGTAACTACCTGTATATGCAACTATTGGCTTAACATAGCTGAGCTTCTTAAGTTCTTCGTATATCACCCTTACTGGCCCAACGTATCCTCCTGGGCTTTCTATCCAAAGGAGGACTCCGCCTATCGAGGAGTTATCTCTTATCTCTCTTATTATCTTGACAATATTCAAAGCCATGTAGTTGTCAATTGGTCCAAATATTGGTACTATAGCTATTGACATGTTCCCTCCTTTAGATTTAGTAGCCACTAAAGAGCGTAAAAATTCTATCTCCCTCTTTAGCTCTTGAATTTTTAAGGAAAGCGTTTTGTTTTCAGTTAAATTTGAAGCGGGGACTACTATCTCTTTTTGTTGGGACTTTATCTCTCCTATCTGAATGTATAGTAGGGCATTGGTTACTATGGAGAGCGCTAGGATAAGCATGAGAATAAACGAGACATACTTCCAAACACTATTCGACATTTCTTCACCTCCTAAACACTTAGCTCGTTGATTTCTAGTAGTGGATTTGAGTTTAAATTATTTCGTATGGTAGAGCCCACTTCTCTCTAAACGAAATTGGAGAATACCTTTGTACTGCTCGTCATTTTTCTCTTTAGCTTTTTTCAATTCTTGCCCTTTAGAACAGGAAAGGAGTTAGGTATAACTTGAATATAGTGGATACGTCTCCTTACTTTGCTCTTTGAGGATTATTAAAGGGTAGTTGGATTGATTAAGGAAGGAGTATGCAAAAATTTTTAAACTTCTTCCAAGAGGTGTATGTGGAAAAATTTTTGCAAAAATCAGGGGGTGATGCTCATGCCTAAGAAGGATAGGAAGGTTGAAGGTGAGGAAGTTATAAGGGTTCCCCTTCCAGAGGGAAACCAGTTATTCGGGGTTGTTGAGCAAGCACTTGGAGCTGGCTGGATGGATGTTAGATGTGAGGATGGGAAAATAAGGAGATGCAGAATCCCAGGGAAACTTAGGAGAAGAGTGTGGATAAGGGTCGGGGATTTGGTTATAGTGCAACCTTGGCCAGTTCAGAGCGACAAGAGGGGAGACATAGTCTATAGATACACCCAGACTCAGGTGGATTGGCTTTTGAGGAAAGGAAAAATCAGTCAGGAGTTCTTAACTGGAGGCTCTCTCCTCCTGGAGTAGAGTGATGGGCTATGGAAAGGCTTGACAGAGAGATTGCAGAGGTACTTGGGTTAACTGAAAAAAGAGAGAAGGATAGTGAGCTCTTTAAGGTATTTAGTGAGGTATTTGATAAAACAACCGTTGAGACTATTAGCTACTTTTACAGGCGGGGAAAGATAGACAGACTATATGGAGTGCTGAGTACGGGTAAAGAGGCCAATGTATTTGTTGGTTATGATGCTAAGGGAAATAGAATAGCGGTTAAGATCTACAGAACATATACAACAGAATTTAGGAGAATATGGGAATACCTGGCTGCAGATCCTAGAGTTGGGTATTTACCTAAGGACATAAGGAAACTTGTTTTCGTATGGACTAGAAGAGAGTTCAAGAACCTCCAGAGGGCCATGAAATATGCAGTTAGAGCACCAGAGCCAATAGCTTTCAGAAATAATGTCCTTATTATGGAGTACATAGGGGATGAAGAACCTGCCCCAAGGCTCAAGGATGTTGAGAAAAGTCTTGAGAAGTCTGACTTTGAAGAGCTTTATAACTTTGCAATGGGAGCCATAGAGAGGCTTTGGAAAAGAGGGGATATGGTTCATGGAGATTTAAGCGAGTACAACATACTAATTTGGCACGAGCCTGTTATAATAGACTGGTCTCAAGCAACTGTGAGAAGGAACAGGATGAGCTTAACTCTCCTTTATAGGGATATTAGGAACATAGTCAATTATTTTGGAAAGAAGGGTGTTGATGTTGAAGATCCAGAGGAAAAATTCCGCGAGCTGGCGGGTGAGGAAATATGGGAGAGGAGTTTGAAGAACTTATGAAAAAGTATGAAAAAGTAACGAAGGATGGTGAGATTGTTAGAGAGGAAGAGGATGATGAGTGGGAAGAATTCTTTAGGCAGGAAGAGTACGTTAAAATACCAAAAGAGAGAATAGCTGTGCTTATTGGGAAGAAAGGGCAAACAAAGAAAGAAATAGAAAGGAGAACCAAGACAAAGATAGAAGTTGACAGTGAGACGGGTGAAGTCTGGATAACTTCTACAAGAGAGACCACTGATCCTTTAGCTGTTTGGAAGGCAAGGGATATAGTTCTTGCAATAGGTAGAGGATTCTCTCCCGAGAGAGCATTTAGGCTTCTAAATGAGGGTGAATACTTGGAGATTGTCAACTTAACGGACATAATTATTGGAGATGAGAAAAAGGCTCTCCCAAGAGTTAGAGGAAGAATAATTGGTAGAAAGGGAAGAACGAGGCAGATTATAGAGGAGATGAGTGGAGCTAGTGTAAGTGTCTACGGAAAAACTGTGGCAATAATAGGGAATCCTATTCAGATAGAGATAGCAAAGACAGCTATAGAGAAGTTGGCAAGAGGCTCCCCCCATGGGACAGTTTATAGGTATTTGGAGCGGAGGAAAAAGGATCTCGAGCTTGAGGGCTCGATGTATTATGAAAACTTGTGAGGTGTTTGTATGGCGGAGGCAAGGGATTTATTTAAGGAGTTTAAGGTTCAGAGCGTCAGTGAATTTTTCAGAAGGAACGCTGCAATGTTAGGATATACTGGAAAAGTTAGGTCACTGACTACAATAATCCACGAGGCGGTCACTAACTCCCTGGATGCTTGTGAAGAGGCTGGAATTTTACCCTACATTAGGGTGGAGATTGAAGAATTGGGGAAAGAGCACTATAAAGTTATAGTTGAGGATAATGGGCCAGGAATCCCTGAAGACTATATTCCCCATGTCTTTGGAAAGATGCTTGCTGGAACTAAGGCTCACAGAAATATCCAGAGTAGAGGACAACAAGGAATTGGAATAAGTGGGGCCGTAATGTTTGCTCAAATAACTAGTGGAAAGGCTACAAGGGTTATAACTTCAACTGGCGATGACATAGTGGAAGCCTGGGTTAAGATTGATGTCCAAAAGAATGAAGGTAAGATCGTTAAGAAGCTTAGGCATCCCAATCCCAGGGGTTGGAGGGGAACTAGAATAGAGCTTGAGGTTAAGGATGTTAAATATGTCCGTTCAAAGCAGGGGGTTTATTGGTATCTCAAACTTACTGCAATAGCGAATCCTCATGCTCACATAGAGCTTATTGAACCTGATGGAAAGCTCATCGTTTTCCCAAGATCCAGCGATGAAATTCCAAAGCCTCCCGTGGAGATGAAGCCTCATCCTAAGGGTGTTATGACTGATGACGTTTATACAATGGCTCACAAGAGTAAGAGGAGTAGTGTTAGAAGATTCCTTGTTTCTGAGTTCTCTAGAATTAGCGATAAAAAAGTGGATGAGCTAATAAAATACATAGCGGCCATTAGATTAATCAAGTCAGAGGAAAATAAGGAACTTAGAGAGCAACTCTATGAAAGGTTGATGAATGGGGAAGTTGATGCTGTTCTTAAGTCCTTTGGAAGAAAGTGGAAAAAAGTTGTTGAGCAAGTTGCAAAGATTATGGAGAAGCCTCCCGAGAAGCTTACATGGCACGAGGCTGAAGAAATCGTGGAAGCGTTCAAATTGATGAAGTTTTTAGCTCCTCCAACCCACGGTCTCAGGCCAATAGGAGAGGAAAATATAAAGAGAGGGTTGAGTAGCATACTAAAACCCGAGTTTGTAACAGCAATAACAAGACCTCCTAAAGTTTACTCTGGTGGAATTCCATTCCAAGTTGAAGTTGGAATTGCATATGGTGGACACATTTCAAGTTCAGAAGTTCTAAGATACGCAAACAGAGTTCCCCTGTTATTTGATGCTGGCTCTTGTGTAATAACCTCGGCTGTTAGAAGTATAGATTGGAAGAGGTACAGGATAGATTCATTTGAAACATCTCCGATAGTGGTTCTTGTAAATGTCATCAGCGTTCACGTTCCCTACACAAGCACAGGAAAGCAGAGCATAGCTGATATAGAGGAGATCCATAATGAGATAAGATTAGCTTTAATGGAAGCAGCAAGAAGATTAGCCTTCTACCTTGGTGGGAAGTTTAGAAGGCTGTATCAAGTTAAAAGGAGGAAGACCCTTGAAAAGTACCTCCCAGAGATAGCGAGGGCACTTCACATTCTTACCGGAGAACCTGAGGAGAAAATCAAGGAGTACTTCCTGAACTTAATTGAGAGCAAAATCGAGGTAGAGGAGGTGAGTGAAGTTGAAGCTGAAGCGACAGAAGCCTAAAGAGAAGTTCTCCTATGACCCTCAGAAGGTTTTGAAGAAGTTAGAGGAATTAGCAAATAGGATACTAGAAGATGTTAAGGCAGGTAAGAATCCCTACTTTGACGTCCCTACGAGAGGGTTAAATAACGTCTACTTTGACGAAGAGGCCAGATTAATCAGGATGGGAGATAAGCTTTCAAAGAGGTACTTCCTCAACGTGGCTCATGCTAGAAAATTCATGCAGACCTTAATTCTAATGGCCTACGTTAAGAGGCTAGTTAGTGAGGGCAAGCATGCAAGCTTAAGAGAAGCCTACTATGCAAACAAGCACACGATTCCAGGAACGAGAGAGAACACGTTTGAAGACCAGAGTGAGAGTGATCCCATAATAGAAGACCTTGAGAGAATGCTTGGTGTTTTGAGAGAGGAGATGCACATAACTGCCGATAGAAGGGGATATATCTACGGAGATATAGTTATCAAGGATGGAGAGGACGAGTTCAATGCATCAAAGCTGGGAACTGGTGGATGGGCAGTACCTGGAACAGTTGAACATATACAATTCCCCGAGATTAATGTTGACTACGTCCTGGTTGTAGAGACGGCTGCAATGGCCGATAGGCTGATAGAAGAAAAGTACCCAAAGAAGGAAAGAGCTCTGATTGTTGCAACCCAGGGACAGGCTTCGAGAGGAGTTAGGAGGCTTATTCACAGGCTCCACTACGAAGAAGGCCTCCCGATAATAGTGTTTACTGATGGAGACCCATATGGATGGTACATATATTCGACGATCAAGCAGGGCTCAATCAACTTGGCTTACCTAAGTGAGAAGCTTGCAACTCCAGATGCCAAGTTCGTTGGGATGACAATGGATGACATAAAGGAGTATGGCCTCGAAAACGTTACTGAAAAACTCAAGGGCATACCCCCCGACAAGAAGGGGGGCCCAACTGGGGATTACAAGAGAATAATTGAAGAGCTGAACTATCCATGGTTCCAGAACAAGGAGTGGCAAAGGCAGCTCAAGCTTGCCCTTAAGTGGGGAGTAAGAATAGAACAGCAGGCCCTTGCAAACAAGAGCCTTGAGTTTGTTGCTAAGGAATATCTGCCCGAGAAAATTAGGGAGGGTAAGCTACTTCCGTGATGAGCCATGCCCACAACAGAAGAGCTGATTGCAAGAATAAACAAGATTCTTGATGATATAGCAATAGACACTCCCGGGTTATTTGAGGATCTTGACGTTCCTAAGTTATTTTTTACGTTCAGAACTAGATTGGAAATGCTTAAGGAGTTGGAGGAAGAGTTAGAGCGAAGAGTTGGTGAGTTAGGGCCAGCTCCGATATTTAAGGATAAGAAATCAAGAGATCCTCACCTGTCTTGGATCTATAGGAAAAGACACTACAGGACTTTAACCCTTGAAAGGCTAAGATCTGCAATTACAGCTCATAGAATGGCGTTGGCCATACTTGAGGCAAATTATACCCTTAAAGAAGGTAAGAGAGAAATACTTCCTGAGTCTTTGAAGAAAGAGAAGCTCTCAAAAGTTAAAGCTGTAGAAAGAGATATTAAACTAGGCAGAATTGAAATATTGCCCTATTTGGCTTATTCTGGTGATGTCCTCAGACTACTTGGGCAGAGAGGAGTTGAAGTGAGGGAGCACTTTAAGTTTATCAAAAGCAAACTTAGGGAAGAAGGAACTGTCAGGAAAGAAAAATTCAGGATTGAAGTTGAGTATTGGGAAGATGGGAAGCTAAAGAAAGAAAAGATTGACCTGCCAGTAGATGCTGATATAGAGGGAGAACTTAGGAAGAGGTTTGGCAAACGCTTTAGATGGAGAGTTCTAAGCTATGTGAAAACTGTAGGGGTTTTAATAAACAATCACTACACAGTAGATAACCTTGCCCTAGCTTATTCCACCCTCAATCCAGAAGATGGTGCAAAAATGCTTGCTTTGGATGTGTTTAAGTATTACTTCTTAACATCTGAGAAAGAGAGAGAATCCTTGACACTCTATCCTGGCATAAGGTCGTGCATAGACTGTCACTATTCTCTCTTTGATTTGCCATTTAAGGATAGAGCCGATTTTAAAGTAGGATTCGGTAGCTTACTTGTAATTCGGAAATGTGAGATTGAAAGAATGCTTGTTAAGAAGAGAAGTGACATTTCAAGGCTGCCAAACTATGTACTTGGTGGTGTTATTCTTTATGGAATTTCGAACTTTACTGAAGAGGAAGTTGCCTCTCTTCTAGAGATAGACGAAGGAGAGCTTAGAGAGGGGATAAGAAAGTTTGTTGTTTCCGGTTTGCATAAGCTTCTATTTTCAGACGTCACTAAATTCGAGAAATTCTTACCTAAGAGTGAGAAAGCAAAGAAGTTTCTGGAACTCCTTCAGGGGTGAGTAATATGAGAGTTGAGATAACAGCGAGGAACATGAGGGAGCTTTTAAAGAAAATAGACGATACTCTGAATGAGGATGTAACCGAGGTTTACATAAACTTAAGGCCAACTAAAGAAGTCATTGTGAGGATTCTTGATAATGCCCCGAATGTAAAGGTAATCGGTTGCCCTCCAAGTTTATATCCCAAGGTGTCTAAGAAGGTGATTAATGTCCTTGAGCAGATGGGAATAAAGGTAATTCCAATTAGTAAAGGCAGGGGAAGGCCAAGGAAGTATTCCCAGAAAACGATAGAGCAAATAAACGAGATGTTAAAGAAGGGGAAGAGGCCGAGGGAAATAAGTAAGGCTCTTGGAATCCCACTAAGAACGCTCTATTATCTCATATCGATGCAACAACAGATAAGTAGTGAAGAATAAGTAGGTGAGTGCTTTGAAATTAGAAGAAAGAGTGATAGTTGCTTCAATTGGAGTAGTTTTCCTTGGTTTACTCACAGCTTTTTACTACTGGAGACTCGATCATATATACCGGTGCTCTCTTGCGATTCTTGGTCTTTCTGTTCCTTTATGGCTTCCAAGGGTCTACTCACCCAAGGGGATTTTTAAAGTGGTATTATCTCCAATCTATGATCCAAAAATTATGGCTATCCTCGGAATCTTCATAGCAGTTCATGTATCCCTTGTCAACGTTCCTTTTACAAATATTGACTTGTTCCATAAGGAATGGAGAAATGCTGATATGATAAGCCACTTCCTGGGTGGTTTAACTCTCTGGCTTATGGTTGCAAAGATTCTACATTCTTATGGTTTCTCTCCAAGGCGGGTTCTTGTGTATTCCATAGTTGTTTTCTATATACTAGCCGTTGGCTGGGAGGTTGCCGAGAAACTAACGGAGGGGGAGATATCTTTCATAACTGAAACACTCGAAAATAAGGTCAGGGACTTGATAATGGATTCCTTTGGAATGATTTTTGGAATAATATTGATAAAGAGAAGAAAGATCACTTCTTTCCAGCTATCTTGACGTTCTCGAATTTTATGTATGGGGTTATCACGGTGTACATGACTGGCATTACTGTCTGTTCCTTACTTACCTCGCTTGCTTGCTTTAACAGCTCATATATATTTCCTGCGATGAGGAACACGCTTGCTCCAACTATTTCTCCATCCTCAATCAGATAGGCAGGGTTTGCAGTTACGGCGAAGTTTCCGTTATCAGGGTTGCTTGAATGTGCTCCCTGGACGCCATCTACGAAATAGCCGTGTTTTATTTCTCCAATTATCTCTTCAAGGCTTCTCTTTCCATTCTCTATGATTGGCGTGTTGAGTCCTATGCTTACCCCACCACCCCTGAAGTCTCTATGTCCATGCCCTGTGCTTTCAGTTCCATATATCTTTGCCCAATAGTTGTCCCATATGAAGCCCTTGAATTCACCGTTGTTTATTAGTTCATATCTCCTTGTTGGAACGCCCTCGCCGTCTGCTATAACTTTTGCAAGGCTAAGTTCGTGGAATGGGTCGTCGTATATAGTTATAACATCACTGGCTATTTTTTCTCCGACTTTATCTGCAAGCGGGGTGGTCTTTTTAACGAGTCTCTCACCGCTGAACGCTGGGAAGAGAGTATAGGCAAACAATCCTGCTATCGCCCAGGGTCCAAGGATTATGGGTACCTCCTCGTTTTTGGCCTCTTTAACTTTATATGCCCACTGGACTTTTTGAAGGGCCTTTTCAACTGTTCCTTCTACATCAAGAGCGAGGTTGTCCTTTGCGTCGAATTCGAATATTCCTGGGGTGACTATCCCTTCTTTCCTTCCTACAAGCTCAAAGAAGGCGTAGGCATTGCCGAACCTCTGGATAACATCAATACCATGCGAGTTACCTATCCATGTCTCGACCCAGGATGTTGCAATTGAGCCTCCCGCTACTGTCACGTGCTCGTCCTTTTCTCTAGCTATTTTTATTCCCTTAATTGCCATTTCAACGAGGATGTCGGGTGATACTTCTCTTAGTTCTTCATTAGGTTCTGGCTGTTCTCTGTACTTTCCAGGTTCTGGAAGGGATACCCACTTTTCATCTGGATTGTTGAGTTTGGCCATTTTTGCTGCCTGTTCTATGGCCTTCTTGACTTCTTCCTTGTCTATCGTGTCCACTATTGATATTCCTATCCTCTTATCCTTGATTCCTCTGATTATCGTTATAACATCGGTTCTTGTTGCTGCCATTGAAATTTCATTTAATTCTATATCGACACTAACGTCTTTGGCCTTATAGGTCACGATTTCGAGCTCGTCAAAAAATTTCTCTCCATATTTGATGAGTTCCTCCATAATACCACCTCACCCGATGAGAATTCCTCCGTCAAATCTCATGTGTGGGCCTCCAGAGCTAACAAAGGCTGTTTGGCCCTTTCCACAGAATCCCACCTCAAGTCCAAAGTCTTTGCCAACTGCTGTTATCTTCTTTAGTGCCTCAATCGCTACTCCTGTTATTGATGTATCTCTAATTGGTTCTGCAATCTCTCCGTTTCTTATTACATATCCTTCCTGAACTCCAACCTGGAAGGCAGAATTCAGCTGGGCCTGTCCCCCACGGAAGTCAACTACATAGTAACCAAACTTTATGTCTTCTATCATCTCCTCAAATGACCAATCTCCTGGCTCGAAGATCGTGTTCCTCATCCTTATTATAGGTGGATACCTGTAGCTCTCTGCTCTCGCATGGCCATTTGGTTCCATATTCCATTTAGCGGCGTACTCTCTGTTGAGCATAATTTCCTTCAAGATTCCGTTCTCTATTATGTGGATATCCTTGACAGGTACGCCTTCGTCATCGTATTTGTCGTTTCCAAATCCTCCATCAACCCACCTTTCGCTCATGGTTACGTACTCTGGGGCTATCTGTTTCCCTAGAAGGTCTTTAAAGGGTGAATTTATTGTCAGGTCTGCCTCTGCTAAGTGTCCAAGGGCTTCGTGGGCTATTATTCCAACTACAATTGGCCCTGCAACTATTGGCCATTCTCCCCGCTTTGGTGCTACTCCATTGAGCTGGGCATGGAGCTTTCTTAGGAGTCTTTCTTTTACTTTTTCGTTTGGTTCCCTATCTGTCATTAGCTCCCATCCATAGTCTACTGCTCCTATGCTGTCTCTCGCCATTGCAAGTTTCCCTTCCTTTTTCCCTGTTACATACACCCCCTGGTAGAGATAGTTGTAGTCCCACTCGATTTTTGTTCCCTCATTTGTTAGGAGTATCTTTTGTCCTCCTCCGTCTTCATACCTTATATTAACGCTTTTCACGGCTTCGTCCTCTTTGAGTAGCTTTTCAAGCTCTCTCAAGTGGTTAACTTTTTCTTCGATGTCAACTTCCTTGGGTTTGATTTTCATATTGCTTTTTACGAAGTCTTCCACAGGCTTTATCTCGGCGAGTTTTATTTTCTCTTTCTTGCTTTCTGCGGCGGATTTTGCAAGTTTATATGCCTCCTTTATGGACTCTTCTAGCTTGTCCAAGTTACTTGTTGAGGAGAATCCCCATGCCCCATTTGCTAGAACTCTAATTGCTACTCCCCTGTTAAGCTTTTCAGTAAAGCTTACAAAAATTCCATCCTTGAGGTTTAGTGTTGTCTTTTGCAAGTTTTCATATCGGAGCTCTATGTATTCTGCTTTCAAATTTTCCTCAGCCCACTTGAGGGCTTTTTCTAACCTATCAATCACAAAATCACCTCCTTTGAGGACTGAAGACCTCCATCCTAGGCAGGAAAATTTTAGGAATTACAGTCTTGTTCTAGACACTATTTCCTCGAAGCTTACCATATAAAAGCCTTTTTGAGTGTATCGATGAGGTTCGAAATGAACCTCTACCTCAATCCAAATTATTAACACTCCTTGAGAATAAAGAGAAGATTAAATTAGACTTTAGTAGATGGATATCCTCTTCACACCCTCAAGCTTTGAAAGCTCGTTAATTAAGTCTCCTGGGATAGGTTTTTCAGTTATTATTGTTAGTGTAGCTTCTGGATATAGTTCTGGGTCTTCTGCTATTGCTTGAACTATATTTATTCCCCTATCTGAAATCTTCTGGGCAACTTTTGCAAGAATTCCTATTGCTCTAGGCTCGGGTTCTATCTCAATAACCCCATACCCAACATGCTTCCCAACATACTTCATGTGAACAGTAGGCTCCAGATTCATGTATATCTCCCTGAGCTCTGGAGTCTTTAGTATCATTGCTACTGTTTCTTTCACAACTCTCCTATCAACATTAAGGGCCTTTGCTATCTTTGTGTATGGAACTTCTATGTCCCCTGCCTTAATCTTCATATCTTCTGAAACTTTTAAACCATACCTCAGTAATGTTTTGGCGATGAGTTTCCTGACCGGGTACTCATCGAAATGATGTTCAATCCTTCCCCACATGCTCCATCACCGCCATCAAAGTTCAGCACTCCACTATAGGGTTCATTAGTATTAAAATGTTTCCATGCTCTCAAATATACTTTGGCTATAATAAAGGATAAAAAGCCGAAAAAGCACGGAAGGTATATAAAATCATCATTTGAGTATCTTTGGGGGGTGAAGAGATGGCGTTTGTCCCACCTCAAGCAGGGTACGATAGGGCTATTACTGTATTCAGTCCTGACGGGAGGTTATTCCAAGTAAACTATGCAAGAGAAGCAGTGAAGAGAGGAGCTACGGCTGTAGGAGTTAAGTGTAATGAAGGTGTTGTTCTAGCTGTAGAGAAGAGGATAACGAGTAGGCTTATAGAGCCGGAGAGTTATGAAAAGATATTCCAGATTGATGATCACATAGCTGCAGCCTCAAGTGGTATAATAGCTGATGCAAGAGTTCTCGTGAATAGGGCGAGGCTTGAAGCTCAAATCCACAGGCTGACTTATGGGGAACCTGCTCCATTGGCTGTCATCGTTAAGAAGATATGTGACCTCAAGCAGATGCACACCCAATATGGTGGGGTTAGGCCCTTTGGTGCTGCATTGTTAATGGCAGGTGTTAATGACAAGCCCGAACTCTATGAAACCGATCCAAGTGGGGCGTTCTTTGCATGGAAGGCGGTGGCCATAGGTAGTGGTAGGAACACTGCAATGGCAATATTTGAGGAAAAATACAGAGAAGATATGACGCTGGAAGACTCAATAAAGCTTGCGATCTTGGCATTGGTAAAGACCATGGAGAATCCAAGTCCAGATAGTATTGAAGTTGCTGTCATAACTGTCAAGGATAAGAAATTTAGAAAGCTTACAAAAGAAGAAATTGAAAAGTATCTTGAGGAAGTTATGAAGGAGGCGGAGAAAGAGGAGGAAATAAAGGAGAAGGAAGAAGACTACTCTGAACTTGATAGCCATTACTAATTCTCCTTCTTGGGGGAATTAGAAATGTTCTCTCTTTTTAAGTTTTTATTTGAGGTTTAGGGGGTGAAGAAAATGCCAATAAGCGTGGATAAAGCTGTAATTGCAAGATTGAAAGTACATGGTGAAACTTTTGAAATTCTTGTAGATCCATATCTTGCGAGAGATTTCAAGGAAGGCAAAGATGTTCCCATTGAAGAGATACTTGCAACTCCTTATGTATTCAAAGATGCTCATAAGGGTGATAAGGCTAGTGAACACGAGATGGAAAAAATATTTGGAACCAGTGATCCTTACGAAGTTGCAAAGATAATCCTTAGGAAAGGGGAGGTTCAGCTGACTGCACAGCAGAGAAGAGAAATGCTAGAGGAAAAGAAGAGGCAAATAGCTACAATAATTCACAGACACGCTGTTGACCCTAGAACAGGATATCCTCACCCTGTAGATAGAATATTAAAGGCTATGGAAGAAGTGGGTGTTAGAGTGGATATATTCAAGGATGCAGAAGCCCAAGTCCAAGATGTTATCAAAGCTCTCCGGAGGGTTCTTCCACTTAAGATAGAAGTAAAGGTCATAGCTGTGAAAATACCTGGAGAATATGCGGGCAGGGCATATGGAGAGGTCAGGAAGTTCGGAAGGATAAAGAGAGAAGAATGGGGAAGTGATGGTTCCTGGATGTTTTTGATTGAAATTCCTGGTGGCGTTGAGGAGGAATTTTATGAGAAACTTAATGCCCTAACAAAGGGAAATGTTCAGACTAAACTTATAGAGAGGAAGGGCGTATGAGGAGGATTTTCGTCCAAAATAGGGAATTAGTGGTTCCGGGGACACTACTTGCCCAGGGGCCCTATAAAAACGGTAGAGGAACATTCAGGGAAGGATCAAGGATATATTCTACTGTGATAGGGCTTGTCGATATAAAGGGGAATACGATAAGGGTGATTCCCCTTGAAGGGCCTTACATTCCAGAAGTAGGAGACAATGTTATAGGGAAGATCGTTGACGTTAAGTTCTCGAGTTGGGTAGTAGACATAGGTGCACCATATCCTGCGAATCTTAAGATTCAAGACTTTACAGATGAAAAAATTGACTTGATAAGGACAGATCTCAGGAAGTTCTTTGATATTGGGGACATAATATACGCTAAGGTCAAGGCAATTAATGAGGTGAACAACATAGATCTTACCACAAAGGGAATGCCATTCAATGGTGGTCCTCTAAGAGGTGGTCAGATAGTTAAGATAACCCCCTCTAAAGTTCCAAGGGTCATTGGCAAAGGGGGTTCTATGATTAACATGATTAAGAAGCTTACAATGAGCAGAATTATAGTAGGACAGAATGGATGGATATGGGTCAATAGTAAAAACGATGCCCTTGAAAAGCTTGCGATAGAGGCCATTTTAAAAATAGATAGAGAAAGCCATACAAGAGGTCTGACAGATAGGATAAAGGCTCTTCTGTTGTCAAGATTAGAAGAATTAAAGCAGCAAGGAATTATCGAAGAGATACCAAAGTTGGAGGAGGAAGAGGAGAAGAAAGAAGAGGAAAAGGTGGTTAAAAATGATGGAGAAGCCTGAAGATATTAAGCTTATTGATGAAAATGGAAGGAGAATTGATGGCCGTAAAAAGTACGAGCTCAGACCAATTAAAATGAAAGTTGGTGTTCTTAAGAACGCTAACGGTTCTGCATACATTGAGTGGGGGAGAAACAAAATAATAGCCGCCGTTTATGGACCGAGAGAGATCCATCCGAAGCATCTTCAAAGACCCGACAGGGCAATTCTTAGGGTTAGGTACAATATGGCCCCATTTAGTGTTGAGGAAAGGAAGAAGCCCGGCCCAGATAGAAGAAGTATAGAGATAAGCAAAGTTATAAAAGGAGCTCTTGAGCCAGCCCTAATTCTTGAGATGTTTCCGAGGACTGCAATTGACATTTTCATTGAAGTTCTTCAAGCGGACGCTGGTACTAGAGTTGCAGGAATCACGGCTGCATCATTGGCTTTAGCCGATGCTGGCATACCAATGAGGGATCTCGTTGCAGCGTGTGCCGCTGGGAAGATAGAGGGGGAAATAGTTCTGGATCTCAATAAAGAGGAAGACAACTATGGAGAGGCCGATGTTCCAGTTGCCATAATGCCCCTTAAAAACGATATAACGCTTCTCCAAATGGATGGTTATTTGACAAAGGAGGAATTTATAGAAGCTGTAAAACTGGCCATAAAGGGAGCAAAGGCAGTTTATCAGAAGCAGAGGGAGGCATTGAAAGAGAAGTACATAAAGATAGCTGAGGAGGTTGAGGGAAGTGAGTGATAATGAAATAATCGCGGGAATAATGAGGGATCATATAATAAACCTCCTCAAGGAAGGAAAAAGAATTGATGATAGGGGATTTGAAGATTATAGGCCGATTGAAATCGAGGTTGGATTAATAGAAAAAGCTGAAGGGTCGGCACTTGTGAAACTTGGGAGTACTCAAGTCTTAGTCGGAATAAAAACAACGTTGGGTGAGCCATTTCCAGATACCCCAAATATGGGTGTAATGACGACAAATGTAGAGCTAGTGCCTTTGGCCTCACCAACGTTTGAACCTGGGCCCCCGGATGAGAGGGCCATAGAACTTGCGAGGGTTATAGATAGGGGAATAAGGGAAAGTAGAGCTTTAAATTTAGAAAAAATGGTGATAGTACCAGGAAAGATTGTTAGAGTGGTTTTCATTGACGTTCATGTATTGGATCACGATGGGAACCTAATGGATGCAATTGGCATAGCGGCAATCGCTGCGCTAATGAATGCGAGAGTTCCTAAGGTAAGATACAATGAAGAAACCGAAGAAGTTGAGATACTAGAGGAGAAAGAGCCTCTGCCTGTAGAAAAGATTCCAGTACCAGTTACATTTGCAAAAATAGGAAACACTCTCGTCGTTGATCCAAGTCTCGAGGAAGAGCAGGTTATGGATGGGAGGCTAACGATAACCACGGATGAAACTGGTCATATCTCAGCGGTTCAGAAAAGCGAAGGAGGAGCTTTTAAGCTTGAAGAAGTAATGTATGCGGTTGAAACTGCCTTCAAAAAGGCTGAATACATAAGAAACTTAATAGTGGAGGCTGTAGAGAAGGGTCATGCAAAAGGGTAAATTTTATAAACTAATTCTCTTCCCTTTATTTCGGCCTCGAGCCCCGGTAGCCTAGCCTGGTGGGGCGGGGGACTTGTAATCCCCAGGTCGCGGGTTCAAATCCCGCCCGGGGCTCCAGCGGGGCCGTAGGGTAGCTTGGTCCATCCTGCGGGCTTTGGGAGCCCGTGACCCGGGTTCAAATCCCGGCGGCCCCACCATTATTAACTTTTTCAGTTCTGTAAAAGTTTATTAATGGAGTATGCATCTTCAAAGATTGAGGTGAGCTAATGTACTTTGATCACTTTCCAAGTTTTGGGAGCTACATGTTTAGTATGCTCCTGTATTTTAGCTTAATACCGTTAGCCATTCTTGTAACACTAAGGGCTAAATGGGATTATATTATCAAGAGATACTGGAGAAACGTTCTTAGAGGCTTCATAATAGCACTCATAGTATCATTTTCTCTAACTTCCCTCCTTCAGTTTAAATTAACAAATGATTACTTGTATGTTTATTCCCTTACAAAGACAAAAACATGCCTAACATCATCCTGTTTGATAGAGGAAATGAAAAGGAATGAGTACTATAAGTTTAACGTGACTGGAATTGGAGAGTATGGAATGCCAAGAATTGGTTTCATGACTGCATTTAGGCTTTCTGATAAAAAGTTTAACAAACTAAAGTTTAAGTATGACGTTGTTAATGCCGTTGTAATAACTAGGAGTCTGTTCCCCTTGCCAATAACCGAAGTTTGGAGTTATGAAGTGGATCCTAGAGACAGCCATAAAATAATAGGGTTAAAGAAGTTTTATATATACTATCCGTACAATCCTGGAACTCTCCTGACTAGGGCTTATGATTTCGAGTTTACGATGTTTCTCTGGGATATCGGGGGAGGAGTAGCATAACCGAAAACCTTATATATCCTCTCTATTCGAAGTTTTTCCGGCAGGTGCCCCGGTGGCTCAGCCTGGTAGAGCGGCCGCTTGGTAAGCGGCAGGTCCCGGGTTCAAAGCCCGGCCGGGGCTCCACATTCTCTAATAAGCTTTTCGCAATGGATATAAAATCTGAGTAAAGCTTATATATCAGAAGCTAAAGCCGGTGTGTGGATGACATTCGTAAAAAATTTCTGGGGGGCAATTCTCCGTGGCGGGGAAAAAAGAGTTTAACATATTTGATCATGTGTTAGTACCCGAACATAGAGTACTAAGCGAGGAAGAGAAGAAGGCTCTGCTTGAAAAGTATAAGATAACACCTGCCCAGTTACCCCAGATCAAGGCAAGTGATCCTGCTGTCAAAGCTCTTGGAGCAAAACCTGGTGACATAATTGAAATTAAAAGAAAAAGTCCAACTGCCGGAGTTTATTACTATTACAGGATAGTTGTGGAGGATTAAATGCTTCTGGGGTGAGAGAATGAGAGGTCCGACGGTTGTAGAGGTTACTCCCGACGATTTATGGATAGTTATGGAGAGCTATTGGCAAGAAAAGGGACTTGTAAGGCAGCACTTAGATTCTTACAATGCCTTCATTGAGAGAGGTCTTCAGGAAGTTGTTAACGAATTTGGCGGAATAAAACCTGACATACCTGACTTTGAAGTTAAATTTGGAAAGATAAGAGTTGGTCAACCAGAGTTTCAGGAGCCTCACGGTCAAAGGAAGCCCCTCTATCCAATGGATGCAAGAATCAGAAACCTAACGTACTCGGCACCATTATACTTGGAAATGATTCCTGTAATTAGAGGAATTGAACAAGAACCCGTGGAAGTTAGGATCGGTGAGCTTCCAATAATGTTGAAGTCCAAAGTATGTAGGTTGTATGGCCTCAGTGATGAGGAACTAATAAAACTTGGTGAAGATCCAAAAGATCCTGGGGGTTATTTCATTATAAACGGTTCTGAGAGAGTAATTGTATCTATTGAGGACATAGCTCCAAACAGAACATTAGTTGAGAAAGATGAGAGACAAGAAAGATATGTTGCAAAGGTATTCTCCTACAGACATGGCTATAGGGCGTTAGTAACTGTAGAAAGGAAGAAAGATGGAATACTATATGTTGGAATACCCAACGTTCCAAAGCCCATTAAATTCGTTTATGTAATGAGGGCTTTGGGTCTCGAGAGAGATAGAGATATAGTTGATGCTGTAGGAAATGATCCCGAAGTCCAGCAGATTCTCTTCGATAACTTGGAGGATGCAAGTGATATAACAACCCAACAGGAGGCTCTTGAATATATTGGAAAGCTCGTTGCTCCAGGTCAAGCCAGAGAGTACAGACTCAAGAGAGCCGAGTACGTAATAGACAACAACCTCCTCCCACACATGGGTGTGAATCCAGAGGACAGGATCAGGAAGGCATATTACTTGGGAATGATGGCTTTGAAGGTTATAGAACTTTCCCTCGGAAGAAGAGATGAGGATGATAAGGATCATTATGCAAACAAGAGGCTCAGGCTTGCCGGTGACCTTCTAAAGGATCTCTTCAGAGTGGCATTTGGACAGCTAGTCAAGGACATTCAATATCAAATGACCAAGACATACCAGAGAAAGGGTGAAAAATACACGTTTGGAAACATCCACAGATTTATTAGGAACTCAATAAGACCAGACGTTCTTACGGAAAGAATTGAACATGCACTTGCAACTGGTGCATGGCCCGGTGGAAGAACTGGTGTGAGCCAGCTTCTCGATAGAACGAATTATGTTTCCACGCTTTCCCATCTGAGAAGGGTAACATCACCACTTGACAGAGAGCAACCCCACTTCGAGGCCAGAGATCTCCACGGTACTCACTGGGGCAGGATATGTCCTACCGAAACCCCTGAAGGTCCAAACTGTGGTCTGGTCAAAAACTTAGCACTCATGTCCCAGATAACTACTGCAGTTCCAGAAGAGGAAGTTAAGGAGTACTTAATGTCCCTGGGAATAGTTCCAATTGAGGTTAGAAGACCAAGCCCAGAGCTCTGGAGAGTTTACTTAAATGGAGTTCTTATAGGTACAATTGAGGACGGAAAAGCTTTAGCTCAGAGGATTAGGCAAGATAGGAGAAATGGAAAGATTAGTGACGTGATAAACGTTGCATATTATGAGGATGTTAAGGAAGTCTACGTCAATAGCGATGACGGTAGAGTTAGAAGGCCATTGATAATAGTCGAGAACGGAAAGCCAAAGCTAACCAAAGAACATGTTCAGGCAGTAAAGGAAGGTAGGCTTAAGTGGAGTGATCTCATAAGGATGGGAGTAATTGAGTATCTCGATGCTGAGGAAGAGGAAAATGCCTATGTTGCAATGTGGCCTTGGGAGGTTACAGAAGAACATACTCATCTTGAACTCATGCCTGCTGCAATTCTTGGACTTCCTGCATCCCTGGTTCCCTATCCAGAGCACAATGCCGCTCCAAGAAATACCTATGGAGCCGGTATGGCCAAGCAGAGTCTTGGTCTCGGATGGGCAAACTTCAGAATTAGAGTTGACACCAGAGGTCATCTCCTCCACTATCCACAAGTTCCACTCGTCGATTCGAGAATTATGAAGGCTGTAGGTTACGAAGACAGACCTGCAGGGCAGAACTTTATTGTTGCCGTTTTAGCATACCAGGGATACAATATGGAGGATGCAATAATAATCAATAAGGCCTCGATAGAGAGAGGTCTTGCAAGATCCACGTTCTTCAGAACTTACGAGGCGGAAGAAAAGAAGTACCTTGGTGGACAAACTGACAAGTTTGAGATTCCAGCTCCAACCGTTAGAGGGTATAGGGGAGAGAAGTATTATAGAAACCTTGATGAGGATGGTCTCATATTCCCAGAATCAAGAGTAGAAGGTAAGGATGTTCTCATTGGAAGAACGTCTCCACCAAGATTCCTCGAAGAAAGGGGTCTTGGTAGCGTTGCACTTCAGGAGAGAAGAGAGACGAGTGTAGCTGTAAGGCCTAGTGAGAAGGGTGTTGTCGATAAGGTAATAATAACCGAAACTGGAGATGGAACTAAGCTGGTTAAAGTTACCGTGAGAGATCTTAGAATTCCAGAGCTTGGAGATAAGTTTGCTTCAAGACATGGACAGAAGGGAGTAATTGGCCTAATAGTTCCCCAGGAAGACATGCCCTGGACTGAGAGTGGAATAGTTCCGGATCTAATAGTCAATCCACACGGTATCCCATCAAGAATGACCGTTGGACAGCTCATTGAGGCAATTGGTGGAAAAGTTGCCTCCCTAAAAGGAAGAAGAGTCGATGGAACAGCGTTCATAGGAGAGCCAGAGGAGAAGCTCAGAAAAGAGCTTGAGGAGCTTGGCTTTAAGCACACTGGAAGGGAGATAATGTACGATGGTATAACGGGAAGAAGGCTCGAGGCCGACATATTCGTTGGAGTAATTTACTACCAGAGACTTCACCACATGGTGGCTGATAAGATACACGCACGTTCAAGAGGTCCAGTTCAGGTTCTTACGAAGCAGCCAACAGAGGGTAGAGCTAGGGAGGGTGGTCTCAGATTCGGTGAGATGGAAAGAGACGTCCTCGTTGGGCACGGTGCAGCAATGTTACTAATTGAGAGGCTACTCGAGGAGAGTGACAAGACAGAAGTATGGGTCTGTGAGAACTGTGGTCATATAGCAATAGAAGACAAGAGAAGACACAAGGTCTATTGTCCAGTATGTGGTGAGGAGGAGAGAATAAGCAAAGTTGAGATGAGTTACGCGTTCAAGCTATTGCTTGATGAGCTTAAGGCGATGGTTATTAGGCCCAAGTTAAACCTCACGGAGAGGGTGTGAGCCATGCAGTCAGTTAAAAAGGTTATTGGGAGTATTGAATTTGGAATCCTCTCCCCTCAAGAAATTAGAAAAATGAGTGCAGTCGAGGTTACTGTTCCAGACACATACGACGATGACGGTTATCCAATTGAAGGCGGTGTAATGGATAAGAGAATGGGAGTTATAGACCCAGGACTTAGATGTGAGACTTGTGGGGCAAGAGCTGGCGAATGTCCCGGACACTTTGGTCACATAGAACTAGCCCGTCCAGTTATTCACGTTGGATTTGCAAAAACTATTCACAGAGTCCTTGAGAGCACTTGTAGAGAATGTGGGAGGATAAAGCTAACCGATGAGGAAATTGAGGAGTACATGAAGAAACTGGAGCTAGCAAAGAACAGAAGAAGTGAAGTCAACAAGATACTCAAGGAGATACACAAGAAGGCTAGGGAAAGGATGGTATGTCCTCACTGTGGTGCTCCTCAATATCCAATAAAGTTCGAAAAGCCCACAATATACTGGGAGCTTAGAAAGGATGAGCAGGGGAATGAGTACAAGCACAGAATGATGCCTACAGAGGTGAGAGATAGACTTGAGAAGATTCCCGATGAAGATCTCCCACTTCTCGGATTACATCCTGAAAAGTCAAGACCAGAATGGATGGTCCTCACGGTTCTTCCTGTTCCTCCCGTTACAGTAAGGCCTTCCATTACGCTCGAGACTGGTATCAGGGCTGAGGATGACTTAACTCACAAGCTTGTTGATATCATAAGAATTAACAACAGGCTCAAGCAGAACATTGAGGCTGGTGCTCCCCAGCTGATTATAGAAGACCTCTGGGACCTCCTCCAGTATCACGTTACCACCTATATAAACAACGAAACTTCAGGAATACCACCCGCAAAGCACAAGAGTGGGAGGCCTCTAAAGACTCTTGCCCAGAGACTTAAGGGTAAAGAGGGAAGATTCAGAGGAAATCTTAGCGGTAAGAGAGTCAACTTCTCAGCGAGAACAGTCATAAGTCCAGATCCCATGATAAGTATAAATGAAGTTGGTGTTCCAATTGAAATAGCCATGGAGCTTACGGTTCCCGAAAAGGTTACTGAATTCAACATTGAAAAGCTGAGAAAAATGGTTCTTAACGGTCCAGATAAGTATCCAGGAGCTAACTATGTAATCGATCCTGATGGAAAAAGAATTAGAATTATGGAAAGCAACAGGGAGTTCTTGGCAGAGAGACTTGACATTGGCTGGACGGTTGAGAGGCATCTTCTTGATGGTGATATAGTCCTCTTCAACAGACAGCCTTCACTCCACAGGATGAGCATAATGGCTCATCGCGTCAGGGTAATGCCTTATAAGACTTTCAGACTTAACCTTGCCGTATGTCCGCCTTATAACGCTGATTTCGATGGAGATGAAATGAACCTCCACGTGCCTCAGACAGAAGAAGCTCAGGCAGAAGCTAGAATACTAATGGAGGTTCAGAACCACATAATTTCTCCGAGGTATGGAGGGCCGATTATTGGTGGGATTCAGGATCATATCTCTGGTGGATACTTGTTAACTAGAGAGGGAGCCTACTTTACCAGGGAAGAAGTTGAGCAGATGCTAATGTTTGCAGGCGTTGATATCAAGGAGCTTCCGGAACCCGATAAGTATGAGAATGGGAAGCCATTATGGAGCGGAAAGACAATATTCTCACTACTCCTTCCGGATGATCTAACAGTATGGTATAGGAACAAGCTCTGTGACGAACCAGAGCGTTGTGAGGCCTTAGAGAAGCTAATCGAGGAGAAACTTATCCCAGATCCAGAGGAAGTTAGGAAGCTAGCTTACGATGGCTTCGTTTACATCCAGAACGGAAAGTTGCTCAGCGGTGCCATTGATAAAAAAGCCTACGGAAGAGAGGATGGGATAATTCTTGACCTAATAGTTAGAGAATACGGAATCGAAAGGGCTAGGCAGTTCCTTGATCAGGTAAC
Source organism: Pyrococcus sp. ST04 (assembly GCF_000263735.1). Taxonomy (NCBI): domain Archaea; kingdom Methanobacteriati; phylum Methanobacteriota; class Thermococci; order Thermococcales; family Thermococcaceae; genus Pyrococcus; species Pyrococcus sp. ST04. Next base: position 1,428,792 of record NC_017946.1, on the reverse strand, counting down.
AAAGCTAACAATTTGGGTCATAACTCACAAAGGATTCACAACAGGAATTGATGATGAAGACCTCCCAGAGGAGGCTAGAGATAGAATAAGAGAGGTAATCAGGGAAGCTGAAGAAAGAGTCCAGAGACTCATTGAAGCTTACAAGAGAGGAGAACTTGAGCCTCTTCCCGGTAAGAGCCTTGAAGAGACCCTAGAGAGCAAGATAATGGCAGTTCTTGCAGAGGCAAGAGATAATGCTGGTGCAATCGCAGAAAAGTACCTTGGTATGGATAACCACACGGTTATAATGGCAAAGACAGGAGCTAGAGGTAAGATACTTAACATTACTCAGATGGCCGCTTTACTTGGACAGCAGTCTATCAGAGGTAAGAGGCTTTACAGAGGATTTAAGGGAAGAGTTCTCAGTCACTTCAAGCCGGGTGATCTAGGTGCTAGGGCTAGAGGATTCGTCGTGAACTCTTATAAGAGTGGTCTTAGCCCCCAAGAATACTTCTTCCACGCAATGGGTGGAAGAGAAGGTCTAGTAGACACGGCAGTTAGAACTGCACAGAGCGGTTACATGCAGAGAAGACTAATCAACGCGTTACAGGATCTCAAAGTTGACTACGATGGAACGGTTAGAGATCCAACTGGAGTCATTGTTCAGTTCCGCTACGGTGAGGATGGAGTAGATCCAATGAAGAGCTGGGGTGGAAAGACTGTTGATGTTGATAGGGTGATCCTTAGGACGTTATTAAAGATGAGAGCCAATGGAAAAACCTGAGGGGTGAGTTTTTATGGTAGCTCCTTCTACTATTAAATCTTTAATTGAAAAGAAAGGTGCAAATCTTCCTGAGAGTGTCAAGAATGAGCTTTATGAAAAGCTCATTAAATACAATGAGAAATACAAGCTAACTAAGGCTGAGGTTGAGAAGATCATTGAGGAGGTTGTTAAAGAATACGAGAGGGCTCTTGTTGAGCCAGGTGAGGCCGTTGGTACTGTAGCTGCCCAGTCTATAGGTGAGCCCTCAACTCAGATGACACTCAACACCTTCCACTATGCAGGTGTTGCAGAGATTAACGTAACTCTTGGTTTGCCAAGAATTATAGAAATTGTAGACGCGAGGAAGAACCCATCAACGCCCATGATGACTGTTTACCTCGATGAGGAGCATCGCTATGACAGGGCTAAAGCTGAGGAGGTTGCTAGGAGAATTGAGGGTACAACCTTGGAGAACTTGGCAAGAACGACGACTATAGACTTAATAAACATGGAATTTATCGTGGAAATAGATCCTGAGAGGCTTGAAAAGAGTGGTTTAACCATGGAGAAAATCTTGAAGAAGCTTCAGGGCTCGTTTAAGAGTGCCGAATTTGAAGCGGAGGGATACACTCTAATAGTTAGGCCGAAGAAAGTTGAAAAGATCTCTGACTTGAGAAGGTTTGCCGAAAAGGTTAAAAAGCACCGTCTGAAGGGTCTCTCGGGCGTCGGTAAGACCATCGTGAGAAAGGAAGGCGATGAATACGTGATTTACACCGAAGGTTCAAACTTCAAACAAGTTTTGAAGGTTCCAGGGGTTGATCCAACAAGGACGAAAACAAATAACATTCATGAAATAGCAGAAGTCCTTGGAATTGAAGCTGCAAGGAACGCAATAATTGAAGAGATAGTAAATACAATGCGTGAGCAGGGTCTTGAGGTTGATATCAGGCATATCATGCTCGTTGCTGATATAATGACCCTTGACGGCGTTGTTAGGCCAATTGGAAGACATGGTGTTGTTGGTGAAAAGGCAAGCGTCCTTGCAAGGGCGGCCTTCGAGATAACAACACAACACCTCTTTGAGGCCGCCGAGAGAGGAGAAGTTGACAACTTAAACGGTGTAATTGAAAACGTCCTCATTGGGCAGCCCGTTCCAGTAGGAACGGGCATTGTTAAGTTAACTATGAGACTTCCACTAAAGCCACAGAAGGAAGAGGAGGTGTGATAGATGGATTTAGCGTTTGAACTTAGAAAGGCTATGGAAACTGGTAAGGTAATTCTCGGTTCTAATGAAACCATTAGGCTTGCCAAGACCGGGGGTGCTAAGCTAATCATAGTTGCAAAAAACGCTCCCAAAGAGATCAAGGATGATATCTATTATTATGCAAAGCTCAGTGACATACCAGTTTATGAATTTGAAGGAACGAGTGTTGAGTTGGGAACGCTTCTTGGTAAGCCCTTTGTTGTTGCATCCCTTGCAATAGTTGACCCAGGGGAGAGCAAAATACTAGCACTAGCAAAGAGGTGAGTTAAAAAATGCCACTAAAGCTCAACACTGACCAGATAAAGTATATAGCACTCTTTGAAAGCTTCACAGGGGCTACAGTGCTTGACTGCTTAATTGATCAAGAGAGAAACAGGTTAATTTATGTGATAAAGAAAGGCGAAATGGGACTTGCACTTGGGAAGAGAGGAATGAATGTTAAGAGAATTCAGAGCCTTCTAGGGAAGGAAATAGATTTGGTAGAGCACTCTGAGAATCCCGAGGAGTTCCTGAGGAACATCTATAAGACAATGGGCGTAAAGGTTAAAAGAGTTCATATAACTGAAAAGAGAGACGGTAAAAAAGTGGCCCTCCTCGATGTTAATCCGAGGGATAAGCCGAGGGCCATCGGAAGGGGAGGCCATAATATTAATATTGTAAAGCAACTTATGGAGAGACACCACGGAATTGAAGATGTGATAATAATTTAAGGTGATGCTCATGCCGGGTAAAAAGGCTCCAAATGGTGAATTCGCTGGCAGAAAGTTAAAGCTCAAGAGGAAGAAGTTCAGGTGGAGCGATATAAGGTACAAGAGGAGAGTACTCAGGCTCAAGGAGAAGAGTGATCCACTTGAGGGGGCTCCACAGGCTAGGGGAATCGTCCTTGAGAAGATCGCAGTAGAGGCAAAGCAGCCGAACTCAGGAATGCGTAAGGCCGTGAGAGTTCAGCTCATCAAGAACGGTAAAGTTGTTACAGCATTCTGTCCAGGTGTTGGTGCAATAAACTTCATTGACGAGCACGATGAAGTTATCATCGAGGGTATCGGTGGTCCAAAGGGAGGTTCAATGGGTGATATCCCTGGAATCAGGTACAAGGTAGTCAAAGTTAACAGAGTTTCACTGAAAGAGCTTGTCAAAGGTAGGAAAGAGAAGCCAAGGAGGTGATCTTTAATGGCCAAACCACTTTCCGAGAGGTTCTTCATACCACACGAGATTAAGGTCATGGGGAGATGGAGTACGGAAGACGTTGAAGTTAGGGATCCTTCCCTAAAGCCTTACATAAACCTTGAGCCAAGACTACTCCCACACACTCACGGAAGACATGCTAAGAAGCACTTCGGAAAGGCCAACGTTCACATAGTTGAAAGGCTTATAAACAAGATTATGAGGAGTGGAGGAAGCCACTACAAGGTTGCAGGTCACTTCATGAGAAGAGAGCACAGGTCATTAAACAGCAAAAAGGCAAGGGCATATGAGATAGTGAAAGAGGCGTTCAAGATTATAGAGAAGAGAACCGGAAAGAACCCAATTCAAGTACTTGTCTGGGCAATAGAAAATGCGGCTCCAAGAGAAGACACTACGAGCGTAATGTTCGGTGGTATAAGGTATCACGTTGCGGTAGATATCTCTCCACTTAGGAGGCTTGACGTTGCACTTAGAAACATAGCACTAGGTGCTTCAGCAAAGTGCTATAGAACCAAAATGAGCTTCGCAGAAGCTCTGGCAGAGGAAATAATCCTAGCAGCAAACAAAGATCCAAAGAGCTACGCATACAGCAAGAAGCTCGAAATCGAGAGAATTGCAGAATCCTCACGTTGATTTCCTCTTTTGCAAACTATTTTTATTAGGTGTTTCTTTTGTTCCGGTACAAACAGGTTATAGTTGTTAGGAAAGACCTTAAGTTAAGTAAGGGTAAGCTCGCTGTTCAAGTTGCACATGGAGCTGTTACTGCGGCTTTTAAGGCATACAAGGAAAGAAGGGAATGGTTTGAAAAATGGTTCCATGAGGGGCAGAAAAAAGTTGTTGTAAAAGCCGAGGGTATTGAAGAGTTATTCAAACTTAAAGCTGAAGCTGAAAGATTAGGGCTACCTACCGCTTTAATTCAAGATGCTGGACTGACGGAAATTCCTCCAGGAACGATAACAGTGCTTGCAATAGGGCCCGGTCCTGAGGAGCTCGTGGACAAAGTAACTGGACAGTTAAAACTGCTATGAGTATTTGGATTGTATTTGTCAAACATTCGGGGATAGGAAATGCTCAAAGAACTGGCATTTTTAACGAGGACTCCTGGAATAGGTGGGAAGATAAAAACGTTTCCTGAAGATTTCATTGTTAGAGAGGTTATCCCGCGGTCAATTTTCAGAGGGAATTGCGAAATATACCTTCTTAAAAAGAGGAACTGGGAGACAATGGCAGCAATTAAAGAAATTGCAAAGAGATTGGGGATTCACTATTCAAAAATAGGATTCGCGGGGACCAAAGATAGACACGCGATAACTTATCAATACATAAGTATCTGCGGAGAGTACAGGGGTATTCTAGAGAACCTGAACATCCAAGATATCGATATAAGGTTCATTGGATATGGAAGGCCTTTAAAGCTTGGTCTTCTCCTTGGTAATTGGTTTCTTATTAGAGTAAGAGATGCAAACCCATCAACATTACCCGAGTTGATTAAAGAGGCAAAAGAAAAAGGTGGTTTCCCAAACTATTTTGGAATTCAAAGGTTCGGAGAGAGGAGGGCAGTAAACCATATTGTAGGAAAACTACTTCTTCAACGAAAATATGAAGAGGCTGCAGAGGTGTTTTTAGGTTATCCTGGAGATGGAATGGAAGGTGACGAAGCGAGAAGGAACTTTCTCGAGACTAAGAATGTTGAAAAGGCTCTTGAAGAGTTTCCAAAGTTTCTCAGGTATGAAAGGGCAATGCTTTACAGGTATAAAGAAACTAAAAGCTGGAAAAAGGCCTTTTTAGTTCTTCCAAGGCCAATATTAAGGATATTTATACACTCTTTTCAATCGTATCTCTTTAACCTCTACCTATCTAGGAGAATTGAAGAGGGTCTTCCTCTTAACGAAGCGGTGCCGGGGGATATTGTCGTTCAGGTTAAGAAAGGGATTCCTCTAAGGACAAGGACATACAGGGTTACTGAAACTAACGTTGATTTCGTAAATGAGAAAATAAAGAACAAAGAAGCAATGGTATCTGGTCCCATCTTTGGTTACTTTATGAGAAAAGCAAGGGGATTACCAGGAAGAATCGAGGACGAAATCCTTGAGGAAAGCGGAGTGAAACTTGAGGACTTCAAAAAACTTCCAAAACCCCTAAGAGAACCTGGAGGAAGAAGAGAACTTCTGATAAAGCCTATAAAGTTTGCATATAAAATTGAGGGCAAAGACGTCCTCTTTAGATTCTTCCTTCCTAAGGGAGTCTATGCTACTAGCGTCTTAAGGGAGATTATGAAGAACTAATCAAGCTCTATTCCCTTGACTTTGTCACTGACGTATCCCTCAAGTATCTCCACTCTAACATATCTTTCTTCTCCAGTTAAATCCGCCATCAACGCAACCGCTCTTTGGTAGTCCCAAAGTCTCCTTTTTGCTTCTTCCGTGACTTTGTATGCCATTACTATTATTTCCTTCTCCATTTTCTGACTCGCCATCTCAATTACTTTCCTTGCATCCTCTTCGGTAAAAACACCCTTCTTCTTTACGAGCATACAGATCACCAGGGAATATTTCTTATTTAGGTTTAACTATCTTCGCTATGTAAAATGCTTCTGTATCGTTGTCCTGTGGGTGAATTCTTACGGTTTTCGCGACTTCTTCCGAATACTTCTTCCCTTCCCATTCGAGAACAGGAGGTGTTTTTTTAAGCGGAAGTTTTATCTTTTCGAGTTTCGCATCGGTTTTTTGAAGTAAGAAATCGACAACCTCCTCGTTTTCAACAGGATCAACAGTACATGTCGAGTATACCATTACTCCCCCTGGCTTTAAGGCCTTGTACGCTGCTAATATTAGCCTCTTTTGGAGTTTTGAGTGATAGTAAACTTTTCCAACGCTCCACGTTTTTGCAAACTTGAAGTTCTTTCTTATCATGCCTACTGATGAGCAGGGAGCATCTAGTAGAACCCTATCGAATGTATTTTCATACCTCCCAAAATACGCACCATCCCTAACTGTGACTTTCGCTATTAAAACTCCTGCTCTGTTTAAATTCGCTATGAGTATGTTTGCTCTATCCCTTTTGGCATCATTAGCAATTATACATCCTTTGTTTTCCATGTACTGAGCTATTTGAGTAGTTTTACTTCCAGGAGCCGCCGCCATGTCAAGAATGAACTCACCGGGTTGCGGATCAAGGACAACGGGGGGTATCATTGAACTCGCTTCCTGAGGAATTATCAAGCCTAAGGAGTACTCTATAAGCTCTCCAAAGTTGACGTCATATCTTTTTATAAAAAATCCCTCACCTTTTGTCCAGGGGATCTCCTCTAGTTCGAATTTCTCCTCTAAAAGGTTTTTTATCTCATTAAGTTCCCCCTTCAGTGTATTTATCCTTATACTTGGTCTTATGGGCTTGTATAAATATGCCCAAAACTCCTCACTTTCGTCAAGTTTTGAGTACCTCTCAACTAATCTGGGATTTATCTTTTTGAACTCCTCTTTGGGATTCATTATCTATCACCTTTAGATATCAGGAACAAGTTGGGCCATCCATCTACCGTCCGGTAGTTGCTCAATTTTCATGTCATGATAAGTAATTGCCTTGACTTCTTCCTTTGGCTCGTGCTTCTCTGGGTCAAACTTTTCTCCATATGCTTTAGCCCTTAGCCTGTATTTTCCATCAACCTTTTCTATTTTAACTTCAAAATCTCCAAAGACAAGCCCTTCTGTGTCGTGTAGTACTAATAGTTCTTCAAGAAAGCTGTATAGCAGTGCTTCAAGGTCTTCTTCCTCAACTTCTATCTCTCTTACCTCCTTTTTTTCCACCTTGTTGACGTTAACTATAACATCGAAGAGAGCTGTCGCCACAGCTTCAAACGCCTCTTCGAGGCTGTCCCCATATCCCCTGATCCCTATGTCTGCTGTGTGTTCATAGTGCTCCCATGTCTTCATTCTCTCACCTCCAGGATGAATTTTTAGAAAAGTATTTAAAGGTGTTAGGATGAGCCTCATTCCTAAACAGGTGTTTGAAATGAAAAAATGGATTTTTGGCTTGGGAATAGGAATTTTGCTCTTGGTTTTTGGGAGCGGATGTTTGAATTCTCCGGCAACAACGAAAACTCAGACAGTAGAGGTTACAAAACTAGAAGGGCCAGTTAATCTAGAGTTTCAGGGTTTAAAAGTAGTTGAGGTCGATGTATCAATACCGACTCTAACTGTAGTTAAAGAGGAAGGACAGAGAAAAGCTGTTTTGTTTATTAGTGACGTTGATTATGAGAGACATGATAACTCTCTATCCATAGACTCTGACGAGCTTATCTATTATGAATTTGACTATGACAATGGCCTTCAAGAAGGAGCGCCTAAGATAATTGGATATTCAATATCTACTGATGAAGACTACATCCCAGTAAAGTTCAAGAGCTTGAGTGTTGTTGGAGAGGATGAGCTATCGGATGACTTTGCAGATCTTAGGGCCGTTGTAAAAGTTGCTGACGAGACCGTCTATTCAAAAGAGTATCAGTTCTTTAATGGTAATGAAGGAAAGATCTCGCTAACAAATCCACAGGGAGTGGGCTCTGTTCATATGATAGACGAATTCAGGAGCTCTAATGATTACGTTTTCATCTCCGTAGGAAAATCTGGAGAAGTACTCAAGGTTACTGGGATTTATTCCGGAGATATCCCCCTGCTTATGGCAACGGAGCTCGAAGTTGAGAGGAAAGTTCTCAATCTTGATCCTATGTATATCGTGGGAATAAGGTATGAGGACTACTCGAAGCTTGTAAATGAAGAAGCAAGCATAACTTTTGGGGACAGCTCGATAGAGTTCTCAGGATTAGATGATGATGTGCTCGTCGTTAAAGGCTGAGCACTTCTAAACATTTTTATTTGTTGCCATGTTTCTACTACTATGCTCGTCGATGGTGATCTACATATTCACTCCCATTATTCTAAGGCTGTCTCAAAGTTAATGATATTCCCTATAATAGCGGAAAATGCAAAGCTAAAGGGACTGAACCTCGTTGGAACAGGGGATATTCTTAATCCCCACTGGGAGAATGAGTTAACAAGAGAGGGAAAGAGAATTGATGAAGGAACTTTTGAAGTGAGAGGGGTTAGATTCATTTTAACTGCTGAAGTTGAGGATTCAAAACGGGTTCACCATCTTCTCATTTTTCCCAGTTTGTCTCAAGTTCATGAGCTAAGAGAGATCCTTAGAAAGTACTCGCGAGATATCGAAGCAGAAGGCAGACCACATCTCACTCTCTCTGCATCTGAAATAGCTGAGATATGTAATGAGCTTGGAGTGTTGATTGGTCCAGCCCACGCATTTACTCCCTGGACGGCCTTGTATAAGGAATACAACTCCCTGAAGGAAGCGTATGGAGATGCAAGGGTTGATTTTCTCGAGCTTGGGCTGTCTGCTGACTCTGAAATGGCTGACATGATTAAGGCACATCACACTCTAACATATTTGAGCAATTCAGATGCCCATTCTCCCCAGCCACACAGGTTGGGAAGGGAGTTCAATAGATTTGAAGTTAAAGACATTACATTCGAGGAAATAAGAAAAGCAATTCTCAGGAGAGGAGGAAGGAAGATAGTTTTGAATGCGGGCTTGGATCCAAGGCTCGGAAAATATCACCTTACCGCATGTTCGAGGTGTTATACAAAGTATACCCTCCAGGATGCAATATCTCTAAGGTGGAGGTGTCCTAAGTGTGGAGGGGTTATTAAGAAAGGTGTTAGGGACAGAATTCTCGAGCTTGCGGATACCAATGAGAGGCCAAAGGATAGACCTCCCTATTTGAGACTTGCCCCACTAGCGGAGATAATAGGGATGGTTATTGGAAAGGGAATAGAAACTAAGGCTGTTAAGGTTATTTGGAAGAGATTTCTTAAAGAATTTGGGAGTGAAATTAGGGTTCTTGTAGATGTTCCAATAGAGACCCTTGCCCAAATTCATGAGGATGTTGCTAAGGCAATATGGGCATATAGAAATGGGAAACTCATAGTCATCCCTGGTGGTGGAGGAAAGTATGGTGAAATAAGACTACCTGAGGAGATCAGGAAAGCTAAGATTCAAGAGCTTGAGAATATTGAAATATCAGTTGGAGAGGAAGCACCAAAACCAAAACAGAGAACTCTTCTTTCGTATTTATAAATATTCTTCATTGATTACTATTCCTCGAAATATTTTTAAGTTAAATGTTAGGTATATTTAACGTAAAAGAAACTTTACATAAAGAGGTGCAAGACATGGAACTCCAGAGCATGATTGTATGGATAGTTACAATATTTGTACTAGCGATTGGAATTGGCTATCTCAGAAGGAAGTTGGGGGAAGAAAAAGAAAGCTCGATGATAGTACCTGTAGCCATCATTGGAATAATGGGATACGTCCTTGGATTAGCCACGGCAAGAGGCAACCTCAGTATAGCTTTTGCAGTTCTGATAGTGGGTGTATTAGTCCTTAACTTATACTACACAATCCTCACAAGGAGAGGCCACGTCTTAAGTGATGAAAGAACGTTAAGAATAGAGGAGATATCATCAAGAAGAACATTGCAGGTGTTTATGCTAATCTTGGCGTTCATTGTTGTTTACCTCTCAGTAGCTCATCAAGAAAATCAACTTCTTAAGCCTGCCTTCATTTTATCCGAGATTCTACTTGCCATCCTCATGGCTTTCCACATAATCTTCAGATTCTACTATTCCAGGGTGATGTAGTGTGAAAAACAGGCTTAGGGAACTTAGAGAGGCTAGAGGGCTGACCCAGGAGGAATTGGCCAAGATTCTGGGCGTTACCAGGCAGACGATAATAGCGATAGAGAAGGGAAAGTACGATCCATCCCTTAGGTTAGCATTTAAAATAGCGAGATTTTTTGGACTTAAAATTGAGGATATATTCATATATGAGGAGGGAGAAAAATGAAAATTACTGAAAAGCAGGCGGGTTTGGCCTTATACATATTTGGAATAGGATTGGCAGTTATCAGACCTCCCGTCGAAAGGCTGGCTTGCATTAACTTAGTTACTGGGGAAGTGTGCAGGGGAATAAACCCATTTTTCCTAATTCTGGAGATTGGGCTCATAATGAGTGGAGCTGTGTTTCTAATGCTTTCTCAAAACTTCTATAATGTTCATGAAAGGAATGGATGGCTTGGCGTTGTTACCGGCTTGGGAATTGCTTTTGTGGGTGGGTATTCTGGGTTGAGGATATTAGCTTTGTTCGGAATTACTTTGGCAACCATAGGATTGCTCATGTATAAATATGGGAGGGTAAAGAATGAGCGCCGTTGAAGTTATCAATCTTGAGAAGGACTACGGAAGAGTTAGAGCGCTTCGGGGAATAAGCTTCACGATCGAGGAAGGAGAGATATTTGGTCTCATAGGACCCAACGGTGCTGGAAAATCAACGACCCTTAGAATTCTGGCCACCTTACTCACACCAACAGGGGGGAAAGCAAAAGTTTTTGGCTATGATGTAGTGAAAGAGGCAGATGAAGTTAGAAAATTGATAAGTTATCTCCCGGAGGAAGCTGGTGCCTACAAAAGACTCACTGGGCTGGAATATTTGGAGTTTATGGCAAAACTTTATGCCAAGGAAGAAAAGAAGGCTAAAGAAATGTTAGAACTTGGCATTGAACTTTCGGGTCTCGGTAACAGGCTTAGGGATAAGGTATCAACGTACTCAAAGGGTATGACAAGAAGGCTTCTGCTTGCGAGGGCTCTAATGGTTAGACCAAAGCTTGCAATTTTAGATGAGCCAACAAGTGGACTTGATATAATAAATGCTTTTGAAATAAGAAGAACCATAAAGAGTTTTGCAGAGGATGAAGGTGTTACTTTCTTGATATCGAGCCACAACATGCTTGAAGTTGAGTACTTGTGCGATAGAGTTGCTTTAATCCACAAGGGTAAGATAATGGAAGTGGGAACCCCGGAGGAGCTTAAGGGGAAGTACGGAGCCGAAAACTTGGAGGAGGTATTTATGGAGGCGATCAAGAATGTCTGACTTTATGGTAATCTTAATGAAAGAACTAAAGGATATGTTCAGGGATAAAGGTCTGATTTTTGCCCTTATTATAGTCCCTCTCGTTCTCTATCCGGCTCTAGGTCAAATGGTTCAAATTGGAATGGAACAGGCTCAAAAGGAGACTAAGGTTGTAATAGCGAACTTTGATGAAGGCAATTATGCTGATTTACTAATTAAGGCTCTAAAGGTTGCCCCAAATGTGACTGTTGTCGAAATAAAGGCAAAGGATGTTGAAGATGCTTTGAATATTGCCATTAAGGAGGGATATAACGTTCTTTTGGTTATTCCAAAGAACTTTTCAGAGAGCATAGAGGAAAACAAGAAGGCCCTTATTGAAGTTTATGGAGTATTTACAGGGATGAGCCTTGGAATGAAGGAGAGTGTTAGTGAGGGAAGGATAAATGCAGTTGTAAATGTTCTCAGCGAAGAACTAGCTAAGTTAAAGCTTAAAACTGAATTCCAAAATCCTGAAGCGGTTCTTCATCCTATAGGGGTTAGGAGCTACTCTGTAATTAAGGGGAGGATAATCAACTTACCTCCTTCTCTAGTGTCTGCAGTTATGGCTTCCCAAGCCTTCTCTATTCCAATAGTGGTCTTCATAATGTTCACAATGGTCTCTCAGATGGCTGCTGGAACCATGGCTAGCGAGAAGGAGAATAAGACGCTGGAGACCCTTCTTACGTTACCAGTTTCAAGGACTTCGATAGTCGCTGGAAAGATGATAGGGAGCGCTGTTCTGGGTCTTGTGGCTGCTATAGCATATATGTTCGGAATGAGTAGATACTTCTCAAGCTTCGGAGAGACAGCAAATATAAGGCTCGAAGATTTGGGTCTTAGAGTAACTCCCTATGGCATGTTTCTATTTGCTGTAATAATATTCTTGGCAATTACTTTTGCAATTTCAATCTCAATGCTCTTGGGGGTTTTTGCAGAGGATACAAAGAGTGCTTCGACGCTTGTTACTGCCGTGTTAATGCCAATGCTTTTCCCAACGTTTATCTTCATGGTAACTGACGTTCAAACATTGCCTCCGCTTGTGAGGTATATTCTATATGCAATTCCATTTAGCCATCCTGTGCTTGCTTCTAGAGCAATGATACTTGGAGAGTACTCGATGATGTATAGGAGTATAGGATATTTGGTTGTTGTTTCAGGAATTACCTTATATTTGACAGCGAAGTTTTTCAGGACAGAAAAGATTTTGACTGCAAAAATAAGATTCAAAAGAGCTAAAGGCTCATAAGGCCTAGAATATCTTTTGTATCTAGATCCACTATCTTTATCTCCCTTTCTCTTACATTCAATATTGCAACGCTCTTAACTCCTGTAACGTAACCGCAAACTTCTCCTGGATTGATTATTATCGTCCTTCCAACTTCTTGGATTCCATGTCTGTGGGTGTGTCCTCTAATCACTATGTCATAAAGCTGACTTCTCGCCAAGGCTTCGACAATTCTCTCATCAGTTCCGTGGAGAACTACGGTTTTAAGGCCATTTAAATCTAAAACAAGGATCTCATCTTTGATGCCTAACTTCTCTCTTAGTCCGTCTCTTTCTCCATCGTTATTTCCGAAAACTCCTTTTAGAGGTGCATTCAGTTTTGAAAGTTCCTTGGCAACGAAAGGGGCTACATAATCCCCGGCATGTATAACCAAATCTACTCCTTCTGAATTAAAGAATTCGACTGCTTTCCTTATAGCGGGCAAATTGTCATGGGTGTCACTCATTATTCCGACTTTCATATTTACCACCTCTTCACAACTTTCACCTTACCAGGTTTTCCAACCTCACCATCCACATCAAAAATTTTCCCAAGAAAGTTTTCAACAACCCACACGTTTGTTATCAGGTGATTTGTTATCTCCGCAACTTTAAATTCCCCTCCAGAGAATGCTAGGAAGGGTATTAGCTGATCTCCTAGGAACTTATCTACACAAGCTCTTGTTTTTAGCTGTTCTAGAAGTTCTTGGGCTGCTTCTTTTCCAACGATCTCTGCTGGCTTTCCTTTCTTTCCTAGAGCATCTCCGCCTATCCTGAGGCAGTCTGTTTCTGCCCACACGACTATTCCACTTCCTGGACCAATTGATTTTGATACTTCTGTCTTTATCTCTATTGGTACGTTTAGATGTTGGAGCTCCTCTCTTGCTGCTCTAGCCTGTCTCTCGGCCACATGGGCTGGAAGATTTGTTGCGTGACTTATCCCACCAATTTTGAGGACTTTAGAGTACTCGTTAGCAATAAGGGAATTCTTCTCTCTCCAAGGCTCGGTGTATCCTTCAACAAGCCCTCCACCTTTTGGATAGTGGCCTCTTCTTTTTAATACGATCTCTGCTCTTATTCCGATTTTTCTAAGGGCAAATAGTGTCACATTGGCTAGATAATCAACTGGAGGGCTCCAGGATACATCAGTTCCTCCAGTGATTTTGAAGTCAACTCTGCCATTGGCAAAGACCATTGCTGGAAGAAGGGCCTGAAGAACAAGTGTTATGCTTCCAGCCGTTCCTATATTTACTATTATCTTCTTTGCTTCAATCTCTCTTGGTATAAATATTAACTCTTTTGACCCGACATGGGCTCCTCTAACATCCGCATTTGCAAGTTCTTTTAAGGCTAGTATTCCGTTGAGGTGTTGAGGCCTCAGTCCCGGATTTGGCCTGTTGGCCCTTATATTGATAATCCTGACGGGTTCTTTAGTGATCGCAGAGAGTGCAACTGCTGTTCTTAATATCTGTCCTCCTCCCTCTCCGTAGCTGCCGTCTATAGTTATCATGGTGTGCCCCCGCTAACTATCGCGGCGACTTCCCTTAAAAGCTCTATGCTATCTTTATTTTTTGATTTGGTGAGCTTTCTCCACAGATTTGCTATAATTTCCACTCCTAGAAAAGTTCTGTACTCTTCGGGGAACATTGGAAGAACTCCTGTAGGTATCGTGACTCCTAGAGCTTTTGATAGTACCTGCTTAAATGTGTCATCATCAAATGGAGGTAGATTTATTCTTATTGGAAACTTGAGACCTGAATAGTTCTCTGGATATTTGGTATCAACTATTATCGTGAAGTTAACTGGAAGACGGATCCTTCTACCATTTAAAGTTACTTTAACTTCTCCTCTCTTTTTCATCTTCAGTAACATCCTTACAAGATCCCTGGGAGGCTCTGTGAGAATCAAAAAACCTCCCATAGCTTTTAGAAAAAGAGGTGCAGAGTATATATTTTCTTCAATGTTCTTGAAGGAAAAGTCTTCGATGCTATCAATATGAGCATCCCAATGAATTACTGGGGGTTTAACTATTACTTTGTCCAAATGAGAGCCCTTAACTTCATGATATTCTTCATCAAAAACCCTAATAATTATTCCCTCAACCTCGATTAATCTTGGAATTGAAATTCTTCCTTCAATAGAATTTTTAATAATGGTTGGAACGTCTAATTCTGCCCTATTCAGGATTAGGGCGTCTTCCATAAGCGATAACAAGTTTAACCTTCTAGAGTATTTCTCCGGTAGCCCCACTTTTGAGAAGTTGAATTTGACGTCTTCTATTATCTTTTCTTCTTTGCTCATTTCTGTCTCAAGTAAATCTTTTGAAATTGCTGTTATCTGATATATTTTATCCCTTCCCTTTGTATATAGGATGCCATTTGAAACAAGCCTAAGTCCTAATCTTGACAGTGTAGCACTGAGTTCTTCTTCGGATCTTGTCGTTATTGCTTCTTTTCCTTTTACACTTTCGAATCCCTTCTGAATTACTATAAAATCCGATGGATAAATGTTGTTTTCTCTTAGAAATTGCTCTAGTACTGCTATCGCTAAATCTTCACTTATGGCATAAACTTTTATGAACTCAATTTTTCCGTCAGGTCTTATACCTGCAAAAACTACAAAATCATCTCTTTCCTTTGGTTTGTTAATTTCCTCCATCCTCATCCCATTAACAAAATTAGTCATTTTTCTTTAAATAGTTTATAACGCAACGTTAACTAATTAGAAACGACATCCTTATATAGCGAGAACTAAACACTAAGATAGAAATCTTAATGGAGGTGGAAATATGGTGGATTATGAACTTCTTAAGAAAGTGGTGGAGGCACCTGGGGTTTCAGGGTATGAGTTCCTGGGGATAAGAGATGTTGTAATAGAAGAAATCAAAGACTATGTGGATGAGATTAAGGTTGATAGACTCGGAAACGTGATAGCTCACAAGAAAGGAAACGGACCGAAAGTCATGATAGCAGCCCATATGGATCAAATAGGTCTGATGGTTACCCATATAGAGAAGAATGGATTCCTTAGAGTTGCTCCTATCGGCGGAGTTGATCCTAAAACGTTGATAGCCCAAAGGTTTAAGGTCTGGGTTGATAAAGGAAAATTCATCTATGGTGTTGGCGCATCCGTACCTCCGCACATTCAAAAGCCTGAGGAAAGAAAGAAGGCTCCTGACTGGGATCAGATATTCATAGACATTGGTGCCGAGAGCAGAGAAGAAGCAGAAGAAATGGGAGTTAGAATAGGAACCGTCATAACGTGGGACGGCAGGCTTGAGAGGCTTGGAAAGCACAGATTTGTGAGCATAGCATTTGACGATAGGATTGCTGTTTATACCTTAATTGAGACTGCAAGACAGCTTGAGGATACAAAAGCCGATGTATACTTTGTAGCGACGGTTCAGGAAGAAGTTGGCCTTAGAGGAGCTAGAACTTCGGCATTTGGAATAAACCCAGACTATGGCTTTGCAATCGATGTTACAATAGCTGCTGATGTCCCTGGAACGCCGGAGCACAAGCAGGTTACCCAACTCGGCAAGGGAACTGCAATAAAAATTATGGATCGCTCTGTGATATGCCATCCAACGATAGTGAGGTGGCTTGAGGAGCTAGCTAAGAAGAATGAAATTCCCTACCAGCTCGAAATACTTCTAGGTGGAGGTACTGATGCTGGGGCGATTCACCTTACAAGGGAAGGAGTCCCAACAGGTGCAATCAGTGTCCCTGCCAGATACATTCACTCCAACGCCGAGGTTGTTGATGAAAGGGACGTGGATGCCACCGTTAAGTTGATGGTCAAAGCCTTAGAGAACATTCATGAGCTGAAGCTTTAGACAATTTTATTTACTCCTTCTTCTCTTCTACTTTTGGTGAACCCCATGAAGGTTATCAAGGAGTGGAACATTAAAGTCAAACTTGTAAGAACAAAGAGAGGAGCAATTCTTCACATGATTGAGCTTAGGCCCGGACACTTCTTTCTTGAACAGAATCCTCTTAAAGATTCAAAGTATGGAGTCGCTTACAGAAAGATAAAACAAGATTTCCCAGAGTTCTATTTGTTCTGGGAAATAAAGGATAATAAATATACCGGGAGAGTTCTGGCTGGAGCTTTCCTTGAGAAAGAGGAGATAGATGACTTTATAACTCTACTAGCAAAGACAGAAGACTTCAAAAAGTTTGAGCACATCTTAGAAGAGATTGAAGAAATGGAAGAAGAGGAGGAATAATATTTTTAAACCTACCTCTATCACCTTTTTGTGAGCGGGGGTGCCCGAGCCTGGCCAAAGGGGCCGGACTTAAG
The DNA here is from genome assembly GCF_000263735.1 of Pyrococcus sp. ST04. Classification (NCBI taxonomy): domain Archaea; kingdom Methanobacteriati; phylum Methanobacteriota; class Thermococci; order Thermococcales; family Thermococcaceae; genus Pyrococcus; species Pyrococcus sp. ST04. The sequence goes on along the minus strand of NC_017946.1, from coordinate 1,412,017 downwards.
ATCCGGTGCCGTAGGGCTGCGCGGGTTCGAATCCCGCCCCCCGCACCATTTCTGTCTTAGGTGATGAAGATGATTCCACTAAACCAGAAACAATTGAAAAAACTAATGAAACAACTTGACATGAGGCAGCTAGAAGGAGTTAAAGAAGTTATCATAAGGATGGAAGATAAGGAAATCATAATTAAGCAACCCGTTGTGACAGTTATAAAAGCTATGGGAGAGAAGATGTATCAAATTGCTGGTGGGACTGAGGAAGAGAAGGTTATTGTGAAGATATCTGAGGAAGATATAAAGCTTGTTATGGAACAGGCCGGGGTTGATTATGAGACTGCAAAAAAAGCTTTAGAAGAGACAAATGGAGACCTTGCGGAGGCAATATTAAAGCTAACCGAGCAGTGAGTTTGCAAGCTTTATCGAGATTTCACGCTTTAACTCTGGATTTAGCTCTTCTATATCCTTTTCATGTTTCTTAAGGAAGTCTGTAGCTTCTTTTGGTAAGCGGTCCAACTTGGCTAATCTCTTTACGACCTCTTCTAAAAATCCAATATTCTCTACTCTCGAAAGAAGAGCATCCGCGAGTTCTATACCTCCTCTTATATGCTTGGGGTCATCTTTCTTCTCTAAGAATTTCAATGTGGTATTCATGATCTTGTCCATAACTGAGGAATAGTTGAGTGCAAGCTCTGCAAGTACTTTTGCTGAAGTCGATCTTATCCAGGGGTTGTCATGGAGTAAGAATTCTTCTAGTTGGGGGATTATCTTTTCAACATCATCTCTTTTTATGTAGCTTGTTGCATTTGAAATAACCCAGAGGGCATCAAGTTTTGTGAGAAGGTCTTCTGAGAGGAGAATTTTAATTATGAGACTCATAATTCTATAATCTGACTTTGCTAGTTCTAAAACCGCTAGATGCTGCTCTTTCTCAAACATCTTCTTTATCATCTCTATACTGTATTCTTCAACTTCCCTAATTTCGACCTTCGGTTTTTGTATAGTCTTTGGATTTTCAAGATATTCATCTATTTTTGCCTTTGTATTTTTGGCCTTTTCTCCTAATCCGGGTATCCCAAGCTCTTTAGATGCTCTTTGGAGGCTCTCTTGGGATAAGTATTCTATTTTGTCAACAGCAACATCAATTATTGTAAGTGCAATTTTCCTTACTAGAGGATCCTCATCATTCAAGAGATCCAAAGCTAAGTTAAAGGCCTCTTCCATTATTTCTGGGTTTTCAGTTCTAGCTATCATCTCTTTCAGCACTCTTAATGACGCGATTTTCTTTCTTGGTGATTTCCCTCTTATAATTTCTCTAATCCAGTTTATGATTCTCCTAGCTATTGTCAAGATTTTTGCTCCGAGTGTTGCAAGTCCTTCTGCTGCATACTCATTTATTGGTTCTGACCTTTCCTCTATAACATTCATCAATATCGTGGTTATTTCATCGTTTAAGTCTTGAGGCAACTCAACGAAGTTTAATATTGTATTTAGGGTCTCGATAGCTTGAAGAACTACAGATTCATCTTTGTCTTCAAGTAGGGGAAGAATGTGCTGGATTAATGTCCTTATATCTTCAACGTTAAGCTCTTTTTTCATGACTAACTTCTTTATTATATACAAAGTTGCCTTTTTTATTAGAGGTTCCTTTTCATTGAGGGCCTTTTTAAGGATCTCTAATCCTACTTCCTTGTTTGAAGAGACAATTTCTATTGCTTTTCTTAATCTCCATCCTTTTAGGTACTCTATAAATTCATTGTATGCTTCCATTTTCTGTTTCCCTCTTAAGGATTGTGTTTATTAGGTCGAGCAATGATATTATTATCTTTTTCTCTTCATCACTTGCAATTTTGTAAATTTCATTTAGCTCGTCAAACAGTTTCTGTAGTATTTCTCTGTCCAAACTCAAAAAGTGCTCCGCCGTTAAAGCATAGAATCTCAAAATTGGAAGTCTTACAGTTTCGTCTCTTAACCTCTTTAGTGTCAGGATTATAACAGCTTTGAAGAGATCCTTGGTAGGAGAGTGGGTTGTTATTTCCTTTATGAGTTCAAGTCCAGCTTCAACTGCTCTTTTGTCAGAGGATTTCAATAGTAGGTCAAGAAGGGATATTATATATTCTTTTGTTCCCGGATAAAGGAAATAGATATTTGACAGTGTTTTTATTGCAGTGTTCCTTACCCAGGGATTTGGACTCTTTATTAAGTCTCCAAGAGTTGGCAGTATTGAGTATGCTCTACTTGGACCGAGGAAGTCAACAATTCTAGAAATCACCCATAGTGCATCTGTTCTTCTTATATAATCTTGTGATGAAAGCATATCCACTATTCTATCTAATATTTCTTCATTTTCCTTAGCCATTTCGGCTACTATTTCATGCTTTTCCATGTCAAGCAGTTGTTCTATTTTATATCCAGCATATTGGCTTGTACTCTCTTTTTCTTTGGTTGATATTGCATTTAAGACCAGATCTGCTTTTTCTTCAAGATATCCTCCTTTTAATCCAGATATTTTTTCCTTTAGTTTGTCTAATAATCCCTTAGATACTGTAGTTCTCTGGGAGGATAAGACTCTAGTAAGTGAGGATAGTGTTCTCTCCTTAATATACGAGTCGTCGGAATCTAGAAAGTCCATGAATTCTGAGATTATCTCCTCTACTATCTCCTTGTCTTTTGATTTTGTCGCTATTTCTGTTAACGCAGTTAAGGCAGCACTTTGAACTTCTCTTTCTTTACTCCCTTTTATTAAGGAGACTAGAAATTGCACTATTTTCCTGACTAATCTGGTTATCTTAACCCCAAGAACGCCAAGGCCTTCTGCGGCGTACTCTCCAAGAACACCCTTTCCGGATTCTACTACTTCCATTAATGTCTTCATTATTTTATTATAACTTTCATTGGAAAGTTCAACATTCTCAAGAATGTATTTTAGGAATTTTATAGAGTCGAGGGCTATTCTCTCGTTAGAATCTTTTGTAAGAGCTATTATATCATCAAGGAGTTCCTCAAGTTCCTCTGGTTTGAGAATGTTTTCTTTGACCATTTTCTCAATTAAGAACAAAGTATTTCCTCTTATCGTGCTCTCTTTGTCTCTAAGCAAGCTACGTAGTACTTCTACTCTATTTCTAGCAAGGCTTATGGTATTGATTGCTTCCTTTATTCTCCATTTTCTTACATCTTCTCGAAGCTGTCTAATGTTTATTATTGAAAATCCCCTCTCCATATGTAAGGCCCTCAAATACTATTAAGGAACTTGGAAATTTATTAAGTTTTGAGGGTAAGTTTGAATATTGAACCATTTCTCTCATTAGTTGGATTAGTTCTCAATACTTCTAAATAAAGAAGGTTTATTTGATTGGGAGTTCTGTAGTCTCTTTATGGACTTTTAAAACAATCATTGTGTGTGTTCCTTCTACCCCCTCTATACTCCCAACTATATCGAGGAAATTGTTTAGTTCTTCACTGTTCCTGGTTCTTATCTTCACAACCATATCATAATCTCCCGTAGTTTCATAAACCTCCATTATCTCTGGATATTTCACTAGTTTAGATGCGACTTCTGAATATTTGCCCGCTTTCACCTTTATTAGTATGAATGCTAACATTGTATACCCTAACGCTTCGGGATCAATGATTGCTGTGAATTTCTTTATAACACCACTTTCCCTTAGCCTTTTAATTCTCTCATGAATTGTTGACTCTGCTAGTCCAGTAATCTTTGAGATTTCCCTTAGTGGAACCTTTCCATCTTTTTGAAGAATTTCTATGATTTTCTTATCAACTTCATCGAGTACTCCTCTCACTATGGACACCTCTGGGGAAAAATTTTCATAGGAAGATATAAATTTGTTGGATGTCATCTTCATTTGAGAATCATTAGCTAGAACTTCAAATCAAAGAACGGAAAGAGTTATAAACACACTCCCAATTATGTGTGTGAAACTAAAGGGGGGAGGAAAATGGCTGAGAGGCCTCTTGACGTTATCCACAAGTCTTTGGATAAGGACGTGCTTGTAATTCTCAAGAAGGGGTTTGAATTCAGAGGCAGGCTCATCGGATATGACATTCATCTTAACGTTGTCCTAGCGGATGCTGAGATGATTCAGGATGGAGAAGTTGTGAAGAAGTACGGCAAGATCGTTATCAGAGGAGACAATGTGTTAGCTATATCCCCAACAGAAGAACTCTAGTGGGGGTGAACTTGAATGGGTAGCGGAACAGCGACTTTCGGTAAAAGAAATAAGACCCCCACACACATTAGATGCAGAAGATGCGGGAGAGTTGCATTTAACATAAAGAAAGGATACTGCGCCGCCTGTGGTTTTGGAAGAAGCAGAAGACTCAGGAAGTACAGATGGAGTAAGAAGTGGAAGAAGAAAAAGAATGTCCATTAATCCTTTCTACTTTTCATTCTCCATGTTTTTTCTTCCATTTGCTCCATTTGTAGAGTGCTGAAAGTGCCTTTATCGCCCTTTCAGGTTCTGGATATGCTGGAATTCCATTCTCGTTGAGGGTGTCTATAGCCTCCTTAGCTTCAATTCCACCAACTATTGCCACAACAAGAGGCTTCTTTCTCCCGCTTTCGTTGTACTCCCTGATTATTATCTCTGCGAGTTCTCTTGGATCGAGAACAGCAGTTTGACAATAAAGAACGGCTATTGCATGCATTTCTGGGTGGGCAAGTGCATCTCTAATTGCCCCTTCATAGCTCTTTCCATCGGCCATTCCAGTTAGGTCAACGGGATTCTTGTAGCTTCCAAATGGTGGCATGTGGTTTGCAAAGATTTTAAGCTGTTCGAGGTCATCATAAAGTTTTAGGCCCTCCTCTTCTGCGGCATCAGTTGCCATAACTCCTATTCCACCACCGTTTGTTATTATCACAACATTGTCCCCTTGAGGCTCAGGCAGGTTGCTTAGGGCTCTTGCCCAGTCGAAGGCTTCTCCTATTGTTAGTGCTCTTAAGACCCCACTCTGCTTGAAAGCAGCACTGTATATTGTGTCACTTCCAGCTAATGAACCAGTATGTGAAGCCGCTGCTTTTGCACCTCTTTCACTTCTTCCTGCCTTTATTACAATTATGGGCTTCTTCTTGCTCACTTCCTTGGCGACTTCCATGAACCTTCTTCCGTCTTTAACTCCTTCCATGTATATCAGAATTGCCTTCGTGTTGTCGTCGTTTTTGAAGAATTCTAAGAGATCTGCATCGTCGATATCTGCCTTATTTCCAACACTAACTACCGCTGAGAGCCCTATCTTTTCTAAGATTGTCCATCCCATGAGGGCTATTCCTAGTGCTCCACTCTGGCTTATCAAAGCCAAAGGACCTGGGAGAACATCAGTTGGTCCAAAAGTTGCGTTAAGTTTTGCTGGGGTATAAACAACTCCGAAAATATTTGGCCCTAGAATTCTCATTCCATACTTCTTTGCAGTTTCGACTAGTTGTTGCTCAACCTTCTTTCCTTCTTCTCCAAGCTCACCAAATCCTGAACTTATTATTGGAACTACCTTGACTCCCTTTTGTCCACACTCCTCAACAACTTGGGGGACAAACTTAGCTGGAACAACTATGACTGCCATATCAACTTCATCCGGAATCTCAAGTATGCTCTTGTAAACCTTAAATTTCCTCCCACTAATTTCCATTTCTCCTCCTTTAATGTTTACTGGGTATATCTTGCCTTCATAGCCGTACTCAATTAGGTTTTTCATGATTGCGTATCCTATCTTTCCTGGCTTTGAAGAAGCACCTATAACAGCAATGCTTTTTGGATTAAAAAGAGCTTCCAAGCTCATTTATATCACCCCTGAAAGCGTTTACATTTTTCGATTTTCGACGAATGTTATAACTTTTCCTCTATGTTTTCGACGAAATGAATTTCGACATTTGTTAAACATCTAGGGCAAGTCCAATTATTTCCTTTACACTTCTAAAGCCCTCTTCCTTTAAGTATCTTTTAATTCCTTCTGAAATCTCTCGAAACACGGAGAATCCTCGAAGGTACACGGCTGTTCCTATTTGAAGAGCTGAAGCTCCTGCGAGGAGGAATTCCACTGCATCTTGCCAGGTTGTTATTCCTCCTATCCCTATCACTGGAATCTCCAACACTCTTGCTAGATCATAGATGGCCCTCAGTGCTATTGGCTTTATACCTGGCCCTGAATATCCGCCTACCTTATTGCTTAAAATGGGTCTTCTGGCGTATATGTCTATCGCTATTGCTTTTACTGTATTTATTGCGGAAACTGCATCGGCACCGGCCTTTTCAGCTGCAAGCCCCAACTTAGTTATGTCATCAGTATTTGGAGTTAATTTTGCTATAACTGGTTTGTCTGTTGCATCTTTGACCTTTCTAACTACCTCATATACGTTTTCTGGTCTCTGGCCGATCTCCATTCCATATCCTTTTGCATGGGGACAGCTAAGGTTAAGCTCGAAGGCATCGGCAATCTCGGTAAGCTTCTCAGCCAAGAATGCGAATTCTTCGGGAGTTCCAGCAAATATTGAGACTATAAGAGGAAAATCAAATTTCTCTCCCTTAAATTCTTCAAGAAATGCTTCCCATCCAGGATTTGGAAGCCCCATGGCATTTATTAGGCCATAAGGTAGCTCAACTATCGTAGGGTTCTCGTATCCCTTTCTGGGTTTAAGTCCTATTGACTTAGTTACAACCCCTCCGGCCCCTTCTCTGTGAGCTCTTCTTAACAAATCGGGTGTCATATCAACGACTCCTGAAGCTAATATTAGAGGGTTCCTAAACTTTATTCTGGAAATTTCGACTTCGAGCATTTTAATTCCCCCAAGATACTTGGAAAAAGCTTTTTATATTTATCAGCGATTAAACACAAGGGGGTATCATTGTCGGTGTTACTTAAAAATGGTTTAGTTCTACATGGAGAAAATTTTGAGCTTGTGAGAGCTGATATATATGTTGAGGGGAATGTAATTTCAGAGATTGGTAGGAATATATCCCCAAATGCGGACATCGTTATTGATGTGAATAATTCACTAGTAATACCGGCCTTTATTAATGCCCACACTCACTCTCCTATGGTATTGTTAAGAGGACTCGCAGAGGATGTACCTTTGATGGAGTGGTTAGAGAAATATATCTGGCCAAATGAGAAGAAACTCACAAGAAAGGAAATTTATTGGGGAGCCCTTCTTGCCCTTATTGAGATGGCAAGATCAGGAACAGGGACTTTTATTGATATGTACTTTCATATGGAAGAGGTCGCCAAGGCAACTTTGGAAGTTGGATTAAGGGGTTTTCTAGGTTATGGGATGATAGATCTCAGTGATGAAGAAAAAAGGAGAATCGAGTTTAGGGAAACAGAAAAGTTCAAAAAATACGTGGAGAAGGTTAACTCTCCTCTTATCAACTTTATTTTAGCTCCCCATGCTCCCTACACCTGTTCTCCAGAATGCTTGAAGTGGGTCGCGACCAAAATGAAGGAGTGGGATTCTCTGGTCACAATCCACCTATCCGAAACAAGAAGTGAAGTAGAACAAATTAAGGAGAGATATGGTAAAAGTCCGGTTGAACTTTTGGCCGAAGTGGGCTTGCTAAATTCGAGGGTAATTGCAGCCCATGGAGTGTGGCTAAGCGATAATGACATAAAATTGTTAAGCGAAGGTGGGGTTACCATAGTACATTGTCCTGCGAGTAATATGAAGCTTGGAAGTGGTATAATACGGCTGAGAGATCTCTTGGATAACAAAGTTAACGTTGCTCTAGGAACCGATGGAGCGGCCAGCAATAATACCCTAGATATGCTGAGAGAAATGAGACTTGCCTCCCTTCTTCAGAAGGTTCATGCTCTTGATCCGGCAATAATAAAATCTAGTGAAATACTCAGAATGGCAACTCTGAATGGGGCAAAGGCATTGAAGCTGAAGGGTGGTGTAATAAAAGAAGGATATTTAGCAGATATTGCAGTAATTCCCCTTAGAAGGGCCAATTTGTTGCCTCTTCATGACCCATTAAGCTCGATAATATTCTCAGCAAAAATGGGCGATGTTGAAACCCTTATAGTAAATGGGAACATAATCCTCTTGGATGGAGAATTTCAGACTGTGGATGAAGATAAAGTAATTGACAAGTTTTTGGGGGTTATTGGACTATGAAACTTATGATAAATATTGACATTGTATTGGGCGTTGCTCTCCTCCTTCTCTATGTTGTCTTATTCTATGAACATAGCAGAAGAGGGGAGAGACCCTTATTGTATTATGCACTTGCATTCTTAACCTTGAGTATCGGAGCCTTGATAAATAGTGTGACCTACTTGGCAAGTATCTCTGCATTCGTATCCTTCTTTTGGATAGGGACTATCGAAATGACTTTGCCAGAATTTTTCAATAAATACGGGAATGAAATAAGATACTTAACTGTCGTACCAGTGGTAGCGTATTTATATTTTGTTCAATACTCTCCGTTCCTGGTGATATTCATTAATATGATTGTTTTGATGATTGCGGGAGTTGTGACATATTTCTCCAATGAGAGAGAGTTGAAAACAGTTTCATTTCTAGTCTTTCTTCTGGCTTTCTTAACGATTGGGCTATATAAATATCCCTCGGTAATCTACAAAGTTCAGGCTATAGTGGCATTAGTATTGGGTTATCTAATTGCAACCAGCTCTCTTAAAATTGAAATTCCTGTGCCGCTTGAAAAAACAGAGAGCGTCAACTTAAAACCTGGAGTAATGTTTATGGAGAAAGTACCAAGCAACATTTTAGAAATGGCTTTAGTTTTTTCTAGGAACCCTCCAAGAGAGGAAAATAAAGAGAGATGGTTCTGGGTAACAAAAGTTCAGAGGAGTGAACAAACTGTGGAGCCAACGAATCTTGTAAAAATGTTAACCTTAGCAACTAGGTATATGGAAAAAGGAGGAATAGTTGTGTTAGATTGTCTTGAATATCTGATTCTTGAAAACGGATTTGATAGTGTTTTGAAGTTCCTTGCTCATTTAAGGGATTATGCTATCCTCTATAATTCGACTGTGATAATTGTTGGATCTATGGATAGTTTTTCTGAAAGAGAGAAAACCCTCATATTAAGGGTAATAGGTGAAGAGAAATGATTAGGATTGTAAAGGGAGACATAACTAAGTTTAGGGCAGATGCTATAGTAAATGCAGCGAACAAGTACTTAGAGCATGGAGGAGGCGTTGCATATGCAATAGCAAAGGCTGCCGCTGGGGACGTATATGAGTACATAAAAATTAGTAAAGAAGAGATGAAAAAACAATTAGGTAAAGATTGGATTGAACATGGGGAAGTTGTTGTTACCCCTCCTTTGAGGCTTGCTGAAAATGGAGTTAAGTATGTTATTCACACTGTGGGTCCCTATTGTGGGGGTAAATGGGATAATGAGAAAGAAGAAAAACTTAAGCTTGCGATTTTGGGGGCATTGAAAAAAGCCGACGAACTTGGAGTTAGGAGTATTGCATTTCCAGCTATAAGTGCAGGCATATATGGCTGTCCCCTAGAAAATGTTGTTAGGGTATTCGCCTCCGTGGCTGAGGAGTTTCTTAAAAACGCTAGAAATGTTAAGGAAATTTACCTCGTCCTTTACTCTGACAGGGATTATAAAGTTGCAATTAGCTCTCTGGGGGTGGTAGGGAATGAAAGTTGACAATTCTATTAAAGAGAAAATACTCAGAAAGCTTCCCGAAAATTTATTTAAATTGGCAGATTTAGCATATAACTACTGGTGGAGTTGGGATCATAAGGCAATGAAACTTTGGCAAAAGATAGATGAGGAACACTGGAGGGAGTACAAAAACCCAGTTAAGCTTTTGCTAGAGGTTCCAGAGTCAAGGCTTAAAGAACTTTCTAGGGATGATTCTTTCCTAGACCTATATGAACTGGTAATCGAAAGATTTGAGAGCTATATGACTGAAAGTACAACGTGGTTTTCAACAAATTATCCCCACTGGGATAAGCCCATAGTATATTTGTGTATGGAATACGGCATTAGTAAGAGTCTTCCTATATATTCCGGAGGCCTTGGCATACTTGCGGGGGATCATTTGAAGACGGCCAGTGACCTTGGCCTGCCTTTCATAGCAATAGGCCTCCTTTACAAGCATGGATACTTCAAGCAGGAAATAGATAAAGACGGTAGACAGGTAGAAATATTCCCGGAGTATAACATAAAAGAAATGCCCATCAGACAGGTTCTAACGAACGATGGAAAGCCGCTTCTCATCGATGTTCCTCTGGAGGACAGGATAGTAAAGGCAAGGGTCTTTTTAGTTAAAGTTGGTAGAGTTAACTTGTACCTGCTTGACACAGATGTTCCCCAAAATACCGATGAAGATAGAAGAATATGTGATTATCTGTATAACGCGGAGCCTGACAAAAGGATAAAGCAAGAGATTCTTCTAGGAATAGGTGGAATGAGACTTCTAAAGGCTTTAGAGATAGAGCCAGGAGTTATTCACTTAAATGAAGGTCATCCGGCCTTTGCAAATTTTGAAAGAATAAGGTGGCTCATGGAGAGAGGACTAGGCTTTGAGGAGGCTTTGGAGGTTGTTAGAGGGACAAGCGTGTTTACAACCCACACCCCAGTACCAGCAGGCCATGATGTATTTCCAGCTGACTTCGTTAAAGAGAAACTTTCAAAATTCTTTGAGGGACTACCTGTGGAGAAGTTCCTTGAGCTAGGAAAAGCTACGCCAGAGGATTCGAACTTCAATATGACAATCCTATCAATTAAAACCTCAAACTTCGTCAATGGAGTCAGCCAGTTACATGCAAAAGTTACTAGAGAGATGTGGGCTGATCTCTGGAAAGGAGTTCCTCTGGATGAGATACCAATAGAGGGCATAACGAATGGTGTTCATACAGCAACATGGGTAAACGAAAATCTTGCGAAGCTGTATGATATATACATTGGAAAAATATGGAGGGAGCATGTGAACTTAGAAGGTATTTGGTATGCTATAGAAAGGATTCCTGATGAAGAGCTGTGGGAGGCTCATTTAAAGGCAAAGAAAGAGTTGATTGAGCTTATAAGAAGGAAAATCATGAGAAGAAATGAGAGGTTAGGAATAGATGAACCCCTGCCCGATATTGACGAAAACGCTCTGATAATAGGATTCGCAAGAAGATTTGCCACATATAAGAGAGCTGTTCTTCTATTCGCAGACCTTGAGAGGCTTAAGAAAATAGTGAACAATCCCGAAAGGCCAGTTTACATTGTCTTTGGAGGAAAGGCTCACCCAAGAGATGAAGCTGGCAAGGAGTTCCTTAGAAGAGTTTATGAAGTTTCTCAAATGCCAGAGTTCAAAGGGAAGATCATTTTAATCGAGAACTATGACATGGGCTCTGCAAGATTGTTTGTATCGGGAGTTGACGTGTGGCTTAACACTCCAAGAAGACCCTTAGAGGCCAGTGGAACAAGTGGTATGAAGGCGGGCCTCAATGGGGTCATAAATCTCAGCATATTCGACGGATGGTGGGTTGAAGGATATAACGGAAGGAATGGCTGGGTGATCGGGGACACGAGCACGGAACCTGAAACCGAGGCTGACGACTATTGGGATGCAATCAGTTTGTACGACATCCTCGAGGGTGTTGTAGTACCCATGTACTACGAAAACAGGGATGCATGGATCAGGATGATGAAGGAGAGCATAAAAACAATAGCTCCTAGGTTCAGCACTCATAGAATGGTCAAGGATTATGTTACTAAGTTTTACTCAAAGGCCATGGAGCTCGGAATATACCTTAGCAGAGACAACTATAAATGGGCAAAAGAACTAGCAAGATGGAAAGCAAGGGTAATGAAGGAGTGGGAGAAAGTTGAAATTGAGGACGTTAAGGTTAATGAGCATCTAGTCGAAGTTACCGTGAATCTTAACGGTCTCTCCCCAGAAGACGTCAGAGTTGAACTGTATTACGGAATAAGAGAGGAGAAGTTTAAGATACTAAAGCCTCATATAGTGGAGCTCAGGAAAACAAAAGAGTTAGGGAATGGAAGATATGTATATACATATAGAGGCAAAGCCCTCCAGAACTTAAATGACCCCTGTTGGCACTATGCGGTAAGAGTTTATGCTTATCACCCAATGATGCCAGGGAAGTTCCTTCTTGGAGGTTATATAAAGTGGAGAGGATTAAAAGAATAGATTAAAGAGATTATTCCTTTTCTTCTTTCTCTACTTTCTCCTTGTAAGCTTCTGCTGCTTCGGCTAGACTCTTGAAAAGTTTTAGCATCTCCATGGGTAGTGTCAAAACTATCACATTACTCTTGTCACTAGCAACGTCACTTATCGTCTGGAGTGTTCTAAGTTGCAGAGCCATTGGGTGCTCGCTTATAATCTCCGCAGCCTCTCTAAGCTTCTCCGCGGCTTGTCTTTCAGCCTCGGCAAGTAAAATTCTGGCCCTTCTTTCTCTCTCTGCTTCTGCTTGTTTTGCCATAGCCCTCTGCATTCCAGCAGGTAGTTCGACATCCTTTATTTCTACCGCAGTAACCTTAATCCCCCAGGGATCCGTAGCTTCATCAATTATCCTCTGGAGTTGCATGTTCAATTTGTCCCTTTCACTGAGTAGCTCATCTAGGTGGGCCTGTCCTATAACGCTTCTCAAAGTCGTTTGCGATATCTGGGATGTTGCCATAATGTAATTCCTAACCTGAGTTACAGCTTTGACTGGATCAACTACTCTAAAGTAGACTACTGCATTAACCCTAACAGGCACATTGTCCTTAGTTATCGTTTCCTGTACTGGGACATCTAATACTTGAGTTCTTAGATCAACTATCACTGCCTTTTCAAATATTGGGATTATGAAGAACAGTCCTGGTCCTCTGGCACCTACAACTCTACCGAGTCTAAATATTACTGCTCTCTCATACTCTTTTACTATCTTTATGGCACTTGCCAGGAATATCAATATAAAGAGTAGGACGATCCCTATAACGATAATATTTCCAGGAATTATCATCTTTCTTCACCCTCCCTAACAACAATAAGTGTCAGTCCCTCCATATCAACCACTCTAACTCTTTCTCCCTTTTCAATTTTCTTACCAAACTTACTTTTGGCCCTCCACAACTCTCCCCTGACCTTGATCATTCCTTCGGGATTTAGATCCTCGACAACAGTTCCCACGAGGCCTATCATTTCTTCTTTTCCTGTTTCTGCCTTTTTCTTATGGGCCTTTATTACAGCCGCCATTCCAAAAGCAAAGAATATCGCAAGTAATGCTGCTATCGTTATTATCACTATCCTAAGCTGTGAAAATACCTCTTTGTTCACTAGATACTCCACTTCCCCACCTCCAAACAGTAATATACCTCCTAAGATGAATGAAATAAGCCCGGCAACTGTGAACAGGCCAAAGGTGGGGGTCAGGGCTTCTGCAACAAAGAATAGCATTCCCACGATTATCAGTAGCAATCCTGCTGCATTATATCCAAAATACCCGAATCCTATTATTGCCAAGACTATCATTATTGCCCCGATAGTCTCTGGTACATGCCACCCTGGGGTTAAGAATCCTATTATTAATGCCCATATTCCCAGGGTTAAAAGCAAGTATGCTATGCTAGGGTCGGTTATATATGTTATCACCTTGTCTTTAAAGGATGGTTCTAGTGTTATTATTTTAACGTTAGTGAAGTTTAGTGTCACGTATTTACCATTAACAGGGAGCTTTGTTTTCATACCATTCGCCTTTTTGAGGAGTTCATTAACGTCCCTAGCTATTACTTCAATAACACCGTATTTCAGAGCCTCTTCGGGGGTTAAGCTTAGATCTTTTGTTATGAACTCCTCAGCTATAGTTGCGTTTCTCCCGCTTTCTTGGGCTAGACTCTTTATGTATGCTATGTAATGGTTGGTGATCTTTGGAGGGGCCTCTATTATTGAACCGTTCTGGGCATAGCCTAGGATAGGTCTACATGCTCCTATGCTCGTCCCTGGAGCCATCGCTATGAGGTGAGAGCCCAGAGCAATGTAAGTTCCAGCGGACGCTGCCGTGGCTCCTGGGGGGTATACATAAATTATTACTGGAACCTTTGCTCCTTGGATTCTCTGAATAATATTCATCATAGCATCTCCTCTTCCTCCTGGTGTGTCAAATTCAATTATTATGGCCTCGGCATTGTTTTCTTCTGCGAGTGTTATGTACCTGTTGAACTGGTCATATGTATAGGATGTTATCTGCCCCCTAATCTGAGCTACGTACACGATATTCTCTTTTGCTAATGTTGGAATAGCAAATAGTGTGAATAGTATAATGAAGAGACCTGCCTTTGCTAGACCCTTCATGGTTATCCTCAACAAAAGTAGTAAGAAATGTATTTAAAAGTTTTCAAAAAATAGGTTAAAGTTTGAACTTCCTCATGGCCATCTCCGCGGCGACTGTAATCGGGTCTATAGTTGGGCTTATTGGAGGAGCGTATGCCGTCTCGAGATAAGCAACGTCTTCAACAGTTGCTCCTTTCTGGGCCAGAGCTGATAGTGTCATTATCCTGCCCCAAACTCTCTCTCCCCCTACTATTTGAGCACCAATGAGTTTTTTATCCTCTTTTCTAAATATAAGCTTAACAGTAATGGGCTTTCCTCCAGGATAGTACTCTGGTTTTGTAGATCCCTTGAATTTACCAACCACAACATCGATTCCGAGTTTCTTCGCTCTTTCCTCTGTCATTCCGAACGTCCCAATTTCTAAATTAAATAATTCTGTAATTGCAGTATTAAACACTGGTCTAAATATTGAGTTCTTTCCTGCAATATGTTCAGCTGCAATCTTAGCCATTCTAACGGCCGATGTTCCAAGTTGGCTCAATGTTCTTTCGCCGGTTACAGCGTCTATGACCTCAGCACAGTCTCCAATTGCATAAATATCTGGATCACTTGTCTGCATGTGTTCATTAACAATTATCCCTCTGTTAACATCAAGGCCCGCATCCCTTGCAAGATCTACGTTAGCCCTAACTCCAGTAGCAACAAGAACTAGATCAGCCTCAACTTCCTCATTGCCAATTTTGACTTTCTCAACAGGGCTTCCGATTATCTCATTTACCCCAATTCCAAACTTGAATTTTATCCCGTGCTTTTCCATTTCTTCTTGAACTATTCTTGCCATGTCCCTGTCTAGCATTGTTGGGAGAAGGTGCTCTAAGAGTTCTACGACTAAAACTTCAATTCCCAGCTTTGCAAAAGCTTCCGCTCCTTCAAGGCCAATAAGCCCTGCCCCTATGACTACGGCTTTCTGGGGTTCTCTCTTTTCTATGTATTCTTTTATTCTCCTAACATCATCAAGGCTTTTTAGTGTGAAAACTCCCTCGTTGCTGACACCCTTTATGGGGGGAATGAACGCCTTTGATCCTGTTGCAATAACGAGCTTATCGTATGAAACTTCGCCCTTGTCTGTAATTACGACTTTCCTTTCTCTATCAATCTTTTTTGCTTCTGTTCCAAGCATCATTTTTATTCTTTGCTTCTCATAGAATTCATTAGGAAAGACTATGACATCTTCAGGCTTTTCTATGGTTCCACTAATTACGTGGGGAAGAGCACAGGGAGAATATTGCATCGTGTCTTCCTTTCCTATAACGATTATCTCAGCTTTTCTGTCAAGTTTTCTCATGAAAAGTGCAAAGTTACTTCCCGCCGTTCCTGAGCCTATAACAACTATCCTCATAGAGAACCACCAAAAAATGGGGGAGGAGGGGAGGATATAAACATTTGTGTTATCCCAGGGAAAAACATTCAAATTTTATAAAGACAAAATATCAAAAGTTTGTAAATCATTCAAGGGTAACTTCATTCTCCCAAAGGCCGTGAATGTTACAATAGCTGAGCGCGTAGAGTTTGCCTTTTTTGGTTGTTTTTAGGAAAAAGACTGCCCTTGGCTCTGTGAGTGGATCTCCATGGGAGGTAAATGCAACTCTCCCCACCATTATGGGGAAGTTCTCTCCCTCTGGATGGAAGTATAGTTCAATCCAGGCGATATGGTGCTCTGGAGTGTTTGGATGGGGAATTTCTTTTCCAACACTTACCTCTATCCTTACTAGATCCCCCTCCCTTGTGTACTCTATAACGGGTACATGTTTTTCTCCTTTCCAATCTCCACTCTTGATGGTATCTTTCAGCATTCTAATCACCTCATTTTTTTGAATTCTTCACTTTTAGTTTTGTGATTCGTCCTTATAAGGTTTGTGGTTCAAACATATTTGGTTTACTTTATTGAACCAAGATCTTGTGGAAGTTTTAAAAACAAAATTAAAGTTATTCAAGAAAAATTAATTATAGGGTGAGAGTATGGGAAGATTATTTGGAGTGAAATATTTTGATGATTACATTGTTCAAGGTGGATTTCCGGAGGGATCAATAATCCTTGTGGCTGGAGAGCCTGGGTCGGGAAAAACGATATTCTCCGCAACCTTTTTACATAACGGTGCAAAATTGTTTGGAGAAAAGGGGATTTATGTGTCCTTTAGTGAAACTAAGGCAGAATTCTATGAGCAGATGAAGATGTTTGGAATGGATTTTGAGACTCTTGAAAAGGAGAACATGTTTAAGTTTTTAGACTTAGTCACGGTTCCACCAGAAACAATAGAAAAAGAAATTGAACTCATAATGAGTGAGATCATAAAATTTAGGCCAGAAAGGATTGTTTTTGATTCAATAACTGTAATAGCTCAAATGCTAGGAAAAGAAAAGCTCAGAACGTTTTTGCATACAATGTTGGGGAGACTAGCTAAGGTGTATAATTCGACGGTGTTTCTAATTGCTGAGAAGCCAATAGGAGAAGATAAAATCGGATTTGGAATAGAGGAGTTCGTCGTTGATGGTGTTCTTGTTCTTAAGAGTAGGGGGTTAGGAGAAAATATAGTTAGAACGCTTGAGGTAAGAAAGATGAGAAGAAGGAACATAAAGAAGCCTGAATACGAATATGCGATAACGGAGAGAGGTATTGAATTTTTTGACGTTCCTGAGCTGAAAAGAGCAGAATTTGAACCTGGCTGGGAGAGAATAAGTACTGGAATAGAGCAACTTGATAAGCTTCTTGGCGGAGGAATATATCTTGGATCAACATTGCTTCTTGTAGGAATGACAGGAACTGGAAAAACATCCTTTGCTCTACATTTTGCCGTTAAAAATGCCCTAGAAGGGAAAAGGATTGTCTATATAACCTTTGAGGAGCCAATTGATCAACTATTAAGGACTGCTCAGAACTATGGTTTTAAAATCTGGGAAGCTTTAGACTCTGGTAATTTGCTGTTATTTAGTTGGATTCCAGAAGCGACTACCCCTCTAAGGATATTCATAGAAATAAGGAAGATAATTGAAGAGTTCCACCCAACAGGAATAGTAATTGATAGCTTAAGCTCTCTTCGGGAACACATAAATGAAAGGGACTTAGGAAAAGTTCTCAGATATTTATCTATTCTAGCAAAGGACATGAAAACCACTCTGTACTTTACCCTAACGGAGGAAAGCAATGGAAATGCTGTCCCTTCAACTCATGCGAGTACTTTGGCCGATATAATAATCTGGCTAAAATACTTTTTAGTTGGAGATAAACTAGAAAGAAGGCTGTTAATAGTCAAGGCAAGGGGGTCAAACCATTCCAGAAAGATTCACAGGTACGAAATCACAGATTCAGGGGTGGTAATATATGAGTAAGGGTGAAGAAATCTTAGTCAAAGCTTTGGCTTCGGCCCTAGACAAGGTAAGTCCAGGGCTAAAGGCAGTATTAGAGACTCATTTAAAAGTTTCTTTAGGAAAGGGACTTGAAGTAGCTTATTCAAATCCAAAAGAATTTAAAAGTGCTGTTGCAAAATTATTTGGGGAATATAGTGCTAGATTGTTGGAAATGGTAGTCATAGATCAAGTGAAAGACGTATTAGGTGGATCAGAACCCCCAGAAACTTTAGAGGAACTAGTAGAGATACTTAAGGAAATATATGGTGATTGACCATGGAGGATCCATTGAAGATAATTGCAGAGGCTGCTAGGAGGTTAAGCCCAACCTTAATCACCCATGAGATAGGAAGCGATATAGAAGTTATTTTGTATAATTTGGCAAAAATGTTGAGAAGTGATTACGAGAAATTCGTTGTGATATCTTTCAATGATGCGTATGCTGCTGTTATGAGATATTTGAAGTCTATATTTAAAGATGCAGAGGAAGTATTCGGTGCAGATAAGCTGATCTCTATAAATCCGTTCCTTGAGGAAGATTTAAGGCCTTCCTTAATAATTGAGACTTCAGATCCAGAATTAATCGTTGGGAGAATAGGAGAAGCTGTAAAGGGATTAAAAAACTCAATATTCTTCGTGTTAGGTTTGGACATCTATGGTGTTAGACACAAAAGTGAACTAACACTAATGATTCCAGGTATAACAAAGGTTCTATCCCGTGCTCCCGGAAATAGTGTAATTATAACATTCGATACAAAAATGTTTCCAGAGAGTATTCTTGAGATCGTGAATAGTTTTGCTTTGAATGTTATAAGATTAGAAGTTAGAGTTAGCGGAGTCTCAATCCAGAGAGTTTTGACGATAATTAGAAGCCCCTTTATGGACTACAATCTTAAATCTTGGAGGTATGAGATAACAAAAAACTCTGTAGTGTTCGTCCCAGAAAAATAGGGAAAGTTAAGAGAATAACATTTTCACAGCTTTTCTTAAATTTTCCTCGTCTTCTTTTGATGGCTTTCCTCTGCTTTCGACCGTTGCTACATGGTCAAACTTGCTCCTAGATATCATTGTCTCTATCTTTCTCCCAGCAACTCCTCCCCATCCAAATGCTCCTACAATAAGGACAGGCTTTTCATAGTTTGCCTTGTCGAGGATTTCAAATAGGGTGTATCTAATTCTAGGATGGATATCAGCTTCAAATGTTGAGGCTCCTATTATCAGGGCTTCTGCAGTCGGTACTTCTCCTAGGATGTCTGCAACAGAAGGGTTCTCTTTATCGGTAAACTTATAAACACTAACCTTTTTTCCAAGCTTCCTCAGCTCGTCAATGACTATCCTCATTCTTTCTTCAACAAAGCCATACATTGAATCATATATTACCAAAACCTTGTCTTTCTCTGGAATTCCGGCTCCTATTTTTTCATAATGTTCAAAGATTCTCTTTGGATCTTTCCTCCATATAAGCCCATGGCCTGGCAGTATCATCTTTGCACTGTCAATTATTCCTAGACGCTTTAGCTTCTTTATATTCTGGACTATGTATTTGTAATAATGTCCAATGACTGTGACAACATACTTAGTCACGTAGGGTAAATATCTTTGGACAACCTCGTCTCTTTCATCGTCAATATCCTCGGGAATTGAATATCCCCCTCCAGCATCGCAACTAAAGATCAGTTTGTCCTCGACGACATAAGTTATCATTGTATCCGGCCAGTGGAGCCATGGGACGGTAATAAACCTGAAGGTTCTGTCTCCAATTTTCATTTCCTCTCCATCCTTAACTACCTTGAAGTTCTTTATGACGTCCTTCCCATAGAATCCCTCTAGTAAATTCTTAGCGAATGTCGTTCCTATTACCTGGGCCCTGTAATTGTTCTCCTTTAGAACCTGTGGAAGTGCTCCACTGTGATCTGGCTCTGTGTGATGAACGACTATCCTAGTTATCTCTTCTAAGTCGATGAGCCTTTTGAGTTCCTCTATGAACATTTCTGCATACTCTCTCTTTACAGTATCGAAAAGGACTACTTCATCTCCGAGCTTCATTAGGTATGAGTTGTATGTTATTCCTTCTGGAATGCTCCACATGGCTTCAAAGTACCTTATCTGGTCGTCATCCACCCGAATTATATATAGTTCCGGTTCATCTAGGATTCTCTTGACGAGTATTTTAGGCATGGAAACCACCATACTAGATTTGCCACATGTCATATAAAGTTTTCCATTATCACCTTGTAATTTCGATATGAAAACTGATTAGGTTTGAAAATCGAGATAAGGTTGATTTTCCTCTCAAAACTTTCTTTTACCTGACATTTTCCTTTTTAAAGCCTCGTCCTTTAGGGCGGGGAGGAGGTCAGTGTTTTCTATATTTGGTTGTTCCATGCCTAAGGCAGTTCGATGCATCAGGTCACCCTATTGAAAAACTTCCAAGCATACATTGCACTCATTGGGATTCAAGGTTGGGTCTATCTTAGAGTGAAAACTGCACACGTAGCCCTTTGCGAGCATTTCTACTGTTATTTTTATTAGTGCCTTGTGGATTTCATATTCGCTTGGCTTCTCTTCCATTATCCATTTGGCAGTCTCCCTTAATTTATCTTCAATGTCACTGAACTGTCTAACGTCGATTAGTGCACCTCTACTCATTTTAAGATACCTAGAAACCGCAGATTGTGTTATGTGGAGTAATTCAGCTATCTCTCCTTGTTTGAGTCCTCTCTCCCTAAGTATCTCTACCAATCTTCTCCTTAAAGAAGGATAAACGTAGCGGGAAGCAACTTCAAAGGCAGATACTTTCATGTTGCTAGAATATGACGCGTGGTATATAAACCTATCCTCTGAAAATGGTGCTAACTACATCCTCCCTACCCTAAAGGGTGAGGTTTTCAAAAGAAAAAGTAATTCTAAAAACTGAAGAATAGTGACTAGAAGATCCTTTATTGAAGAGAGTCTTTCATTATAGCCGTTCCGTATCCAACGAACAACACCCTGTCAGGGTCGAGAGCCTTAACGACTTCTGGTCTGTGTGTTATTATGACACCGGTAATTCCAGCCTCTCTAAGTATCTCGGCAACCTTCCTTGCAACTCTCATTGCTGTAAGCGTATCTAGATGGGCTGCAAACTCGTCTATTAAAATTAGATTTGGCTTTTCGGCGAGAAGGGATGCTATCTTGGCCCTTTCCTTTTGACCCGTAGAGAGTTCGGAGAACTTAGCCCTATAGAGAACTGCGTCACTTAATCCAGCTCTGTTTAGAACCTCCACAGCCGCGTTAAGATCCTTTATTTTCCTGTAAACATGCTCTAATATACTCTCCGATCCAAATTCTGGCTCGAATTCTCCAGGGATGAGAACAGAGACCTTCACATTGTCGGGTACTTTAATTTCTCCGCTTGTTGGCCTATACTTCTCCTCCCAGAATCCTTTAACTGCTCCCAAAATCAGTCTGAGTAGTGTCGTTTTTCCGGCTCCACTAGCTCCAACCACTGCTATTATCTCTCCCGGCTTAATTTCAAAGTTCAGGTTCCTAAGCACTGGCCTTTGAATGACCCTATGTTTAACACCAAAAGCCTTCAGCAGATCTTGTATCTCCTCTGGCAGTCCTTTTATATCAAGCTCGCTCTCAAAGACCTTGCTGACGTTTTTGAACACTATCGACCCCTTCATTTTCTCAACTTTTCCATAACTCGGTCTCCATAAAGGCTCTTTTGGAGCATATGGGTCCTCTTTGAAGTACCTATCTAAGTACTCTTTGGCTTCCTCAGTTAAGGGATATATCAAGACTGGTCTCCCACTGGCAGTTTCCCAGACAAACTTAAATCCCACCTTTTCAAAAAAGGGATTATATCGGGCCATCTGGGCTATCGTTTCTACAAAGTGCTTCCTTTTTCTCATCTCTGGAATTCTTCTCTCGGCGATCCATTCAAGTGCTGCTTTAACGCTTAGTTGTCCTAATCCATCTGAGCGATAGTCAGGATGAACGACAACTCTGGCTATCCTGGCTCCAGCTGTATCGCTCTCTCTGAGTGCCCTCTCTTTCGCTTTCTCCCAGAGTAGCGATCTCGCAACTTTCTTTGGATACTTCTTTCTGAGCTCCATAAAGAGCTCATGCATTATCTTTTCTGGCCAAAAGCTTGGCTTTAGCCATTCCTCAGGGAATATTTTCTCCCTAATGTTCTTTTCAACATCTCCATTTGGCAGTTTTCTGTGCATTAGGGGGATTGGTGGATCCACTCTCACATACGCTAATATTCTTGGCTCGTACTCCTCCCTCTTTACAAGCTCTAGGAGAAGGAACCTCGAAGCTGGTGTTGATCCTTTAATCTCTAATATATGGACATGCTTATCCGTTTTACACTTGGGACATATTGGCTTTGTGTTTGCCTCTATTATTGTCCCACACTTCTCACATCTCCACAGAGCTACTTTCTCTTTCTGACTTGCATAGTGGTACTGTTCAAGCTCAGCTATAGCCTCAAAATCACTCTCGTATGTGGCTTCTCTTGCCCTAATCTCGTACTCATAAAGCAACTCTCCAGTTAGTGGAGAAAACCTCTTTGCCTTGTACAGTTTTTCCCAGAGAGGCCAAACCTTAATCCTTTCTCCATTATAGAATTTATATAGCTCGTAATCATTGAACTCCAAAATCTTTATTCCGTCCTTCTCCTTTGGGGGTTTAAGAACTTTTATCTCCACCTCATCTCCTTCTACCAACCATTGGGCTACGCCGCTCATATATAAGCGGTAAATTTCACTAGAATCTTTGGCTTCGACTTCTAGAACTCCAAACCATCTGTGCTTAAACTTTGGTATCTTGCTTTCTCTTACTCTTCCCCGAATGAGCATAAAACCA